>NC_010681.1:3191097-3510207 GCF_000020125.1 Paraburkholderia phytofirmans PsJN
GATCCAGAACTGGCTCGTCACGCCCATCATCAACGTCAGCAACACGGTCGCGGCAAGCCCCGCGCGCACCATGCGCGCCGGCGCGATCCGCAGCGCCGCGCACGTGAGCGCGCCGACGAAATACCCCGCGTAATTGAACGACGCCAGCCAGCCGCCATGCTGAATATCGAGCTGCGGCTGACCGAACCCGCTGCCGTGAAGCATCAGCGGCAAAAGCGGCGTGAATGCGAATCGCCCGATACCGAGCGCGACGGCCAGCGTGACCATGCAGGCGAGCGCTGCGCGGCGGGCGGCGTGGCGTTCGGCGAAGCCGCCGTGCGCGGTGGAGGCGAGGTCGTTCATGGGCAAGGGCAATAAATGCAGTCAACGGGTCAGATGGCGTACGTCCATACTAGCTTGACCTTTCAATCACGAAAAATGAATAATTCGGATATCACCCATCGCCGAGAGAGAATCATGGATCTGGCCGCTTTGACCATTTTTCGCGCCGTCGTGCGGGAAAACGGCGTGACGCGCGCTGCCGCCAAGCTCAATCGCGTGCAATCGAACGTGACCACGCGCATCAAGCAGCTCGAGGAGCAATTGGGCACCGACCTGTTCATCCGCGACGGGCGTCGTCTCGTACTGACGCCAGCAGGCGAGACGCTGCTGCCGTATGCCGAGCGCCTGCTCGCGCTCGCGGATGAAGCGCGCCACGCGGTGCGTGAGGATCGCCCAAGTGGACGGCTGCGTCTGGGCACGATGGAGAGTGTCGCCGCGACGCGACTTCCCGCACTGCTCGCGCGCTATCACCAGCAGTGGCCCGCCGTCGCGCTGGAACTCGAGATCGGCACGACTGGCAAGCTGATCGAGCGGGTGCGTGAATTCGAAGTGGATGCGGCTTTGGTGGCGACGCCGTTGGACCGCGCCACGCTCGGCGATTTATTCGAATCGGTGCCGGTGTTTCGGGAAGAACTGGTGATGCTGACGCCGCGCGGGCATCGGCCGATTCGCGACGTACGGGACATTGCGTTGTCGACGCTGATCGCGTTCGAGCGCGGCTGTGCTTACCGGTCTTATATCGAGAAGTGGTATCTGGAGCACGGCGTGAGGCCGGCGCGCGTGCTGGAACTGGGCTCGTATCACGCAATCGTGGCTTGCGTGGCCGCAGGCGCGGGGGTTGCGGTCGCGCCCCGGTCGGTGCTGAATTTGCAGACCGACGCCAGCAATATCGCGGTGCATGAATTGCCCGATATCGGCGTGATCGAGACACTGCTGGTGTGGCGACGCGGACATTTTTCGTCCGCGCTGAACGCGCTGAAGCAGGCGCTTGTGATGCGGCAGGATGCCGTGAATTCGACCGGGATTGCGACCGTTGCGGAGGGTGCAGTCTGATTTTTGGCTGCGTCGCCGGCATCCGTCAAAACGAACACTGCGAGCAAAATCAAGGCTCGGAGCGCGGCCAATCCAAAACCCGGCGCACCTGACTCTGAAAAAAAACTTAGGCCACGCTAAACGCCCGAATTTCCGGCGCCCCGCGTGGCCCACCCAATCACATCAGCAGAATTAAAGCTGGCCTTCGACCCAACCCTTGACGCCAGCCAGCGCCGCCGGAAGATTCGCCGGCTCGGTGCCACCAGCCTGAGCCATGTCCGGACGGCCGCCGCCCTTGCCGCCGACTTGCTGCGCCACGAAGTTGACCAGTTCGCCCGCCTTGACCTTCTTGCTCGCGTCCGCCGTGACGCCGGCGATCAGACTCACCTTGCCGCCTTCGACCGACGCCAGCACGATCGCCGCGCTCTTCAGCTTGTCCTTCAGCTTGTCGACGGTTTCGCGCAGCGTCTTGACGTCCGCGCCTTCGAGCGTGGCCGCCAGCACGTGTACGCCGCCTACTTCGATCGCCTGACCCGCCAGCTCGTCGCCCTGGCTCGACGCCATCTTCGATTTCAGCGCGCTCAGTTCCTTCTCCAGCGACTTCACCTGATCCTGGACCTGCGTGATCCGCTGCGTCAGTTCCGACGGTTGCGCCTTCAACACAGCCGCGGCCGCATTGATGCGCGCGTCGAGGTCTTGCACGAAGCGCACGGCATTGTCGCCCGTGATCGCTTCCACGCGACGGATGCCCGCCGCCACGCCGCCTTCCATCACGATTTTGAAGAGACCGATGTCGCCCGTGCGATGCACGTGCGTACCACCGCACAATTCACGCGAGAAGCCCAGGTCGAGCACGCGCACTTCGTCGCCGTATTTCTCGCCGAAGAGCGCCATCGCGCCGCCCTTCACCGCTTCGTCGAACGGCATGACGCGCACGATGCCCGGCGCATTCGCCAGCACTTCGGCGTTGACGATTTCCTCGACGCGGCGGATCTGCTCGTCCGTCATCGGCGCATTGTGCGCGAAGTCGAAACGGGTCTTGTCCGCGTCGACGAGCGAGCCCTTCTGCTGCACGTGCGAACCGAGCACTTCACGCAGCGCCTTGTGCATCAAGTGCGTGGCCGAGTGGTTGCGAGCCGTGCGAGCGCGACGCACCGCGTCGATCTCCGCCTTGACGACGTCGCCCACCTTTAGCGTGCCCTGTTCGAGCGTGCCGTGATGACCGACCACGTCGGCCTGCACCTTCAGCGTATCGCTTACCGCGAAGCGCACGCTCGCGTTGGCCAGCACGCCCTGGTCGCCGACCTGGCCGCCCGACTCCGCGTAGAACGGCGTGTGGTCCAGCACGACGACAGCCTGCCGGCCGTCACGCACTTCCTTCACCGAGGCGCCGTCCACATACAGCGCGATTACCTTTGCGTCGTCGAAGACGATTTCTTCGTAACCGTGGAATGTGGTCTTCGCGCCCGAATATTCGAGGCCTTGCGCCATCTTGAACTTGCCCGCCGCGCGAGCCTGTTCGCGCTGACGCGCCATGGCTTCGTCGAAGGCGGCTTCGTCGACCGTCACTTCGCGCTCGCGGCACACGTCTGCCGTCAGATCCAGCGGGAAGCCGTATGTGTCGTGCAGCTTGAATGCGAGTTCGCCGTCGAGCGTCTTGCCGCCCTTGGCTTCGAGGTCGGCCAACGCGCTCTCGAGAATCGACATGCCGTGTTCGATGGTCTCGAAGAAGCGCTCTTCTTCCTGACGCAGCACGTCGGTCACGCGTTGTTCGGCTTCCTTCAGTTCCGGGTACGCGTCGCCCATTTGCGCAACAAGGTCGGCCACCATGCGATGGAAGAACGAACCCTTCTTGCCCAGCTTGTAGCCATGGCGGATCGCGCGGCGCACGATGCGGCGCAGCACGTAGCCGCGGCCTTCGTTGCCCGGAATCACACCGTCGACAATCAGGAACGAGCACGCGCGGATGTGATCGGCGATCACCTTCAGCGAGTTGTTGGTCAGATCGCTCACGCCGGTTTCGCGGCCGGCCGCTTTGATCAGCGCCTGGAACAGGTCGATCTCGTAGTTGCTGTGCACGTGCTGCAGCACGGCGGCGATACGCTCCAGACCCATGCCGGTGTCGACGCACTGCTTGGGCAGCGGCGTCATGTTGCCTTGCGCGTCGCGGCTGAACTGCATGAACACGAGATTCCAGATCTCGATGTAGCGGTCGCCGTCTTCCTCGGGCGATCCCGGCGGGCCACCCCAAACGTCCGGACCGTGGTCGTAGAAGATTTCCGAGCACGGGCCGCACGGACCGACATCGGCCATCTGCCAGAAGTTGTCCGACGCGTAGCGCGCGCCCTTGTTGTCGCCGATGCGGATGATGCGCTCGACCGGCACGCCCACTTCTTTCGCCCAGATGTCGTGCGCTTCGTCGTCTTCGTGATAGACGGTGACCCACAGCTTGTCTTTCGGCAGCTGATACACGCCCGTGAGCAGCTCCCACGCGTAGTGGATCGCGTCGCGCTTGAAGTAGTCGCCGAACGAGAAGTTGCCCAGCATTTCGAAGAACGTGTGGTGACGCGCGGTGTAGCCGACGTTTTCCAGATCGTTATGCTTGCCGCCGGCGCGCACGCTGCGCTGCGCGGTCGTGGCTCGCGAATACGGGCGCGATTCCGCGCCGAGGAACACATCTTTGAACTGCACCATTCCCGAATTGGTAAAGAGCAGCGTCGGATCGTTGCCGGGCACAAGGCTCGACGAGCGAACGATCGTATGGCCCTTCGATTCGAAGAACTTGAGGAATTTCTCGCGGATTTCGGCGGCTTTCATAGCGGGCGGGGGACGGGTTTGCCAGTTCCCTGGCTGTTACCGGCGGCATCGTGAGATGCGCCAACTGTTTGTTTCTTAAACGACTGATTATACGGGATCGGCGCCCGTGCGCGGCGGGGCGGGCTGCATGGTTGGCCGTTCGGCCAGGTTTGAACGGGCGGCGCGGGACATAACGGCGCTTTGCGGGACCCGTCATTCGTCCTATGCCCTTCGGCCGACTGCGCCTGCGCACGGGAATCGCTTAAGATTGCCTCCATCCCGCAGCGCCTCGCGCGCCGCCTGGCTACTCGCAACTACGTGCATGGGACCCGCCTTGCATGGGACCAACTAAGCGCTAAAGCGCTAACTCTGGTCGACACAGGAGACATCGAACAATATGGGCGCTCTCAGTCATATCCGCGTGCTGGATCTCACACGCGTACTCGCCGGCCCCTGGTGCGCGCAGACTCTCGCCGATTTCGGCGCCGACGTGATCAAGATCGAACGCCCCGAGGTGGGCGACGACACCCGCCACTGGGGCCCGCCGTACCTCAAGACGCCGGAAGGCGAGGACACGCGCGAGGCCGCGTACTACCTTGCAGCGAACCGCAACAAGCGCTCGGTCACCGTGGACATCGCCTCGCCAGAAGGTCAGCGGATCATTCGCGAACTGGCCGCGCAGAGCGACGTGGTGCTGGAAAACTACAAGGTCGGTCAGTTGAAAAAGTACGGTCTCGACTACGCGTCGCTCAAGGAAGTGAAGCCCGACATCGTCTATTGCTCGGTGACCGGCTTCGGGCAAACCGGCCCGTATGCGCAGCGCGCCGGGTACGACTTCATCGTGCAAGGCATCGGCGGCTTCATGAGCATTACCGGCGAGCGTGACGGCCAGCCGGGCGGCGGCCCGCAGAAGGCCGGCGTCGCGATCGCCGACCTCATGACCGGCATGTATTCGACCATCGCCGTGCTCACCGCCCTGACCCACCGTGACCGGACGGGCGAAGGCCAGTACATCGACATGGCGCTGCTCGACGTGCAGGTCGCGATGCTTGCCAACATGAACTCGAACTACCTGGCGAGCGGCCAGCCGCCGGTGCGCTGGGGCAATGCGCATCCGAACATCGTGCCGTACCAGACCTTCCAGACGAGCGACGGCTGGATCATCGTCGCGGTCGGCAACGACGGGCAGTTCCGCAAGTTCATCGAGGCGGGCGGCCGCCCGGAATTAGCGGACGACGAACGCTTTGCCACCAACCCGGCGCGGGTGCGCAACCGCGACGTCCTCGTGCCGATTCTCGCGGAGATGGTCCGCCTGCAGGGCAAGCAGCAATGGATCGCCGCGCTCGAGGCGGCGGGTGTGCCGTGCGGACCGATCAACGATCTCGGCGAAGTCTTCGAGAACGAGCAGGTCGTGGCACGCGGGCTGCAGGTGGATCTGCCGCATCCGTCGGGCGGAACGGTCAAGCTGGTGCGCAATCCGATCAATATGACCGGCACGCCGCCTGAAGCGCTTGCCCATCCGCCCACCCTCGGGGAACACACGGAGAGCATCTTGCGCGACGTGCTGGGCTATGACGAAGCGACGATTGCCGCGTTGCGGAGCCAGTCCGTGATTTGAGTGTGCAGCCTGGCCGCCGCGAAGTCCGAAGATGCGAGGTGTGCAGAGCGGTGCCGCGCCGCGATGGACACAGCGCAGCAGCGGGCTTCCAGATCGACGGCGCGGGCGGCTAGCGCGGCCCGAACGAGTCCAGCCACTCACGCCCTTCGTCCCAATCGCCGAGCCCGCTGTCCGCGTTGATATGGCCGCGCGCGCCGAGGTCGATCCAGCGGCTGCCCCACGCGCTCGCACAGGCCTGAGAAAACGGCACGCCGCCGTAGGGATCATCGCTGCTGGCAACGACAATGGTCGGAAACGGCAATTGCTTTAGCGGCACAGGTGCGAAGCCACGCGCGTCCCGCGGAAAATGCGCCCCGCCCGGATCGGGCAGCGCGACCAGCAACGCGCCCGCCACCTTCGCAAGCTGCGCGGCGCTCGCATATTGCGCCGCCCAGAAAGCCGTCGTCAGGCAGCCGAGGCTGTGCGCGGCGAAGACCACGGGCGCATCGGCGGCGGCCACGGCGGCGTCCAGCGCGCGGCACCAGGCGTCGCGCTCAGGGTGATCCCAGTCCGGCATGCGCACCCGCACGAATGCCGGATTCAGTTCTTCCCAACGCGTCTGCCAGTGGCCGGCGCCGGAGTTCTGGTAGCCCGGCAGAACCAGCGTGGTGGACTGTTTTCGTATGCTCATCCGCGTTCCCCGTTGAAGGTTGTTAATCGCAGTTATTGTTTTTGGCTTGCGGTCTTTGCTCGCGCGGGCGCAAGCCCGCATCGCCGCGTCAATGCATCACGCGCCCCACGCCCACGCCTCGCGGATCCGCCGCAGGCACGGGCGTCGTGCCGTCGATACGGATCATCTGCACGTCGCCGTTGAACGACTGCCCTTCGAGCGTGTAGCCCTTGGCCTGCAACTGTTCGGCCAGTTCCCCCGTGATCGGACGATACGGCTCGAAATAGATCGTCTTCTGCGGCAGCAACTGGTGGTGAAAACGCATCGCGGCGAGCGCGTCGGCGGGCGACATGTTGAAGTCGTACAGGTCGGTCATCACCTGGAAGATCGACGTCAGGATACGCGAGCCGCCGGGTGTGCCGATCACGAGCGACACCTTGTTGTCCTTCAGCACAATGGTCGGCGTCATCGACGACAGCGGACGGCGTCCCGGCGCCACCGTGTTCACTTCGGCGCTGCTTGCGCCGGACGCGTTCGCGCCGGCGGGTTTGGTGACGAAGTCGTCCATGGCGTCGTTCAGCAGAAAGCCGGCGCCGTCCACCACCACGCCCGAACCGAAGTCGCCGTTCAGCGTGTAAGTGTTCGACACGGCGTTGCCCCACTTGTCGACCACGGAGAAGTGCGTGGTTTGGACCTTCTCCGGCGCCGCGTCGCCGAGGCCAGGCTTGACCGGCGTCGCGCCCGGCACTTCGTCGGGTTTGACTTCGTCGGCGCGCTGCGCGAGGTAGGCGTCGTCGATCAGTTTACCGGTCGGCACCTTGTACGCATCCGGATCGGCCAGGTATTGCTGGCGATCGGCGAACACGCGGTCCTCGATCTGCGCGATCAGATGGATGTACGGCACGGAATTCAGCTCAAGGCCATCGAACGCCTGCTTCAGGTCGGCCTTCATCTTCAGCATCTGGATCAGACCCACGCCGCCCGAACTCGGCGGCGGCGCGGTGACGACCTGATAGCCGTTCCAGTCGGCGGTAAGCGGCTGGCGCCACACGGCCTTGTATTGAATCAGATCCTGTTTCGTGACGAGACCGTGGCCGTACATCTGCTGGGCGATCAGGTCGGCGGTGCGGCCTTCATAGAATTCACGCCCGCCGTCGCTTGCAATGCGCGACAGGGTCTGCGCCAGTTCGGGCTGGCGATACGTCACGCCCGCCTTGAGATTGGAGAAGTAGGCGTCGAAGTTGGTCTTGCCAGCGAAACTCTTCGCCGCCGCGTCGTGGCGTTGCTGCAACCACGGTTCGACCTGGAAACCGTCGGTGGCGTAGCGGACCGCGGGCGCGAGCACCTGCTTCCACTTCAGTTTGCCGAAACGCTGCTGCGCTTCCCACATGCCCTCGACGGTGCCCGGCACGCCCACCGCGCGATGCCCGACGGCGCTCATACCCGGCAGCAGATTGCCCTTGTCGTCGAGATACATGTCGCGGGTCGCCTGTTGCGGCGCGCTCTCGCGATAGTCGAGAAAGTACGGCTTGCCGTCCATGAACACGGTCATGAACCCACCGCCGCCGAGGTTGCCCGCATCCGGCGCGGTCACGGCCAGGGTGAAGGCGACGGCGACGGCGGCATCCACCGCGTTGCCGCCGGCGGCGAAGATCTGCTGCGCCGCGTCAGCGCTGTAGCGGTCCGGCACGGCCACCGCCGAGGCGTCGAACACGGCCCTGGGCGGCGGCGTTTTCGCCAGCGCGACCGCGGGCGCGGCCACGCCGCCCGCAAAACCGGCGAGTACAGCCGACACCGTCAGGATCCGGGTCAGGGAGAGAAAAGTGAAAGGCGCGCGAGGCGCGCCGTGCGTCGGGACAGACATCCGAGAAACTCCGGCAACTGAGGGCGCCGTGATGCACGAACGACAGGAATCGTGCGGGGCGACAAAGGGCGGTGCGGCCTGCGTGGACGGCTGCGACGAGTGCACGCGCTGCGCGTTCTGGCGCAGGCTGCACTACCCCGAGGAAAAATCGGGCGGCGGGCATGTAACGCGAGGCGGCTCATGGGCCGCTCAATGCGCGATGCTTGCCCGCCCATGGACTGACACCGCACGAAACGCGGCGTGACTGCCTGCTCGATGCGGCACACCGAAAGCGGCCGCATACAGCCCATTGCTGTGCCAAAACACGCCAAGGACACTCGACGCGGACACCCCGCGCAGCCCTCGCGGGCGAACCCGCGCCGCTCGCATCCTAAGTCGGCCGCGCTCGCGCGAACAAAACGTTTTACCTCCTGTTACAGCACCGGCCCGCCCGTTGAATGACCGTCAAAATGGCTCAAACGTTGGCGGCACGCCGCACTCGCCTGCCGCGACGGGACGCGTCAGGTAGAATTGTCGGATAAGAGGGCGCATTGCGCGCCCCCGACAGACTCTCACCATCTCGCATGAATACCGAACGCAACGACGCGCCAGCGGCATCCAATTTCATCCGCAACATCATTGACGACGACAACCGCACCGGCAAGTGGGGTCAGCGCGTCGAAACGCGCTTTCCGCCCGAGCCGAACGGCTATCTGCATATCGGTCACGCCAAGAGCATTTGCCTGAATTTCGGCGTGGCGCGCAGCTACGGCGGCGTGTGCCATCTGCGCTTCGACGATACCAATCCGGAAAAGGAAAGCGTCGAATACGTCGACTCGATCATCGACGCCGTGCGCTGGCTCGGCTTCGAGTGGGAAAAAGACGGCAAGGCCGAGCTTTACTACGCGAGCGACTACTACGACAAGCTATACGAATTCGCCGAACTGCTGATCGAACGCGGCAAAGCCTACGTTGACAGCCAGTCGGCCGAAGAAATGCGCGCGAACCGCGGCTCGGCCACGGAAGTCGGCACGCCGTCGCGCTTCCGCGAGCGTTCGGTGCAGGAGAACCTCGACCTGTTCCGCCGCATGAAGGCCGGCGAGTTCCAGGAAGGCGAGCACGTGCTGCGCGCGAAGATCGACATGTCGTCGCCGAATTTCAACATGCGCGATCCGGTGATCTACCGTATCCGCTTCGCGCATCACTACCGTACCGGCGACAAGTGGTGCATCTACCCGATGTACGACTACACGCACTGCATCTCGGACGCGCTGGAAAACATCACGCATTCGCTGTGCACGCTGGAGTTCGAAGACCATCGTCCGCTGTACGACTGGATTCTGAACGAGCTCGCCGAGGCCGGCGTTTTTACGCGCCCGCTGCCGCAGCAAATCGAATTTTCGCGCCTGAATCTGACCTACGCGATCACCAGCAAGCGCAAGCTGCTGCAACTCGTGACCGAAGGCCATGTGGACGGCTGGGACGATCCGCGCATGCCGACCATTGTTGGCGTGCGCCGGCGCGGCTTCACGCCGGAATCGATCCAGTTGTTCTGCGAGCGCATCGGCGTGACCAAGGTCGATTCGTGGATCGACATGAGCGTGTTCGAAGGCGCGCTGCGCGACGATCTGGACGAAAAAGCGCCGCGCACCGCTGCCGTGCTCGATCCGGTCAAGCTGATCATCGACAACTTTCCGGAAGGCGTCACCGAGCCGTGCAATGCGCCGGTCCACCCGCATCATCCGGAAATGGGCGTGCGCGAGTTTCCGATTTCGCGCGAACTGTGGATCGAACGCGACGATTACAACGAAACGCCGCCGAAGGGCTACTTCCGCCTGTTCCCGGGCAACAAGGTGCGCCTGCGTTACGGCTACGTGATCGAATGCATCGGCGCGGACAAGGACGAGAAGGGCAACATCGTCGCGGTCCATTGCAACTATTTCCCGGACAGCAAATCGGGCACCGAAGGCGCGAACAACTACAAGGTCAAGGGCAACATTCACTGGGTCAGCGCAGCAGCCGCGTGCCCGGCCGAAGTGCGCATCTACGACCGCCTGTTCAAGGAACCGCAACCGGACGCCGGCGGCCGCGATTTCCTCGAAGCGCTGAATCCGGATTCGAAGCGCGTGGTCAACGCCTACCTCGAGCCGGGCGCGCGCGAAGCGCTGCCGGAACAGCGCTATCAGTTCGAGCGTCACGGCTATTTCGTCGCCGACCGCGTCGATTCGAAGCCGGGTAAGCCCGTATTCAATCGCATCGTCAGTCTGCGCGACAGTTGGGGCAAGCCGGCGTAAGCCGGGGCGCACCCCTTGTGCCGCGCATCTGGGGTTGGATTCGGCGTGCGTCTGGATCGAAAGATGCACGCCGTTTTGTTGCACCATGTTCCATCGACAGTGACGGCGCGGCATCCGCAAACGCCAGTCCGGGAGGTCCGATGAAAGTTGCAGGCCGCCGCAGGGCCAGTACCCGGCACGCGACGGGGCACACGGCATACGCCGCGCGTTTCGTCCACCGCACACGTTGCGCGCTCGTGGCGCTGACCACCTTCGGCGCGGCGTCGCTCGCCTGCTCCGCTCAGACGGACGAACTTACCGGCACGCTGAGAAAAATCCACGACGACGGCGTAGTCGTGCTCGGCGTGCGTGAAGCGTCGATTCCTTTTTCCTACTTCGACGGCAAGGGCACGGTCGGCTACTCGCAGACCATCGCGCTGCAGATCGTCGAAGAGATCAAGAAAACGCTCGGCATGCCGCAACTGAAGGTGCACGAGATCACGGTGACCTCGTCGAACCGTACGCCGATGCTGCTGAACAACCAGATCGATCTTGAATGCGGCTCGACCACCCACACGGTGGAACGCGAAAACCTGGCCGCGTTCTCGAACAGTTTTTTCCAGTATGCGGTGCGCATGATCGCGCGCAAGAACGCCGGCATCACGGATTTTCAGGATCTGGCCGGCAAAGCGGTCGTGACGACCGCGGGCACCTCGGATGAGCGTCTGCTGCGCCGCCTGAACACCGACAAGCTCCTGAACATGCGCATTACCAGCGCGCGCGACCACTCCGAGGCATTCAACACGCTCAAGGACGGACGCGCGGTGGCCTTCGTGATGGATGAGCCAATCGTGTACGGATTCAAATCGACCGATCCGCGTCCCGACGATTTCGTGGTGACCGGCACGCCGCTGGGCTACGAAGTCTACGCGTGCATGTTCCGTAAAGGCGACGAGCCGTTCCGCACGCTCGTCAATGGCGTGATCGCGCGCGGCCAGACTTCCGGCGAAGCGGAGCGTCTGTACAGGCAGTGGTTCACGCAACCCATTCCGCCGCACGGCATCAATCTGAATTTTCCGCTGTCGGAGCAGAACCGCGCCCTGTTCGCGCATCCGAACGACCGCGCGCTCGACTGAAGCGTCGCGCGGTCACGGCCTCGCCGCTACAGCGACCGATGCAGTTCCGCGAGCGACAGTGTGGTCTGAAAGAGCCGCGTGAGACTGCGGCTCGCATACTTGTCCACCTCGTCTGGCGCAGCCCAGCGGTAGGCGTCCATTTCGGGTATCAGCGTGCCGTCCGAGCGGCGCGGAAAGAGCGACGTGCAGGTGCACACGCTCAGATCGAGTTCATCGACGGTGGCACGCGCGCCGAACAGATGCAGATCCTTGTCGCGCCGATAGACGAACAGGCCGAGGTCTTTCAGACGCTCGGGCTCGATGGCGATACCGGTCTCCTCGACCATCTCGCGCAGCGCCGTGACGTGCGGCGCCTCGCCTTCTTCGCCGTGTCCTTTCGGGATGTCCCAGTGCGACGTTTCGGTGGCGTGAGCAAGCAGCACACGGCCGTCCGGGTCGAGCAAGACGATGCCGCACGAAATAATCCGAGGGCTCATCGCGGCACCATGTCAAGCAAACGCACAGATCCGCCGACACGCACGCGCACGGCTTCGGGCCGCGTCGGGGGCCAACCGGCGCGCGCCGCCATCAAGGCCTGCATGCTCAGTGTTTTTTCTGCAATTGCCAGGTGCCGCTGCCCTGCTTGCAGAACTGCGGGCGCAGGTTCATCGATTGCCCCTTGGCGCTCAGCACGACGCCGACGTCGCGGCAGGTGCGATCGCCGTCTTTGGCCGTGCTGGCCATCGTGATCGCGGCGTCGATCTTCACGCTATTGCCCGTGCCTTCGTTGACCCAGGTCGCGGTTTCGCCGTCATGCTTGTCGTTCAGCGCGGCAAAGACCGCCTTTTTGACGGAGTCGATGTCGCGTTGCTTCATGTAGCTGATCGGCGTGTCGTTCAGAAAGCCAAGATTCGCAGCGTGCGCGCCGATCGCGGCACCCAGCAACAGGCTACCGGCGGTCAGTTGAGACAGGACACGGGTTCGCATCGACATGAAGGGTTCTCCTCGAAAGTGTTCGGCGGTCTTGAGCGCGCATGGCGTCTCGTGATCTGGACCCCAAAAGCATAGCATGTCGCCCTCGAAGGACCCGCGAGAAACGGCCGCGCGCCAAAGCGAACGCTAGCCCTGCACACGACGCGCCTCATTCCCGGCATCGCGCGCCAGTGCGCATAGTGAGCGCCTTTAATTTTAGGACAGCTCCCATTCCTGGCACCAGGACGTCTTCTTAACATTGATCGGTTGCGCCCCCGCGCCAATCAGAATCTCAAGACGCCCCGCCATGTACACCCTCTCCGCCCTCGAAGTCATTGCCATCGCGCTTGCGCTGCTGTGCGTCGCGCTCGTGCCGGTTGCCATCGGCCGCGATCCCGGACTCGCGCGGCGCGTCGTGCGGATGGACGCGTTGCCCCGCGCTCGCTGGCCCAATCTGCTGACGCGCGTCGGCGTCGCCTGCCTGTTGCTGTCCTTCGCGCTGCTGCTCGCCGCTTGCTATTACATGTTGGCGAGCGCCGGCCACTAATCTTTGCCCGAGCGATCGACTACTCCAGCGGCAATCGCATCGCTCACGTCACTTTGCGGCCACCGAATCGGCCGCCCCGCTTCCCGCCTTGTATCCGTCCGTCAGCGTATTCAAAAACGCGACCACGTCCTTGATTTCAGCCTCGTCGAGCGCCGGCTTGTCGCCCGGCTTGCGGTCGAACGGCGGATCGGTATTCAGATTGGCCCAGTACTGCTGAGGCAGATCGTCGAACTTCCGCACTTTGCCTTTCGCCACCGGATAGAACTTCTCCGGGTTCGTGTCGCGCTCGGCATAGAAGCGCACCACCTGATCGAGCGAATGGTAGACGCCGTTGTGGAAGAAGCTTTTCTTTAGCGCCACATTGCGTAGCGTCGGCGTGCGGAAGATCCCGCAAAATTCGGCGCGTCCCTTCAGATCGGTGCGCTCCGGGCCACAGGCGCCGAGATCGTAGAAATGCGGATCGCGATTCACGGACAGCGAGCGATTGCGCGGCACGCCGATCGCGATCAGACCGAAATCGCTGAACTGCGGTGGCGCGCCGTCCATGCTGCGCTGGCTGATGTGACAGCTCGCGCAATTGCCTTTTTTCTCATCGTTGAAGAGTTGCAGGCCGCGCAGTTCAGCTTGCGTCAACTGCGCCTTGCCCGCCAGATAGGCGTCGTATTTGCTGGTGTACGGATAGAAAGTTTCCGGCGTCTGCTCGAAGGTTTCGAGCGCTTGCAGCACCGCTTTGAAGGTGGCGTCGTCGCTGTCGAAAATGTGTGCGCCGAAGGCCGCGCGGAAAGCGTCGGCGTACGGCGCGGCCTTGACCGCCGCAGTGACCTTGGCCGGCGTGCTGCCCATTTCGAACGACGACAGCAGCGGAATGCGCGCCTGGTCGCCGCCCCGGTCGACGCGGCCATCCCAGGTCAGGCCGCCGGTGGGTCCGGCATCCACGCTTTCGTCGCCTTCGTCGTCCGACTCGTGATAGTGCTCGGCGAACGCCGGCACCGATTGCAGATACTTCAGCGTCGGCGCGGCGCGCATGCCGGTGCGGTGCATGTCGTTGCCGCCCAGTTGCACCGACAACGCATTGGCCGGCGAGAACCCATGCTCCGGACTGTGACACGACGCGCAAGCAAGCTTGCCCGAACCTGAGAGCGATGCGTCGAAAAATAGTTGTTTGCCGAGCGCCGTCATCTGCCGCACGGATTCGTAGACCTGCGCGCGAGACTGGCCTGCTTCATGAGCGGCAACTTGCACAACCGGCGCCGCCAATGGCACGGACGAAGGCGATACGCCCGCGCCCGTGCTCGCGACGGCGCCCGTGCCCGGCGCGCCCGCATCGCACGCGGCAAGCGTCAAGGTCATGGCCGTCAACGCGAACGCCGTCGCTTGCCGCAGGCGCTTCGTCCCGAGCCCGGCGTCATGATTTGCGCCGACCCGAGCCATTATTTTCCGAATCCCCGTCAGACCTGGCCGCATATGAAAGATGTGTGTTGGCGATTAGTGAAGTCCGCGAGCGTATTTCATCTGCATGTCGTTTAAATGACATGCAGCCGACGTTATTTTTCAATCAGAAGCAATTCGTAATTAATTACATCTTTCTGTCAAATTGCCTTGCCAAACTTTCGCCCGCGGCCATCCGTGTAAGGAGTTCGGATGGCCCGTCCCCAACGCGAGAGAGAGAAACCACATCAAATGAACAAGAAACTGATCTGCGCGACGCCCATCGCGATCGCAGCAGCGTTGAGCCTGTATGCGTGCGGCGGTGACAAGGTCAACGAACCGGACATCACGTCGATCAAGAACGTCGTGGTGATCTACGCGGAAAACCGCAGCTTCGACAATCTGTACGGCAACTTTCCGGGCGCCAACGGTCTACAGAACGTGACGGCGGCGAGCGCCACGCAGGTGGATCGCAACGGCACCGTGCTCGCGACGCTGCCGCAGGTGTGGAACGGTCTGACGCAAATCGGCGTGACGCCGGTGGTCACGCAGGCCATGACGGCGAATCTGCCGAACAGCCCGTTCGCCATCGACGACCCGAAGGGTTTCAACACGCCGATCACGGCAACGACGCGCGACCTGTACCACCGCTTCTACGAAAACCAGATGCAGATCAACGGCGGCAAGAACGACAAGTTCGCCGCGTGGGCGGATTCGGGCGGCCTCGTGATGGGCCACTACACGCTCAACGCCGACAAACTGCCGCTGTGGAAGATCGCCCAGCAATACACGCTCGCCGACAACTTCTTCATGGGCGCGTTCGGCGGCTCGTTCCTGAACCACCAGTGGCTGATCTGCGCGTGCACGCCGACTTATCCGAACGCGGACAAGAGCGTAGCGGCCGGCTCGATCTCGTCGGTGGAAAGCGACGGTGTCACGCTCAAGGTCGCGTCCAACTCGCCGGCTTCGGCACTGAGCGGCCCGCCCAAATACGTGAATTCGGGCAACCTCACGCCTGACTTCTACGCGATCAACACGATGCAGCCGCCGTATCAGCCGAGCGGCAACAAGCCGGCGAGCGGCGGCGACGCGAACTTCGCCGATCCGACCCAGGCCACCACCCTGCCGGCGCAGTCGCAGCAGCACATCGGCGATCTGCTGAACAACGCGAAGGTGTCGTGGGCATGGTACAGCGGCGCGTGGGGCGCGGCGGTGTCGGCAGCGCAGAACGGCACGTCGAACGTGATTTACGGCGCGAATCTGACGGCGCCGAATTTCCAGCCGCATCATCAGCCGTTCAACTATTTCGCCGACCTCGCACCGGGCACCGCGAACCGGTCGCAGCATCTGCTCGACGGCGGTCTGGCCGGCTCGGAGTTCATTAAGGCGATCGATAGCGGCACGCTGCCGCAAGTGTCGTTCTACAAGCCACAGGGCAACCTGAACGAACACCCGGGCTACACCGACGTGGCGTCGGGCGACCAGCACATCGCGGACGTCATCTCGCATCTGCAGAAGAGCCCGCAGTGGAACAACATGGTGGTGGTCGTGACGTACGACGAAAACGGCGGCTTCTGGGATCACGTCTCGCCGCCGAAGGCCGACCGCTGGGGTCCGGGCACGCGTATTCCCGCGCTGATCATTTCGCCGTACGCGAAGAAGGGTTACGTCGATCACACGCAGTACGACACCACGTCGATCCTGCGCTTCATCACGCACCGCTTCTCGCTGCCGACACTGCCGGGTATCGCGGCGCGCGACGCGGCGCTGGTCAGCAACGGCAGCAAGCCGATGGGCGACCTCACGGCTGCGTTGAACATCAAGCAGTGAGCGAAAGGCGCAATTCGTTCAAGATCGGACGGAAGAGGTTAAGCGTTAAGCAACAGTCCGCCTGAGGGCGAGACTTTGACAGGGCAGCTTCGGCTGCCCTTTTATATGGCCGCCTCGTGACCGCCGGGTCCGACGCGTTTTCATGAGCGGCGTATGCTTCGAACCAGAACGCGCTCGTCTCGTCGAACGCGGCTCGATATTTTCCGCGACCCGTTGCAGACTTGCCTACATTCAGGAGTTCGACAGCATGACTGAAAAAACCATCAAGGTGCCCGGCCCCGACCATCCGATCACGGTCGAACCGTCCAACGCGCGCGTCGTCGTGAGCGTCGGCGGCAAGGTGATCGCGGATACCCTCAAGGCACTCGTTCTGCGCGAAGCGTCGTATCCGCCGGTGTATTACATTCCGCGCAACGATGTCGAAATGACGCTGCTGGAGCGCACCGATCACGCGACCTACTGTCCGTACAAGGGCGATTGCGCCTACTACAGCATTCCGTCGGGCGGCGAAAAGACAGTCAACGCAGTGTGGACTTATGAGTCGCCGTATGCGGCCGTGAAGGAGATCGCGCAACATCTGGCGTTCTATCCGAACCGCGTCGACTCGATCGATGTGAAACCGGCGCAGTGACAGTTGCGCGTGGCGCGGCGCGGTGTTCGGCGCTTCGCGCGCTGCCGCCGTGGCTGCCGACGGGCTCCTTAAAGGTGCAACGACCACGCCGATGGATTCACTCCTCGGTGGCCCACAACATCCAGCGTCATTCTCACTTGCTGGAGCTGCCACGGGAAACGGACTACCGCCTGTCCCACGTCATTAAGTCAGCTCTCGTCCCGGGTTTCGATCAGTACCGCACAGGGCGACCGGTCGATGACTTCTCCGCTGGTCGAAGGGTTGGCCCAGCGGCGCAGCCGTGACAGATGGTGATGTCCCATCACGATGACCTCCGCGGCCAGCAGTCGGGCTTGTTCGATGACGACGTCGGCCGGACTATTTCCCGTGCACAGGTGCTGTTCCACCGTGAAATTCCGGTCGGCAAGCTGTGCGCCTGCGGCAGTCAAGGCGGATTGCGCGAAAGATGTCTGCGCATATGCGGACGGATAGTTCTGGCCATCGGGCGCGATATCGCTTTCGCTACCGGGAGGCAACAAATAGGACGGGTCGACCACGCACAGAAGGTGCACAGTTGCGGTACCCGGCGCCGCGACGCGGCTGACGAGGTCGACGACGTGGATACTCTGGGGCGAGCCGTCCAGCGGAACGAGGAGGATATTGAACATGGCTGGCGAAAAAGTCTGAAATCGGGATGCGACACGTGTCGCCTTCCGCCGCGCGTATAGCCTAATAACAGTAGGCGA
Organism: Paraburkholderia phytofirmans PsJN; assembly: GCF_000020125.1. Classification (NCBI taxonomy): domain Bacteria; kingdom Pseudomonadati; phylum Pseudomonadota; class Betaproteobacteria; order Burkholderiales; family Burkholderiaceae; genus Paraburkholderia; species Paraburkholderia phytofirmans. Next base: position 3,208,878 of record NC_010681.1, read on the forward strand.
AAAGCCTCAAACTTTAAATTGATAAGACACAAAGTTGGCAGTTCGACAGGGCGCGCACTGCCCCGCGAACAGATTTGATCTGATTGGTACGGCAGGAGGGACTCGAACCCCCCACCCTCGGCTTAGAAGGCCGATGCTCTATCCAGCTGAGCTACTGCCGTATTGAAGTGGGACGATGCAACCCTGCACAACGTGCATCGCCCGCAATGAGAACCTGCTTTCTGGCATTGGAACCTGTGCCTCTGGAAGCCACAGGTTCGCGGGATACCGAAATTCTAACTGACCGTGCCGTAGACGGGGAATCTGCCCGGGCGCCCGGCAAACAATCCGCGCGTCACACCGGCTGTTGCACGTCACGAAACAAACGGGCCCGGCAAGTTGAGCCGGGCCCGGATTATAACCGATCGTCCCCTGCCCGCCGGCGCACGCTAACGGACAGGGTGAACGCCATCAAGCCGGTTGCGGATGCAGCATGAACCAGCCGAGGAACACGATGCCGGCGATCACGCAATACACGCCGAACGACGCCAGACGTCCGCGGCCCTCGAAATAGCGCATCAGGAAACGCACGCTGAGATACGCGGCGATCGCGGTGAGCACGCCACCGAGCAACGCATCGGCGAGTTGGCCCGGCGCGTGGAACAGTTTGGGCAACTCGAGCACGCCGGCCGCGAAGATAATCGGCGTGCCGAGCAGGAACGAGAATTCCGCCGACTTCTCCGCCGTCAGACCGGCGGCATTGCCGGCGATCATCGTCAGACCACTGCGGGAGAAACCCGGAATCAACGCGCCGATCTGCGCGAGACCGACAAAAAACGCCTGACCGAAACTCAGCTTCTCCGGTGCCTGATGCGCGCGCGAACGCTGCAGACGATCGCCGAACCACAGCAGCACGCCGTTCACGATCAACGCGATCGCCACGATCCGCAAGTCGTGAAAAAGCCGCTCAAGCCGTTTTTCCAGCAGCAGTCCAACCAGACCGGCCGGAATCGTGCCGATGATGAGCGCCCACATCATGTGCGCGTCGTCGTTGCGGCGGCCGCCAAACGATGCGAAGAAGCCGCGCACCAGCGCGCACCAGCGTTTGCGGAAGTACCACAGCAGCGCGAGCGCCGTACCGAGATGCAAAGCGACGAGGAACGGCAGCAATTGCGGCGCGTGTTTGTCGATGTGCATGCCGAACAGTGCGGGTACCAGCAACGTATGGCCGAGGCTGCTCACCGGAAACAGCTCGGTGACGCCTTGCAGCACGCTCAGGAAGATGAGAAACGACAGGTTCACGCGGGGCGTCCTTGTAAGGAAAATGTCGGGGAAAGGCGCGCCGGATAAGGAATCCACGGGCGCCTCAAAAGCGCACCGATTATGCCTGGCTGCAATGTCAGCGCCAAGCGTTTGAACCGCATTCGGGGAAATATTGTGCGTCGCGTCACAACTCGAAACCGTTGTTACGGCGCAGAAAAAGAAACGGGCCGCCGTGAATGGCCGCCCTTATGGGATCAGCAGAATGACGTGAAGCGATGCAGGACGCCCGGATCAGCGTTCGAGCTTGTAAAAGAAGTAGACCGTGCTTGCCGCGAACATGCCGAACAAAGTGACAGCCATTGCCATTGCGAGATCCATGCAGCCTCCTGAGGCAGTCTCGCCCGGTCGTCGAAGTTACCGGGCAGTCGGACGAATTATCAGCAAGAATGGCCTTGCGGCGACACCCGCAATTTCCCCAGAAGGGTTTCCCCGTAGCGGAAAGCAGCGCAAAATCATTCTCTCGCGCGGCGCCGCGCGGCAAATTCCGACGCTCGTACGCTTGGATGGCGCCGCCTGCGGGCGCCCTTGGGTCTGCCTTCAACCTCTTACTCACCAATCCATCGACCATGCCCCTCTCCCCGCAACAGGACATTCTCGAGATCGCTCAGGACGCCTCCGTGCTCCGCTTCGCGCCGCAAGCCGGCGGCCGCCTGATGTCGTGGACGATCGACGGCGAAGAAGTCATCCATTGGCCGGAGCATGCCGACTGGAGCCAGCCCGCGCGGATTCGCGGCGGCAATCCGTTGCTGTTTCCGTTTCTAGGCCGGCATCGTGTCGACGGCAAGATCGGTTACTGGCGCGATGCTCATGGCACGGTGCGCGAACTGCCGATGCACGGCTTCGCCCGCGACCTGCCGTTCGAAGCCCACGCCGACGTGCACGGCGCCGGCTTGCGCATGATCCTGACCGACAGCGAGGCAACCCGTGGCGGTTATCCATTCGGCTTCCGTTTCGAGGCCGCCTACGACCTCGTGGATGCGCACACGCTCGACGTCACGTTCACCACCACCAACACCGGCCACACGCGTCTGCCCTACTACGCCGGCCATCATTTCTACTTCACGCTGCCGCACACGCAGCGTGGCGAGACCTCGCTGGAACTGCCACGCACACAGCGCTGCTATCAGCAGGAGGACGGTTCGATCAGCGCCGCCGAGCCGGGCGAAGCGCGCTATACGCTCGACGAGGCGCGCATCCATGACCGCTTCCATTGCCTCGTCGGCACGCCGGATCAACCGGTGCGGCTCGTGGCGCCGGGTCTCGACCGGCTTATTACTATCGACCTGCAACGGCCGGGCTCGGTGCCCTGGTACGCGGTGACGACGTGGACCGAAGCCGCGGAGTCGGACTTCTACTGTGTCGAACCCTGGCTCGGATTGCCCGACGCGATTCACAACGGCAGGGGTTTGCGTTGGCTCGAAGCCGGGCAGACCGAGGTCGCCGCGCTGCGCATTAGCGTGGCCAGGTTGGGTTGATTGCTGGGAGTCCAGACAGGGCGGCGCGGTTGGCTATCGGGCGAATTTCGCTGCATTTCGCCGCATCTCGCGCCGCGCGCGCCTGCCGCGCTGTCCGCTTTTCGCGTACTGCAGCGCAAAACCGTTAGAATCGAGCGCTTTGTATCCACCTGCCGCGTGATCGGGATCGGCGCGCGGCAGCGCTTTGCGAGGTCCAATGGTAAGCACGACAAGAATGATGAAACGGCTCGCCTGCGCGTCGTTGGTGGCACTGCTCGCCGCGTGCGGGTCGGCGCCGGTGGGGCCGGGCTTTTATCGGGTGGAACGGGGCGATACGCTGTCGAAGATCGCGCGCAGTAACCGGCAGTCGGTGCAAAGCATCGTACGCTGGAACAATCTGACCAATCCGGACAGCATCGAGGTCGGCCAGGTGCTGCGCGTCGCGCCCCCGGGCGGCACGGCATCGACCAGCGGCGCGGTGCGCAGCAGCGGAAGCGGCAGCGCGTCGGCCACGCCGCGTCCGGCGCCCGCGGACAGCGCGCCGTCCGCGGCGCCGGCTTCGAGCATCTCGCTGGTGTGGCCGGCCGACGGCACGGTCATCCGGCGTTTCGACGGCGGCAATTCGAAGGGCATCGATATCTCGGCGGCGGCGGGTACGCCTGTCGTCGCCGCGGCGCCCGGCACGGTCGTGTACGCCGGCAACGGCTTGCGCGGCTACGGCAATCTGCTGATTCTCAAGCACAACGCCGAGTATCTGACCGCCTACGCGCACAACCGCACGCTGCTGGTGAAAGAAGGCCAATCGGTCACACGCGGCGAGAAAATTGCCGAGATGGGCGACACCGATACCGATCGCGTGATGCTGCACTTCGAACTGCGCTATCAGGGCCGCTCAATCGATCCGTCGCGGGCGCTGCCGCCCCGCTAGCGGCTGGCTGAGGCATGAGCACTGGCTCGCGCCAGCGGGCGCGCCTGGCCCGGCCTGCGCGGTCCGCGTGCTGCCCCGCCGCCCGCGCCGCCCATTGCGGGCAGGCAGCCTGCAACTCCGGTCGAGGGAACCCGGCGTGTTATAAAACGCTCAATCAGGACACGGCGTGGCTTCGCGTCACGTCTTTCTCCGTCTATCTGTAAGGAATCTGTATGAAGAGCGCATTTGCGTCCGTCGCGACGGCCGCGGCGATCGGTCTCGGCCTGCTGACGCTGGGCAGCCTCGGCGGCTGCTCCAGCACCACCACCATGACCTACCTGCCGAGCGGTGACACTGGTTTTGCGATCAACTGCAGCGGCAGCGACGCCAGTTCGAGCTGGGCAGAGTGCTACAAGCGCGCGGGCGAAGTCTGCGGCAACTACGGCTACGACGTGGTATCGAAAGACGTCGACAACGGCGCGACCTCGGGTGGAACGGTCGGCGGTATTTTCGGTGCGAACGTGAAGAACCGGTCGATGGTGGTTCGCTGCAAGCAATAACGACGACGCCGCGCGCGCCGCCGTGCGGACTAGCGGCGGCGCCAGCGTCCTGAGCGCGGATCGATGCGCGCGGCGAAGGCGACCAGCACGCCGAGCGCGACCGGGCAGACGCCGAGAAAAATGATTAGCGCGGTCATGCTCGAGGAAGGAAAGGTAAGTTTTCATGATCCACTGCACATGTGAATCGGCGGTGACTCGGACGTGGCGCGGCGAAAAAAAAGCCCGGCACGAGGCCGGGCTAACGGGGGTTCGGCGCATATCGGCAAAGGACCGGTTCACCATGCGCCAGAACGAAATCTAACAATCCGCTTTTACAAGCGCAATATATTAATTTCGCAGTCAATGTGATGCGGCGTACTGATTCCGCCTTACGTGAAGCGGAAAAGTCGGAAACAAACAGGTCGAATTCGCCCGCCGTTTCAACATGAAACGCTTTAAATGGCGCGACTCGAAACCCAATACTGCCCGCCGGGCCGCGCGAAGCAAGGGACGCGCCTGAAACGGCCGGAAAAGCCTGAAGAATGGCGCTGGCGGATTTCTGCTAACTCATCCAGCCTGATTCGGACGCTTTGCGTACTGCGTAGCTTTAGTGCGCCACCGCACCTTCTCGCATTAATATCCGATATTGACCGACTTAATCAAGGAAACCGGCTTCTTCACAACAATTCGCAAACGGCGGAAATATTATAGAGATTAAATCAGCCGACAATTGCGGCACTTAAAATCCGGCGACTTAATTGATTCGACCAATTGAATCATAAGCACCGGCATGGGATCGTTCAAGCTGGCCGAATGGCTAAAATCGGCCAGCTTGAGCGCACGCTCACATGACCCGCAACCCCAGCTCGGTGACGAGCACGGCCGCTTGGGCATGCGAGATCGTCGCGCCCTTGAAGAGCGCCGCATCCACCAGCCGCACGCCGCTGAGGTCGGCTTCGCGCAGGTCCGCGCCGTCGAAGCGCGCGCCCTTCAGGTGCGCATCCTTCAGGCTGCCGCCGTCGAAGATCGCTTCACGGAAGTCCACGCCGGCCAGGTCGGCATCCGAAAAATCCAGTTGTTGCAGCGTGGCCTTGCGAAACGACAGGCCGCGCAGGTGCGCGCCAACCAGCAGGGTTTCGACGAAGCTCAAACCCAGCGCCGTGCATGCTTCGAAATTGGCGCCGGTCAGCTTGCAGCTATGAAACGACGCCGAAGCCAGCTTGGCGCGCCGCCAACTGGTGTTGTTCAGGTCGCTCGACTGAAACGCCGCGTCGACCAGATCGGCCGACGCGAAGTCCGCCTCGCGGCCACGGCAACGGACCCAGCGGGTATGCGAGAGCGCCGCGCCGAAAAACGACGTCTCGACGATCGTGCAGCGCTGAAACTCGGCGCCGCGCAGATCGAGTCGCGAGAGGTCGACGCCTTCGAAATCGCAGTCGGTGAAATGAAGCGGCGCCTTATTGCCGGCGAGGCTGGCCGCGACAAGTCGCTCCACTTCCGCGCGCGTGAGCGCGGCGTCGGTCACGACATGAGCTTGCGCGCCTGAAGCCGGCGCCGTTGAATCCAGTGACATGAAGGTTCAGAATGAATTTCGCAGGACCCATAGCCTACCGGAACGCGCACCGCGCTGACGGTTCGCACCGATGGTTTATAGTAACGGCCCCGCCGGAACCCGCTTACGATGACTTCCAACGACGCCACCCATAGCCCGCTGTACGCCAAGCTGCTCGCCGAAACCGCCAAGATCGGCTGGATCGAGCTCGAACGTTTCTTCGCACGCGGCATCCTGCTGCGCGTCGCGCGCGACCTCGATCTGGTGAGCGTTGCCGAGGCCATCGCCAGCGACGACACCAAGCAGGTCACGCAGTGGCTGTCCGCCGGGCTCGTCGAGCGCGTGCAGGCGGAAACCGCCGCCGACTTCGCCGAGCGCGACCCGGATCTGTGGGCGGTCGTCGTCTCGCCCTGGGTATGCGTGCAGGAACGCAGTTGAGCGAAGCCACGCGCGACGCTAACACGTCGGCAGCGGCACCCGCCGTTCCCGTGCGCTGGCACCGCAGGGTGCTCGCGCTGGCGTTTCCCATCGTTCTCGCCAATCTGACGCAGCCGATTCTCGGCGCGGTCGATACCGCCGTCGCGGGCCATCTGGATGGCGCTTCGTATCTCGGCGGCGTGGCGCTCGGCGGTCTGTTCTTCAACTTCGTGTTCTGGGGCTTCGGCTTTCTGCGCATGGGCACGACCGGACTGGTCGCGCAATCGCACGGTGCGCGCGACCACGCGGAGTTGCGCAACACCGTCGTACGCGCGCTGTTGCTGGCGGCCGCGATCGGCGCCGTGGTGCTGGCACTGCAAATGCCGCTGATCGATTACGCAGTGCGCGTGATCGGCGGCAGCGACGCGGTGCAACGCAACGCGCGGCTCTATTGTCACGCGCGCATCTGGGCCGCCCCGCTCGCCCTCGGCAACTATGTCGTGCTCGGCTGGCTGCTCGGCACGCAGCAGGTGCGGCTCGCGCTTCTCTCGCAGGTGTTCATCAACAGCGTGAACATCGTGGCCGTACTCCTGTATGTGTATCGGTTCGACTGGGGTGTAGCCGGCATCGGCGCGGCCACGGCCACCGCCGACGCGCTCGGTTTCGTGCTCGGCGCCGCCCTGCTATGGCGCGGCAGGCCACGCGGCTTGCCTGGCCTCAACCGCGCCGCGCTGTTCGACGCAGCGGCGCTCAAGCGGCTCGTGGTGCTCAATCGCGACATCTTCGTGCGCACCTTGTGCCTGCTCTCCTCGTTCGGCTGGTTTGCACACCTGGGCGCGAAGCAAGGCGACGCCACGCTCGCCGCCAACGCGCTGCTGCTCAATTTTCAGACGTTCATGGCCTACGGACTCGACGGTTTCGCGCACGCCGCCGAAGCGCTCGTCGGTGCGGCGATCGGCGCGCGCGACCGGCACGCTTTCGCGCAGGCGATCAAGGTGACGGCGTTGTGGTCCACGCTCGGCGCGCTGGCATTTTCGCTGGCGTATTGGGGCGCGGGCTCGTGGATCGTCGAACGTCTGACGGATCAGGCCGCCGTACGCGCCACCGCCGAAATGTATCTGCCTTGGGCCGCGCTCTCGCCGGTGGTGTCCGTGTTGGGCTTTCTGCTCGACGGCGTGTTCATCGGCGCGACTCGCACGCGCGAACTCATGATGTCGATGGTGGTGTCGTTCGCGTTGTTCGTCGTGGCGTCGTGGGCCTTGCTGGCGCTGTACGGCAATCACGGCTTGTGGGCCGCGATGCTGCTCTTCATGGCGCTGCGTGGTCTCACGCTTGCGCGTTACGTGCCGGGCGTCGTGCGCGGCATGGCGAGCGCGGCGGCTTGAGCCAGCGGGCTCGCCCATTTCGCATCGCGGCACTCGGTTACGGCTTGAAACAAGCGCATACATGTCACGCGCGACGCTCGCCCTAGAATGACTTCAGCCCGCGCTCTCCGCGCGAACAGTCTGCGCGGGTCAGAAGCGCCGGCGTGCCCGCGCCGGTGCTTCGCTTCCGCTATTCATCACCGTTGCCGCGCCCGTCATCAGCCGAAACCTCAGGGCGCGACCGGTGCAGGCACCATCGTGGGCGGACGGCTGTCGGTCGGCACGCCGTGGTAGTCGGCCGGATCTTGCGGCGGTGGCCCGCCGTGATGGCCGGACGGACCATTCGCACAACCTGCAAGGCCGGCAACCAGCAGCAACGCAATCATTGAAACGCGGATCATAAACTGAGTCTCTCGAAGCGGAATGAAAGAGCGGCTGCCCGCCGGTGAGCGGGCAAGCGCGAGCGCCGAGAGTCTAACCGCAAAGCACATTCCACGACGCCGCGCCGCGCTGCGTGCGCCCTCCCATTTCGTTGCGCGTGACCTACTATAAAGTCACGGTCGCATCTCACAGGAGGCTGCCATGGACGCTGAAACGATCGCGGGTCTGGTTGGACTTGCAATAGGTCTGCTCGTGCTGCTCGTGTTGTCGATCTACGAATCGAGAACCTATCGGCATGAACACGATGGCGAAGGCATGGTGCACCACTGGCTGACTCATCAGCACATGCCGCACTGGATGCGCCGCCGGCACTGAACGAACAACCGGGAGTGCCAACTGCGCCTGCGCACATTCCGTTCGAATAATTGAACGGTTGAAGCGTTGCATTGCACGTGCGAGTCCGCGCTCGCACGTCGGCCGTTTGCGCGGTGACGCCAATGGCATGTCCACCGTAACTCGCGCAAGTCTTTCCGGCCTGCCCTTTCCCTGATCAGGCGCCTCGTCACGGCTGGAGCATCCAGCAGCCCGCCATTTCCCCTCCGGACTCATTTCCTCTTTGGGCACATGCCTTGCTGATGGTAAGCGTGCAAGGAGCGCGTAGCTTGCGCGTCGAGCGTCCCGGCGTGAATGCGCCGAACCAACCAGACTAACTGGCTCAGGCCAGACAGGGAGAACTCGAATGACCATCGGAACCATACTGCTTATCGTGCTCATTCTTCTGCTGATCGGCGCGTTACCGAGCTGGCCGTACAGCAGTGGCTGGGGCTATCGGCCGACCGGCGTGCTGGGCGTCGTGCTGATCATCGTGATCGTGTTGCTGCTGATGGGCCGCATATAACGCAGCCGACTGGCGCTTTCGAGCCTGCGTTTCTCTCCGATGCAATTCGTGATTGACTCTGGCACCCAATGCCACGTAGAATCTCGGATTCGTCGGAGCGTAGCGCAGCCTGGTAGCGCATCTGATTTGGGATCAGAGGGTCGAAGGTTCGAATCCTTTCGCTCCGACCACGAAAAGCAACACGAAACCCGCGTAGCCTCCGGCTTCGCGGGTTTTTGCTTTTTGGGCTTTGTTCGGTCTGGCTTTGTTCGGGCTTTCAGACTCTCGCCTGCGATACACCCGCGCGCTGATACGGTCGGCCCGAGCCCTTGCCTTGCGGCATGACGGGCCCGCGTGCGACAGTGACTAAAACCTGGCGCAGGCCTCATCAGGCTCAAGCGCCGCAAGCAGAGTCAAGGAGACACGCATGGATCTGATTCTCTGGCGTCACGCCGAAGCCGAAGACATCGCCAGCACCGACCTCGCGCGCGCGCTCACCACCCGCGGCCGCAAGCAGGCGCAAAACGTCGCCAAATGGCTGCGCACCCGCCTGCCCGACGACGCCGTCGTGCTCGCGAGCCCCGCTGTGCGCGCCATCCAGACTGCCGAGACGCTGAGCGATCAATATCGCGTAGTGCGTGAACTCGCGCCCAACGCGAGCGCCGACGACGTGCTCGACGCCGCGGGCTGGTCTAAAGGCATTGCGCAGACGGTGGTGATCGTCGGCCATCAGCCGACGCTCGGCCACGTCGCCGCGCGGCTGCTCGGCAATAGCGACGCGAGCTGGCCCCTGAAGAAAGCGGGCCTGTGGTGGATTGCGAGCCGCGAGCGGGATGGCGACGATCAGGCCGTGCTGCGCGCCGCGATGACGCCCGATCTGGTCTGAGCCGCTTTCGCTCCGACGAGGCGAGGCGCGCCCATAAAAACCCACGCGCCACGCGAGACGGCGCCGAACTATCAAACCAATCACCCGCTTGACCCACATCGCCGGGGCTTCACCGTCCCGGCGCGTGAACTACTCCCACCCGTTTCCTCGATTCCCCACGTTTCGCGCGGAAACAACACTCGTCGTCCCGACTCGCAACATTACAAGCCGCGGGCACGCAGCTTACGGGCAGTCATCCAATCGTCATGGGTTTGCCATGCGAGCGTCACCAGGCGTTACTACATTGGCGAAAAAAGAAATCTCCTTTTTTTCGACCAGGACCCCCCAATGCGAGAACTGCCGACGCCTACCCTGCCCCTCGCTTCGATCTTCGAGTCGCGCCGTCTGCCGCGCGCCGAAGAAACGGTCACCGCCCAGCATCGCCTGCAAGTCACGTGGGCTCGCACCGACGAAGAACTGCGCGAAGCGCAGCGTCTGCGCTACCGCGTGTTCGCCGACGAAATGGGCGCGCGTCTGACGGGCCCCGCGGGTCTCGACGTCGATTCGTTCGACTCCTACTGCGATCACCTGCTGGTGCGCGATCTCGACACATTGAAAGTGGTCGGCACGTATCGCGCGTTGCCGCCGCATCAGGCCGCGCGTATCGGCCGCCTGTATGCGGAAAGCGAATTCGACGTGTCGCGTCTCACACACCTGCGCGCCAAGATGGTCGAAGTGGGCCGTTCTTGCGTGCATCCAGACTATCGCAGCGGCTCGGTGATCATGTCGCTGTGGGCGGGCCTGGCCGCCTACATGAAGCACAACGGCTACGAGACGATGCTCGGCTGCGCGAGCGTGGCGATGGTCGACGGCGGCCACTACGCGGCGAATCTGTATTGCTCGCTGCGCGACAGCGCGCTGACCGCGCCGGAATATCGCGCGTTCGCGCATACCCCGCTGCCGGTCGATGAGCTGCAAACGGGCGCCGAGGTCGCACCGCCGCCGTTGGTGAAGGGTTATCTGCGGCTCGGCGCGAAGATTTGCGGCGCACCGGCATGGGATCCCGACTTCAATACCGCGGACTTTCTGACGCTGTTCCGCTTGTCCGATATCAATGCACGTTACGCCCGCCACTTCCTCGGCGATGCGCTGCCGCGCTGAGCGGATTCGCACGCAAGACGCGCTGTGACGCGCGTCGGCGAAACAGAACACGCGGCCACAAAAAAGCCCGGCAACATGCCGGGCTTTCTCGTTCATCCGCAATGCGCCACGCGCAAGCTTCAATCGTCCGTATAGACCACACGATACGGAATGCCGACTTTCTCCCACTCAGCGGCTTCCTGAATCAGGCTGTAGTCGGTGAGCGGATTGTTAGCCACCCACTCGTTCGGCAAACGCACCTCGTAACCGCCGTTGACCTGCGCCACCGCAATACCCGGCAAGCCAACGTCCGCACGCCGGCGGCAGAGCAAAGCCGCGAGCCGCAGACAGAACAGCAGCGGCCACTCCACTTCGCGTGTTTGCGACAGCTTGCCGAGCTTGCCCGCGTGACCGAGCACGAGCGCGGCAAGCCGCGCCTGATCGGTGCGCGAAAAGCCCGGCATGTCCGCGTTGCTCGCGATATAGGCCGAATGCTTGTGATAGGCGCTATGCGAGATCGACAGACCGATTTCATGCAGCGCCGCGGCCCAGCCGAGAAACATGCGGTTCTCCGCGCGGCGTTCTTCGTCGGGTTCCGCGAACTGTTCGTAGAAGCGCACCGCGAGTTCGCCGATGCGCCCCGCCTGCGCGCGATCCACGCCATAGCGGCGCATGAAACCTTCCACCGTGACCGTACGCATATCTTCGTGCTGCGAACGGCCTAGCAGGTCGTATAGCACGCCGAGGCGCAAGGCGCCGTCCGTGGTATCGACGTAATCGACACCAAGTTCGTCGAACACCGCGATCATGATCGACAGACCGCCGGCCAGCACCGGAATACGATCGCCCTTCAACGCGACTAGCTTCAGCCGGTTGACGTTCTCCGCCTTGATCAGCGCGCGCTTGAGCCGTTCGAGGCCGCCGCGCGAGATGCCGTGCGTGATACCCGGATCGTTGAAGTTATTTGCCTCCACCAATTCGGCCAACGCGCGCGCGGTGCCCGACGAGCCGATTGCCTGCTCCCAGCCGGTTTTCTTGTACTCGGCGGAAATGATCTGGATTTCGCGGCCCGCGGCGAGTTCGGCCTGACGCATCGTGTATTCGTCCACGTTGCCTGCCGGGAAAAACGCCCGGCTATGACTCACGCAGCCGATATACAGGCTCTCCATCTTGATGGGCGTGTAATGCGAGCCAATGATGAATTCCGTCGAGCCGCCGCCGATGTCGACCACGAGACGCTTACCCGGGCTCGCGGGCACGGAGTGTGCTGCGCCCGCATAGATCAGGCGCGCTTCTTCACGCCCGGCGATCACTTCGATCGGGAACCCGAGCGCGGCCTGCGCCTCGCCGAGGAATTCGCCGGCATTCTTGGCGATGCGCAATGTATTGGTTGCGACCGCGCGAACGTGATCGGGATGAAAGTCGCGCAGACGCTCGCCAAAACGCTTGAGCGCGTCCCAGCCGCGCACCTGCGAGGCACGGTCGAGCATCTTGTCGCGCGACAGACCGGCGGCCAGACGCACCGGTTCACGCAAGGCGTCGACCTGATAGATCTGGCTGCCCGCGTCGGTTTCCTCGACCCGGCCCACGATCAGCCGGAAGCTGTTCGAGCCGAGATCCACGGCAGCGAGGAGTTGTGGAGTATTGACCATCGGGTAAGCGGACTCCATGCGCGCGAGCGCGGCGGCGTTGGATGCGGGAAACGCTCCGTGTCCATCGGGTGCCCTGGGCGCCTCATGCACCTTCCGGCCGGCCGCGCTGTTCAAAGACGCCATTCTAAGCGTACCGCGCCTCACGATGTCACCTCGCAGCAATGGGGGTGCCCAATGGTCCCATACGGACTGCGTCATATTGACGACATGCGGCGATTACGGCGTAGAATAAAAAATCGAGAATGTCATAACAACGTCATCATACTGTGAGAATTTCCGAGCGTCTTTCCGCATCTCTTCCTGACATTCCATTCTCGCTGCCGATGTCCATCCGCTACCCCTTATTGAATCGCGAGCTGGGCATTCTGGGTTTCAACGAGCGTGTGTTGGCACAAGCTGCCGACCCAGCCGTCCCTTTGCTCGAACGCCTGCGCTTCATCTGCATCACCAGTAGCAATCTCGACGAATTCTTCGAAGTCCGCATGGCCGGACTGCAGGAACAGATGCGCGACAACCCCGGCGCGCTATCGCCGGACGGCATGTCGCTGCAGCACGTGTACGACCTCGTGGTCGAACGCGCGCAGAAGCTCGTGCATCGCCAGTACACCATGCTGCACGACACGGTGCTCACCGCGCTCGAAGCAGAAGGCATCTATTTTCACGGCACGGAAGCGTGGAACGAAGCGCAGACCGAGTGGGCCCGCAACTACTTCTTCGACGAACTGTTGCCCGTGCTCACGCCAATCGGCCTCGATCCGGCGCACCCGTTTCCACGCGTGCTCAACAAGAGCCTGAACTTCGTCGTCGAACTCGAAGGCAAGGACGCGTTCGGCCGCCAGGCGATGATGGGCATCGTGCAGGCGCCGCGCGCGCTGCCGCGGCTCGTGCGCATGCCGCAGGAACTGTCGGGTTATCCGCACGGTTTCGTGCTGCTGAGCTCGCTGTTGCAACGCTTTGTCGGCGAGCTGTTTCCGAACCTAGTGGTGCGCAGTTGCAATCAGTTTCGCATCACGCGCAATAGCGAACTGTTCGTCGACGAAGATGAAATCACCAATCTGCGCGTCGCGTTGCAGGGCGAATTGCCGGCACGGCATCTGGGCAATGCGGTGCGGCTCGAAGTGTCGGCGGAAACGCCCACGCATGTCGTGCGCCGCCTGCTCGATGAAAGCGGCCTGTCCGACAAGGACTGCTATTACGCCGACGGCCCCGTCAATCTGGTGCGGCTGATGCAATTGCCGGAGATGGTGGACCGCCCCGATCTCAAGTTCGTGCCGCACATCCCCGCGATTCCGGCGCAGGTGGCCAACAGCGTCAGCATGTTCGACGTGATCGATCAGGGCGACGTGCTGCTGCATCATCCGTACGAGAGCTTTCAGCCGGTGCTCGAACTGCTGCTGCAGGCGGCTAAAGATCCGAACGTCGTCGCGATCAAGCAGACCATCTATCGCACCGGCACCGATTCGCCGTTGATGGACGCGCTCATGCAGGCCGCGCGCAACGGCAAGGAAGTCACGGTAGTGGTCGAACTGCTCGCGCGTTTCGACGAAGAAACCAACATCAACTGGGCCTCGCAGCTCGAGGCGGTCGGCGCGCACGTGGTGTACGGCGTGGTCGGCCACAAGTGCCACGCGAAGATGATGCTGATCGTGCGGCGCGTGTCGGTGGGCGGCAAGACCACGCTCAAGCGCTACGTGCACCTCGGCACCGGCAACTATCATCCGCGTACGGCGCGTCTTTACACCGACTTCGGTTTGATGACCGCCGATCAGAAAATCTGCGAAGACGTTCATCACGTATTCCAGCAACTGACCGGCATCGGCGGCGAGTTGAAGCTGCACGAGTTGTGGCAATCGCCGTTCACGCTGCATCCAAAACTGGTCGAAGCGATTCGCGCCGAAGCCGAGCATGCGCGCGCCGGCAAGAAGGCACGCATCGTCGCGAAGATGAACGCACTGCTCGAACCCACGGTGATCGCCGAGTTGTACGAAGCCGCGCAAGCGGGCGTGAAAATCGATCTGATCGTGCGTGGCGTGTGCTCGTTGCAGCCGGGCGTGGCGGGGCTTTCGGAGAACATCACGGTGCGCTCGATCGTCGGGCGCTTTCTGGAACACCATCGCATCTTCTACTTTTACGACGGCGGCAAGGAACAGGTCTATCTGTCCAGCGCCGACTGGATGGACCGCAATTTCTTCCGGCGCGTTGAAGTGGCGTTCCCGATCAACAACCGCCGTTTGAAGCGGCGCGTGATCGCCGAAGGCCTGTCGGCATTCCTCGGCGACAATCAATCCGCGTGGCTGATGCAAAGCGACGGGCACTATCGGCGCCGCCGGCCGGGCAAGTCCTCGCGCAATGCGCAGATGAGTCTGCTGGGGAAATTCTGTTCGTAGCGTTAGTGACTGCGCTCGCTTCGGCGAGCCACCAACACACGTGAGACGCGTAAAAAAGCCCGCTACGTGCGGGCTTTCTTTATTCCGATGCGGCCACCTTCAAACCGGCACCGGTTGCCGGCGCGCCGTGCGATACACCGGGAAGCGCACGGTGAATGTGCTGCCACGCCCCTCTTCGCTCTTCACGTCGAGTTGCGCATCGTGACGCTGCAGCACATGCTTGACGATCGCGAGCCCGAGTCCCGTTCCGCCGGTGTCGCGCGAACGGCTGCGATCGACGCGATAGAAACGCTCCGTCAACCGTGGAATGTCCGCAGCCGGAATGCCGAGTCCGCTGTCCGTCACGGAAAATATCGCACTGCCGCCCTGCGCATGCCAGGCCACTTTGATCGCGCCGCCGTCCGGCGTGTAGCGGATCGCGTTCGTGACGAGATTGCCCAACGCACTGAGAATTTCCGTTTCGACGCCGGTGACCGTGAGCCCTTCGTCGGTATCGAACACGATCTTGTGATGATCGCTCGACAGATTTTCTGCGTCGTCGCGCAGATGCCGCAACACCGCGCGCATATCGATCATCTGATCGCTCGGCGGCTTGTTGTCGCCTTCGAGTTTGGCGAGCACCAGCAGATCGTTGACGATATGGCGCATGCGCGACGCCTGCTGCTCCATCAGTTCGAGATAGCGCGAACGTTCGGCTTCGCTCAGCGGCAACTCGCGCATGGTTTCCAGAAAACCCGAGAGCACCGTGAGCGGCGTTTTAAGTTCATGCGAAACATTGGCGACGAAGTCGCGCCGCATCGCATCGGTGCGTTCGAGTTCGGTGATGTCTTGCGAGAGCACCAGCTTGCGATTCTCGCCGTACGGAAACACCTGTACCGACAGCACGTTCTGGCGCTTGTCGCCCATGCCGCGCATGATCAGCATTTCTTCGTAGCGATGCGAATTCAGATAGCGAACGAAGTCCGGCTGGCGCACCAGATGTGTGATGTGCTGACGCAGATCGCGCTTCGCATCCAGACCGAAATGAAGCTCGGAGATCGCGTTGCACCACTCGATCTGGTCGTGATCGTCGAGCATCGCCACGCCGTTCGGCGAGGCCTGGATAGCCTGAATGAAGCGCGAATGCTGCTGCTCGACCGAGCGCACCTGGGCGTGCCAGCGCTTCGCAAGCTTGTGCAGACGGTAGTAGATTTCGCCCCAGATGCCAGGGGCGCTCGGCACTTCGCCGTAAACCGGTGCGTCGAGCAAACGCCACAGACGCTGTTTATGGAAGGTGCTGAAAAGGCTCTGCGCGAGCAGCATGACGATCGCGAGGACAAGCCCTGCCTTGACGTTCACCAGTGCGCCGACCACCACGCACAGAACAGCCAGCAGCACGACCGACACGATGGAGCGCGCCCAGATGATGTTCATGGTCTAGCGATCGAAGAGGAAAACTTAAGCGCCGGGATGGCAATCGCGGCGCCTGTCATTGCGAAAAAAACGTAGCCGACGCGGGCGGCTCGACCACCGCTACCGCAGAAGCCTCAGGCGCTCTTCGCAAGCCGGTAGCCGCTGCCGCGTACCGTCTCAATCATAGCATCGCACCCGGCCGGCTTGAGGGCCGCGCGCAAACGCTTGATATGCACGTCTACCGTGCGCTCTTCGACGAACACGTGGTCGCCCCACACCTGATCGAGCAGTTGCGTGCGGCTGTGCACGCGCTCGGGATGCGTCATGAAAAAGTGCAGCAGGCGGAATTCCGTCGGGCCGAGATCGAGCTTGATCTCGCTGCCTTCCGCATGGGCGGCCACGCGGTGCGTCGCCGGGTCGAGCTTGAGACCGTTGATCGCGACCACGTCTTCGGTCAGCTGCGGCGCACGGCGGCGCAATACCGCCTTGATGCGCGCCATCAGTTCTTTCGGCGAGAACGGCTTGGTGACGTAGTCGTCGGCGCCGATTTCGAGGCCGAGCACCTTGTCCTGCTCGTCGCCACGCGCGGTCAGCATGATGATCGGGATATGTTTCGTGCGCTCGTTGTTGCGCAGATCGCGAGCGAACGCGATGCCCGATTTACCCGGCAACATCCAGTCGAGCAGGACGAGGTCGGGCAATACGTCGCTGATCAGGTTCTGCGCCTGCTCCGCGTTGTACGCGCGAATCGGGCAGTGTCCGGCGTGTTGAAGATTGACCGAAATCAGTTCGGAAATGGCGGGCTCATCTTCAATGACGAGAATGCTGCTGGGCATCGGCACCTCTGGTCCTTATGTCTGGATTAACTGAGTGCTTCGCGTTCGAGCGCGTCACGCGACTTGTGCCGCACGTCCGTACCCTTCACGATGTAAATGATGAATTCGGCGATGTTCTTCGAGTGGTCGCCGATCCGCTCGATCGCCTTGGCGATAAAGAGGAAGTCGAGGCCCACCGAGATCGAACGCGGATCTTCGGTCATGTACGAAATCAGCTTGCGCACGAAGGCGCGGAATTCTTCGTCGATCGCTTTATCGTCGCGCACAATCTGCGCGGCGGCGACCGTGTCGAGGCGCGCGAACGCATCCAATGCGCGACGCAGAATCGACACCGCCATCTCGCCCGACAGCTTGATTTCGGCGATGTTGATGGTGCGCGAGGCGCCGTCTTCCATCAACCGCTTGGTGCGCTTGGCGATTTTTTCGGCTTCGTCGCCGGCGCGCTCGAGATTCGTGATGGTCTTCGAAATCGCGATCAGGAGGCGCAGGTCACGCGCGGCCGGCTGACGGCGCGCGATGATGTTGCTGCACTCTTCGTCGATTTCCACTTCCATCTTGTTCAGACGGTCTTCCGCGGCGATGACCTGCTCGGCGATGTCGAGATCGAATTCGTTGAGCGCCTGCATGGCCTTGACGATCTGCGATTCGACCAGGCCACCCATTTCGAGCACCTTGGAAGAAACCAGATTCAGGTCGGCGTCGAACTGGCTGGACAGGTGTTTATCGGACATGTCGTACTCCCTTGTATTGCTCGTCGAGTTAACCGAAGCGGCCAGTGATGTAGTCCTCGGTTTCCTTGCGGACCGGCTTGATGAAGATCTTTTCGGTATCGCCGAATTCGATCAACTCGCCGAGGTACATATAGGCAGTGTAGTCCGAACAGCGGGCCGCCTGTTGCATGTTGTGCGTGACGATCACCACCGTGTAATCGCTCTTCAGTTCAGCGATCAGTTCTTCGATACGGCCCGTCGAAATCGGGTCGAGTGCCGAACACGGCTCGTCGAGCAGGAGCACTTCCGGACGGATCGCGATACCGCGCGCGATGCACAGACGCTGCTGCTGGCCGCCCGACAAACCGTAGCCGCTCTGGCCGAGCTTGTCCTTCACTTCGTTCCACAACGCGGC
Organism: Paraburkholderia phytofirmans PsJN; assembly: GCF_000020125.1. NCBI lineage: Bacteria > Pseudomonadati > Pseudomonadota > Betaproteobacteria > Burkholderiales > Burkholderiaceae > Paraburkholderia > Paraburkholderia phytofirmans. The sequence goes on from NC_010681.1 coordinate 3,227,068, forward strand.
CTTGGTCAGCGCCCATTCCACGCGGTCGTCCATCTCCGAGCGCGGCAGCGTTTCGAACATCTTCACGCCGAACGCGATGTTGTCGTAGATCGACATGGGAAACGGCGTCGGCTTCTGGAACACCATGCCGATCCGTGCGCGCAAGAGCGAGATGTCGCGCTTGGAGGTCAGCAGGTTTTCGCCGTCCATCAGGATCTCGCCTTCGGCGCGCTGTTCCGGATAGAGCGCGTACATCTTGTTCAGCGTGCGCAGCAGCGTGGACTTGCCGCAACCCGACGGGCCGATGAACGCGGTCACCTTGCCTTCGGGAATCGCCAGATTGATGTTCTTCAACGCGTGATACTTGCCGTAGAAGAAGTTCAGGTCGTTGATCTCGATCTTCGGGCGCGACGGCGCCTGCGACTGGCCGCTCTGGGCGGGATCGAAACCAGCGGGCGCAGTGTGGCGCGCGATCGGATTGAGTTGAGTTTCTGCCATATTCATCGGATTACACTCCGCCCTTACTTGTTCGAGAAGATCGTGCGCGCGAGGATGTTCAATCCCAGCACCGCGAGCGTGATCAGGAAGACGCCGGCCCACGCGAGCGATTGCCACTGCGCGAACGGGCTCATCGCAAACTTGTAGATCGTGACCGGCAGGTTCGCGACCGGCTGGCCCATGTCCATCGAGAAGAACTGGTTCGACAACGCCGTGAACAGCAGCGGCGCGGTTTCGCCTGCGATACGCGCGACGCCGAGCAGCACGCCGGTGACGATACCCGCGATCGACGCCTTCAGCGTGATCGACAGCACCATCTTCCACTTCGGCGTGCCGAGCGCGAAAGCCGCTTCACGCAGTGCGTTCGGCACCAGCTTCAGCATGTTTTCCGTGGTGCGGATCACGATCGGAATCTGCAGCAAGGCGAGCGCGAAGACGCCGGCCCAGCCGCTGAAGTGGCCCATCTTCGCGACGACCAGCGCGTACACGAAGAGACCGACCACGATCGAGGGCGCCGACAACAGAATGTCGTTGATGAAACGCGTGAAGCTCGCGAGCCAGCCCTTCTGGCCGTATTCGGCGAGATAGACGCCCGCCAGGATACCGATCGGCGTGCCGACGAAAGTCGCGAGTCCGACCAGCATCAGACTGCCGACGATCGCGTTGGCGAGACCGCCGCCATCGGTGTTCGGCGGCGGCGTCGATTGCGTAAACAGTTCGACCGACAAGCCACCGACACCGAGACGCAAAGTCGTATAGAGAATCCAGACCAGCCAGATCAGGCCGAACGCCATGGCGGCGAGCGACATGGTCAGCGCGATCGCGTTCTTCATGCGGCGGCGGCCTTGCAGACGCACGCGCATCGCTTCGAGCGCGGCGGCGTCGTTCGAACCCGGCATATTCAAAGTGGGCTGGCTCATTTCGCGCCCTCCGCTTTCTGAAGACGCAGCAGCATGACCTTGGAGATCGCCAGCACGATAAAAGTAATCACGAACAGAATGAGGCCGAGTTCCATCAGCGCCGACGTGTGCAAGCCCGGATCCGCTTCGGCGAATTCGTTGGCGAGCGCCGACGTAATGCTGTTGCCCGGCGAAAAGAGCGACACGTTGTCGAGCAGATTGGTGTTGCCGATCACGAACGTCACAGCCATGGTCTCGCCGAGCGCGCGGCCCAGACCCAGCATCACGCCGCCGATCACGCCGCTCTTCGTAAAGGGCAGCACGATCTTCCACATCACTTCCCACGTCGTGCAGCCGATGCCGTACGCCGATTCCTTCAGCAGGACCGGCGTGACTTCGAACACGTCGCGCATCACCGAGGCGATGTACGGAATGATCATGATCGCGAGAATCACGCCCGCGCACAGAATGCCGATGCCGATCGGCGCGCCCTGAAACAGCGCTCCGACGAACGGAATGCCGCCGAGCACCACGCCGAGCGGTTTTTCGAAGTACGTCGCGAAGATCGGCGCGAACACCAGCAAACCCCACATGCCGTACACGATCGACGGAATCGCGGCGAGCAGTTCGATCGCGATGCCGAGCGGGCGGCGCAGCCACGCGGGCGAGAGTTCAGTCAGGAAGAGCGCGATGCCGAAGCTCACGGGCACCGCGATGATGAGTGCAATGATCGAGGTGGCGATCGTGCCGTAGATCGGCACCAGCGCGCCGAATTGCTTGCTGGGTGGATCCCAGTCCGCGGTCCACAGGAAGCTGAGGCCGAATTGCTTGATCGACGGCATGGATGCGACGATCAGCGAGACGATGATGCCGCCGAGCAGCAGCAAAGTGATGATCGCGGCGAGGCGCGCGAGACCGCCGAAGATCACGTCGCCGGCGCGGCTGGGCGCTTTCTGCTGCGACGCGCTGCCGGGCGGGGTCGACCTGCTCGCGCCGGGCGCTAATTGGATATCGGACATGAGAGCCTGATGGACCTGTTTCCAGTTGCCGTACGACACGTGTCATGCGGCCGGTAATGCCGGGGGTTAAAGCCATTGGCCGTCCTCACATGAGGACGGCCAACGTGTTACATACTGCGGATGCCGAGCGCTGTGCCCGATGCGTCCCTTACTCGGCGATTGCCTTGCCCGAAGCGTCCTTCACCTTCGACTTCCATTGCGTGCGGATTTCCGACACGACCGAATCCGGCAGCGAGATGTAGTCCAGATCGTTCGCGGCTTGCGTGCCGTTCTTGAACGCCCAGTCGAAGAACTTCAGCGTTTCGCTGCCTTGCGGCGCCTTCTCTTGCGTCGTGTGAACCAGCACGAACGTCGCGCCGACGATCGGCCATGCGTTCTTGCCCGGCTCGTTCGTCAGGATCTGGTAGAACGACTTCGACCAGTCCGCGCCTGCTGCCGCTGCCTTGAAGGTGTCCGTCTTCGGCTCGACCACCGTGCCCGTCGAGTTCTTCAGCGCGACATACGTCATGTGGTTTTGCTTCGCGTACGCCCATTCCACGTAGCCGATTGCGCCCGGCAGACGTTGCACGAAGGCCGCGACGCCGTCGTTGCCCTTGCCGCCCGTGCCCGTCGGCCAGTTGACCGTCGAACCTTCACCGACCTTCGACTTCCAGTCCGCGTTGACCTTCGACAGATAGTTCGTCCAGATGAAGCTGGTGCCCGAACCATCGGCGCGGCGAACCACGGCGATGTCGGTATCCGGCAGCTTGACCTTCGGGTTCAGCGCAACGATCGCCGGATCGTTCCACTTCTTGATCTTGCCCAGATAGATGTCGCCCAGCACTTCGCCCGACAGCGTCAGTTCAGCCGGCTTCACGCCCGGCACGTTGACGACCGGCACCACGCCGCCGACCACCGTCGGGAACTGGAACAGGCCTTCCTTGGCGAGTTCGTCGTCTTTCAGCGGAGCGTCCGAACCGGCGAAGTCGACGGTCTTCGCGACGATCTGCTTCACGCCGCCCGACGAGCCGATGCCTTGATAGTTCACCTTGCCGCCGCCGGACTTCTGATACGAGTCGGCCCACTTCGTGTAAATCGGTGCTGCGAAGGTGCTGCCCGCGCCGGTGATGTCTGCGGCTTGCGCTGCGATCGCGAAAAGCGCGCCAGCGACGCCAGCGAACACGGTTTGCATCAATTTCATGAGACCTCCAAAGGTGTGAGCGGTGTGAGCGTGTAAGACGAACACCGCGAAGCTTAGGGTCTCTTTGTGACAGTAACGTGACTTAACGTGAAACGGATGTGACAGTGGGATTACGCAGTTGAAAGGCGCTTCGCCAGGGAAAACGCTGACCCTTCGCCGAAGGTCATGCCGCTCTTTAGATTAGACGAAGAAAGTTGGGGCGCGAACGTTTGCGAGTGCGCATTTGGGAAAAGATGCGGTGTGGATGGTACGGAATGTTGTGGTTGGGTGAGACGGTAGTTGCAGTGTGGGTAGAGCGTTGGAATTGTTTTTTGGGGCTGCGCGGTTTGGCGTGGCGCGTTTGGGCGCCGGCCCACCTGGCGATGTGCCCTTTGCGCGGTTCGCTTTCTGAGTTCGCGACACTTGGTCACATGATGCGTGACGCGCTACGTGCGGCAGGCGCCAATTGCCGCGTGGTGATTGCGAAGCTGAATTGCAGGTTGCGGGCGGCAAGAGGGGAACCTGTCCGCATTTTTGTGTGCGAGGCGGTTAGCGGATCTAGCCGCGTGCGTTGGTGAAGCGCTCGCCAAACAGGATGGCAAACTGGTTCATGGCAGATTTCCAGTCGAAGGTGGTTCGTACGGACTTTGCCAGCACGTTGCGAAGCGCCAGCCACAGCAGCTTGATGGCCGCCTCGTCATTCGGGAAGTGACCACGGGTCTTGATGATCTTGCGCAGTTGCATGTTCAGACTCTCAATGGCATTTGTGGTGTAAATGACCCGGCGTATCTCCGGCGGAAACACAAAAAATGGCGTGACGTTTTCCCACGCCCGCCGCCAGGATTGCACGATAGTCGGATACTTCGTTCCCCATTGTCCTTCGGCAAAGGCCTCCAGCGCCTGCCGCGCGGCCAGCTCGTTCACAGCGGTATAGATGGGCCTGAGCGCGGCAGCGACGGCCTTGCGATCCTTGTAGCTCGCGTACTCCAGGCTATTGCGCATCAAATGCACGATGCAGGTCTGCACGGCCGTACGCGGGTACGCCGTGCCGATCGCTTCGGCCAGTCCCTTCAGGCCGTCGACCACGGCGATCAGGATGTCCTGGCAGCCGCGCGTTTTGAGCTCGTTGAACACCTTGAGCCAGAACTTTGCGCCCTCGGTCTGTTCGATCCACAGACCGAGCACGTCGCGCTGGCCGTCAGCCTGGATACCCAGCGCCAGATAGACGGCCTTGTTGCTGACCACGCCGTCGTCACGGATCTTCACGCGCAGCGCATCGAAGAACACGACCGGGTACATCGGCTCGAGCGGACGGTTCTGCCAGGCGAGCGTTTCGGCCATCACCTCGTCGGTAACCGAGCTGATGAAATCGGGCGAAACCCCGGTGCCATAGGTTTCGGCCAGAAACGCCTGGATCTCGCGCACACTCATGCCGCGCGCGTACATGGCGATGATGCGCTCATCGAAACCGGTGAAACGGCGCTCGTGTCTGGGGATCAGGATGGGCTCGAAACTGCCGTCACGATCGCGCGGCAGATCGACCCGCAGCGGGCCATAATCGGTGAGGAGCGTCTTGCCGCTGGCACCGTTACGTTCGTTGCCCTGGCCGTCGGGTTTGGGCTGACCCGCCGGGTAGCCCAGATGCATCTTCATCTCGGCGCCCATCGCGCGCTCAATGAGTGCCTTGTTGAATGCCAGCATCAGGTCCTGAACCTCGTTGGGCGTCATCGGGCCTTTGACCAGGTCATCAAGCAGACCTTCCGGTAGGGCGGGCAGCGGCCCTCGGGCCGCTGCCTGAGAAGCGACGGTGCGTTTCTTCTTCATCGGCATATCCATGACTTTTACCTCCCATGATATGCCTCGCCCACAAAATTACGGATAGGTCCCAAGAGGGCGTCGGGACGATATGCTCGTCATCCCGACGCCCTCTCGCCGCAACAGCGTGCGGCTTACGCCGTTGCCTCTTTCACGGCTCCGGCAATCGACTCCGCGTACTGAAGCGCGTCGGCGGCATTTTCTGCTTCCACCATCACGCGCAGCACCGGCTCGGTGCCGGACGCGCGGATCAGCACGCGGCCGCGGCCGTTCAGCGCGCTCTCGGCCTTGGCGATGGCGCGGCGGATCGCATCGCTGCTCTTCCAGTCCGCGTCGGGCTTCATGCGCACGTTGATCAGCTTCTGCGGGAACAGCGTGACGCCGTCGAGCAGGTCCGCGAGCGTCTTTTCGCTGCGCTTCATGGCCGCCAGCACCAGCAACGCGGAGACGATGCCGTCGCCCGTGGAATGGCGGTCGAGCGAAAGAATATGGCCAGAGCCCTCGGCCCCGAGTTGCCAGCCGTGCTCGCGCAACTGCTCGAGCACGTAGCGGTCGCCGACCGCCGCGCGGACGAACTTCACGCCGGCTTCCTGCAGCGCCACTTCCACCGCCATATTCGTCATCAAGGTGCCGACTGCGCCGTCCACTTTGCCGTCGGTCGCGACTCGATCCTTGACCAGGATGTACAGCAGTTCGTCGCCGTTGTAGAGGCGCCCTGCCGCGTCGACCACTTGCAGACGATCGGCGTCGCCATCGAGCGCGATGCCTAGATCCGCGTGATTCGCGCGCACGGCACGCACCAGCGCATCCGGTGCGGTCGCGCCGACACCGTCGTTGATGTTGAAGCCGTTCGGCGCGACGCCGATCGGAATCACTTCGGCGCCGAGCTCGTGGAACACGTGCGGCGCGACGTCATAAGCGGCGCCATGCGCGCAGTCGACCACCAGCTTCAGCCCGTGCAGATCGAACGCCGCCGGGAACGTGCTCTTGCAGAACTCGATGTAGCGGCCCGCCGCGTCGTCGAGACGCCGCGCCTTGCCGAGTTGCTCGGATGCCGCGCAAGCGAGCGGCAGATCGAGCTGCTCCTCGATCTGCGACTCCACTTCGTCCGGCAACTTGTTACCGTCGGCGGAGAAAAATTTGATGCCGTTGTCGTAGTACGGGTTATGCGATGCACTGATGACCACGCCCGCGGCAAGCCGCAACGCGCGCGTCAGGTAGGCGATGCCGGGGGTCGGCATCGGGCCGGCCAGCATCACGTCCACACCTGCCGCGGAAAAACCCGACTCGAGCGCGGCTTCGAGCATGTAGCCCGACACCCGCGTGTCTTTGCCGATCAACACGGTTGGCCGCGTGCCCGATTTGGCCCAGCGGTCCGCGCCTGCCAGCACCTTGCCGGCCGCGTAGCCGAGCCGCAATACAAACTCCGGCGTGATAGGCCCTTCGCCGACTTTGCCCCGAATGCCGTCCGTTCCGAAATAACGACGTGCCATGTTTTATCTTCCTCCTTGGCTTGTGGGTTCAACCGCGCGCGCGGCTGTGATTCCCCGCGTCGCGCATGGCTGCCCATACTTTCAATGCATCTACCGTTTGCGCGACGTCGTGCACGCGCAGAATCGCAGCGCCCCGTTCAGCGGCGCACACCGCCGCCGCAATACTGCCCGCGACGCGTTCCGGCGCCGGGCGTCCCACCACCGCGCCGACCATCGACTTGCGCGACATGCCGGCAAGAATCGGATACGGCGGTTCGGCTCGCGGCGCCGTATCCGACAGATGCGCGAGCAGCGTGTAATTATGCTCGACTACGGTCTTGCCGAAGCCGAAACCCGGGTCCACGCTGATACGAGCACGCGCAATGCCCGCCTGCTCGAGTGCCGCGATGCGCTCCTCGAGAAAATCGCGAACTTCACGCACCACATCGTCGTAGACCGGCTCACCGAGCTGCATGGTCTGCGGCTCGCCGAGCATGTGCATCACGCACAGGCCGCACTCGCTGTCGCGCACCGCGTCGATCGCGCCGGGCATCCGGAAGCCCCAGATATCGTTGATCAGATCGGCGCCGGCGGCCAGCGTGTGGCGCATCACTTCGGGCTTGTAGGTGTCGATCGACAAGGGCACATTCGCGCCGCGCAATTGCTCGACGAGCGGGATCACCCGCTCCAGCTCTTCGTCGAGCGGCACCGGCGGCGCGCCGGGGCGCGTCGATTCGCCGCCGATATCGATGATGTCCGCGCCGTCGAGCATCATACGCTCGGCCTGGCGCAACGCATCGCCGCGCATCGCGTATTTGCCGCCGTCGGAAAAAGAATCGGGAGTAACGTTCAGAATGCCCATGACCAACGGGCGTTCAAAGGTCAGCTTGAAACGGCCGCATTGCAGCGGCTCGGGAATGGGCAACAAAGGGGATTCGACTTTCGACACGTGGTAGTGCTTCGCGCAAACGGATAAATGCAAAACGGGCCGGTGTGAAACACACCGGCCCGCACTTTCTACTGGTCGCCTATCAGGCCGGCGCCGTTGCGCTGCCCGGCTTGACCTCGGTGCCCGGGCTGCCGCCCGAGGAGGCGTCGGTTGCCGACGGCGGCGAGCTCTTCGGCGAACGTGGCGGACGGCCTGCCATGATGTCGTTGATCTGATCGGCGTCGATCGTTTCCCACTCCATCAGTGCGGCGGTCATCGCCTCGACCTTATCGCGGTTCTCGTCCAGCAAGCGCTTCGCGAGGTTGTACTGCTCATCCAGCACGCGACGGATTTCAGCATCGACCTTCTGCTGCGTCGCTTCCGAAATGGTGCGCGTGAAGCCGCGGCCAAACGGCGTGGCGTCGTTCTCGTCGTCGACGTAGACCATCGGTCCGAGTGCGTCCGTCATGCCGAAGCGAGCCACCATGGCGCGCGCGGTTTGCGTCGCCTTGTTGAAGTCGTCCGACGCGCCGGTGCTGAGCAGGTTCAGGAACAGCTCTTCCGCGACGCGGCCACCGAACAGAATCGCGAGACGATCCAGCAGGTAGTCCTTCGAATACGTTTCGTTGTCATGCTCCGGCAACTGCCACGTCACGCCCAATGCACGGCCACGCGGAATGATCGTGACCTTGTGCACCGGATCGGCCTTCGGCAACAGCTTCGCGATCACCGCATGACCCGACTCGTGGTACGCCGTAGCGCGCTTCGATTCTTCGCGGATCACGGCCGACTTGCGCTCCGGACCCATGAAAATCTTGTCCTTCGCATCTTCAAAGTCGTTCATTTCGACGATGCGCTTGCCGCGGCGAGCCGCGAACAAAGCTGCTTCGTTCACCAGGTTCGCGAGGTCGGCGCCGGAGAAGCCCGGCGTGCCGCGTGCGATCACCGCTGCGTCGACGTCGTTCGAAATCGGCACCTTGCGCAGGTGAACCTTCATGATGTGCTCACGGCCGCGAATATCGGGTAGACCGACATACACCTGGCGGTCGAAACGGCCCGGACGCAGAAGCGCCTTGTCGAGGACGTCCGAACGGTTCGTTGCAGCAATCACGATCACGCCTGAGTTCGCTTCGAAGCCGTCCATCTCGACCAGCATCTGGTTCAAGGTCTGTTCGCGCTCGTCGTTACCGCCGCCCATACCGGCGCCACGATGACGGCCAACCGCATCGATTTCGTCGATGAACACGATGCACGGTGCATGCTTCTTGGCCTGCTCGAACATGTCGCGCACACGAGCCGCGCCGACACCGACGAACATTTCGACGAAGTCCGAACCCGAGATGCTGAAGAACGGCACTTTCGCCTCACCGGCGATGGCGCGCGCCAGCAACGTCTTACCGGTTCCCGGCGGCCCGACCAGCAGCACGCCGCGCGGAATGCGACCACCCAGCTTCTGGAATTTCTGCGGATCGCGCAGGAAGTCGACCAGTTCGGAGACTTCTTCCTTGGCTTCGTCGCAACCGGCGACGTCGGTGAAATTGATTGCGTTATTGTTTTCGTCGATCAGACGTGCACGGGATTTACCGAACGAGAACGCACCACCTTTCCCGCCCCCCTGCATCTGTCGCATCATGTAGAACCAGAAACCAATGATCAGGATCGTCGGCCCGAGGTAGTACAGCGCGGACACCAGCGCATTGGGTTCGTCATCAGCCTTGCCGCTCACCTGAACGCCGTACTTCATCAGATCGCCGACCATCCAGATGTCGCCGGGCGACACGATCTGGTACTTCTGGCCGTCTGCTGGAGTGACCGTGAGGTTCCGCCCCTGGACAATGACGTTCTTGACTTTGCCGTTCTTCGCGTCGTCCATGAACTGCGAATAGGAAACGCCTTCCTGGACACGGGGCTTGTCGAACTGCTTGAACACCGTAAACAGCACCAGTGCGATAACCAGCCACACTGCTGCTTTCGAAAACATATTGTTGTTCAAAGCACCACTCCTTCACTTAGACGGGCGCCTACATTTGCCTTGCGGCACCACGAAAGCATTCTAATCCAGTCCGCAGACCCCTGCCATAAGGTTTCACTACCACAGAAATAGGACAGCGGGCCATTGCAGCACCCATTTCCGAGGCCATGATCGCATTATCGGCAGATGCGGAACCGTCCTGCAGCGTCCTATGCGGGCCGCTTGAGATGCTTACCCAAAATAAACGTTTCTGATGACTTGTCCCGCGAGGCTTTCGGCTTGCGGGCCGCCACCACCTTAAATTGATGCTTGAACTTTTCGACAATCTGGCTGTAACCGCTGCCGTGAAAGCATTTGACTAAAAGGGCACCATCCTGCTTCAGGTGATTTTGTGAGAATTCCAGCGCGAGATCGCACAGATGCTCGATTCGCGCGGCATCCGCCACCGCCACTCCCGACAGGTTGGGCGCCATATCCGAAATTACAAGATCAACCTGGCGTTCGCCGACCAATTCTTCCAGTTGACCGAGCACGGTGTCTTCGCGGAAGTCGCCCTGAATGAACGTGACGTCGGCGATCGGCTCCATGGGGAGGATGTCCAGCGCGATGATCGTGCCGTCGATGCCACCTTCGCGCTCGGCGTCGCGCTGCGCACCCTTGGCAAGCTTGTTACGCGCGTACTGGCTCCAACTGCCCGGCACCGAACCGAGGTCGACGATCACCTGGCCGGGACGGATCAGCCTGTCCTGCTCGTCGATTTCCTTGAGCTTGTAGGCTGCGCGGGCACGATAGCCCTCCCGCTGCGCCATTTTTACGTACGGGTCGTTGATGTGATCGTGCAACCACGCCGTGTTGAATTTGTTTTTTGCCATTAAGCGTTGAACTCTTGCTGCGTTATGACACGCTTTAGGGGATAATACGCGGTTAATTCGCGCGGACGCCGCCAAAACTGGCAGTCATCCGCGATTCTGTTGTTCTGACGCGCCGCCCTGCGCAATTGGCCGAATCTCTCGGAAATGCAGGTGCCGCCATTTTAGTCGAGTCTCCCACTTTCCATGCCCGCCCTCAAAGTCTCTTCCGACCAACGCGCCGAGTTGCGCTCCCAGGCACATGCGCTCAAACCGGTCGTGCTCGTCGGCGCCGAAGGCTTGACCGACGCTGTGCTCTCCGAGATCAAGGTCCACCTTGGCGCCCATCAGCTCATCAAGATCCGCGTGTTCGGCGACGAACGCGAAGAGCGCATCGCGATCTATGAAGAAATCTGCGACAAGCTGAACGCCGCGCCGATCCAACATATCGGCAAGCTGCTGGTGATCTGGAAACCGGAAGCCGCACAGCCGGCCGTGAAGACCAAACGCGGCGCCCTGCCGAGCGCCCGCGAAGCCGCAGTGGAAGCCAAGCCGGGTAAGGGCCGCGCGCCGCGCGTCGTGACCGTAGTGAAGCCCAGCGAAATCCCGATGCGCAAACCCAAGGCCAAAGCAGTCGTGGTGCGCGGCAATGAACGCGTAACGCAAGGCGGCAACATCAAGCGCGCCAAGAAGCGCCAGACCAGCGCGAAGCGCTCGCATCAGTCGTCGAAATAAGCGAATGATGAGCGGTGCGGGCGGCGTCCGCACCTTGCCGTGGGCTGCCTGATCACGATCACGAAGCTCAACGTTGCTCACTCAGCAGGCTCGTCGCGCTCCAGCTTGCATACTCAGCGCCTGAAAGCAGCCACGGCCGCGCGTGTCAGCCGGCCGCCTTCCCTGCCGTGCCGCGAGCAACCTGCTCTGCGGACGCAACGCCTGCGCCGGCGGGCAGTTTCCACACCAGCGCCACTCCCAGCAGGCTTTCGATCAGGTAGAACAGACTCGACACGCCGTGCAAAATGCCGAAGCGTGTTGCATAAGCCGAATGCCCGACATCGCTGCCCGCCTCGAGCGCGGCGATGCGCATTGCATTCATAAAAGGCTGCAACGCAAAGTAACCAACGAGTACGCACACCAGCATGCCGGCGATCAGCCAGCGCAGCCGGCGATACGCATCGCTGCCGCGCCGAACCAGCACGTTCGCGAGACCGAGCAGCAAAATGCCGCACACCGCGCCCAGCACGCCTTCAATGCGGAACAGTTGCGCGGCCACCGCGCCGGCCGTCATCCGGTCGAGCGACGTGAACAGCACGGGCGCGACGGCATAGCCGATAGTCAGCAGACTACCGACCCACACCACCGTCAATAGCCGGAAAAATCGATGCGGCATCAGGGACACCGGAACCGCCTTCAAACGTAGCTAACCGCGATGATTTCGTATTCGCGCACGCCGCCCGGTGCCTGCACCGACGCAACGTCGCCTTCCGACTTGCCGATCAGGGCGCGCGCAATCGGTGAGCTGATCGAGATCAAACCATGGTCGATGTCCGCTTCGTCGTCGCCGACGATCTGATACTTGACCGACGCGCCCGAATCCAGATCTTCCAGCTCCACCGTCGCACCGAACACCACGCGCCCGTCCGCTTCCACAGCCGCCGGATCGATGACTTGCGCGCCTGCCAGCTTCGATTCGATTTCGGCAATCCGGCCTTCGATAAAGCCTTGCTTTTCCTTCGCCGCGTCGTATTCCGCGTTTTCCGACAGATCGCCCTGGGCACGCGCTTCCGCAATCGAATTGATCACCGAAGGACGCTCAACCGATTTCAGGCGCTGCAATTCATCGCGCAACATTTCCGCGCCGCGCTTAGTCAATGGAACAGTGCTCATAAACAACTCTATGCAAAAAACAGCCGTAAAAAAAATCACCGCGGTTAAGTGCATTCCGCGGGGGCCGGAGCGCCGGGCAAAGCCCGGCGTCAAGCACCTGCGGAACGCCGCTTAACCGCGGCACTTACATCTTGGACAGGTATTCGAAGCCTTAGTTTAGGCGAGCGTGGAGGCCTTGTAAATCATAGACTTCCAGGTCCTTCAAATAGCGCAAACCTTCCACAGCGGCACGCGCACCGGACATGGTCGTGTAGTACGTGACCTTGTTCGCCTGCGCGCTCATGCGGATCGAACGCGAGTCGGCGATCGCGGCGCGGGTTTCGTCGACGGTCGTGAAGACCAGCGCGATCTCACCGTTCTTGATCATGTCGACGATGTGCGGACGGCCGTCCTTTACCTTGTTGACGACCTTCACCGGCACGCCGGCCGCTTCGATCGCGGCGGCCGTGCCCTTGGTCGCGACGATCGGATAACCGAGTTCGTGCAGCATGCGCGCGACTTCGACGGCCTTCGGCTTGTCGGCGTCCATCACGGTCAGCAGCACCGTGCCCGACTCCGGCAGACGCGAACCCGCCGCGAGTTGCGACTTGAACAGCGCTTCGCCGAACGTCTGGCCCACGCCCATCACTTCGCCGGTCGAACGCATTTCCGGTCCGAGCACCGGATCGACTGCCGGGAACTTGACGAACGGGAACACGGCTTCCTTCACGCTGAAGTACGGCGGATCGATTTCCTTCGTCACGCCTTGATCGGCGAGCTTCTGGCCGACCATGGCGCGCGCCGCGATCTTCGCGAGCGGCAGGCTGGTTGCCTTCGACACGTACGGCACCGTGCGCGAGGCGCGCGGGTTCACTTCGAGCACGTAGATAACGTCTTCTTTCGAGCCGTCTGCCTGCGGCACCTGCTGAATCGCGAACTGCACGTTCATCAGGCCGATCACGTTCAGCGCCTTCGCCATTGCGCCAGTCTGGCGCTTCAACTCAGCAACGGTTTCCTTCGACAGCGAATACGGCGGCAGCGAGCACGCCGAGTCGCCCGAGTGCACGCCCGCCTGTTCGATGTGCTCCATCACGCCGCCGATAAACACCGCTTCACCGTCGGAGATGCAATCCACGTCGCATTCGATCGCGTCGTTCAAAAAGCGGTCGAGCAGTACCGGCGAGTCGTTCGACACCTTCACGGCCTCGCGCATATAGCGTTCGAGGTCGCGCGGCTCGTGCACGATTTCCATCGCGCGGCCGCCCAGCACGTACGACGGGCGCACCACCAGCGGATAACCGATTTCGTCGGCGAGCTTGAGCGCTTCGTCTTCGGCGCGCGCGGTACGGTTCGGCGGCTGACGCAGGCCGAGGTCCTGCAGCAGCTTCTGGAAACGCTCGCGGTCTTCCGCGGCGTCGATCATGTCGGGCGACGTGCCGACGATCGGCACACCGTTCGCTTCGAGATCCAGTGCTAGCTTCAGCGGCGTTTGACCGCCGTATTGCACGATCACGCCGACCGGCTTTTCCTTGTCGACGATTTCGAGCACGTCTTCGAGCGTCAGCGATTCGAAGTACAGACGGTCGGACGTGTCGTAGTCGGTCGAAACGGTTTCAGGGTTGCAGTTGACCATGATCGTTTCGTAGCCGTCTTCGCGCATGGCGAGCGCGGCGTGCACGCAGCAGTAGTCGAACTCGATGCCCTGACCGATCCGGTTCGGGCCGCCGCCCAGCACCATGATCTTCTTGTTGCTGGTCGGGTTTGCCTCGCACTCTTCCTCGTAGGTCGAGTACATGTAGGCGGTTTTCGTGGCGAACTCGGCCGCGCACGTATCCACGCGCTTGTACACCGGGCGCACGTTCAACTCGATACGGCGTTGACGCACTTCCGCCGGCTTTGCGCCGAGCAACTTGGCGAGACGGCGATCCGAGAAGCCGCTTTGCTTCAGATACTTCAGCTCTTCCTTCGAGAGGCTGGCGAGCGTACGGCCGGCCAGCGCCTTTTCCTTCAGGATGATCTGTTCGATCTGCGCGAGGAACCACGGGTCGATCGAGGTTTCTTCGAAAATCTCTTCGGCCGTCATGCCGACGCGGAACGCGTCGCCCACGTACCAGATGCGATCCGGACCGGCTTCGCCGATCTCGCGGATGATCTCGTCGCGGTTATCGGTCTTTTCGTCCAGACCGTCCACGCCGACTTCCAGACCGCGCAGCGCCTTCTGGAACGATTCCTGGAAGGTGCGGCCAATCGCCATCACTTCGCCGACCGACTTCATCTGCGTGGTCAGGCGCGAATCGGCTTCGCGGAATTTTTCGAACGCGAAACGCGGGATCTTGGTAACGACGTAATCGATGGTCGGTTCGAACGACGCCGGAGTCTGGCCGCCGGTAATTTCGTTCTTCAGTTCGTCGAGCGAGTAGCCGACCGCCAGCTTCGCCGCGATTTTCGCGATCGGGAAACCGGTCGCCTTCGACGCCAGCGCCGACGAGCGCGACACACGCGGATTCATTTCGATCACGACCATCCGGCCGTCTTTCGGATTGATCGAGAACTGCACGTTCGAACCGCCGGTGTCGACACCGATCTCGCGCAACACCGCGAGCGATGCGTTACGCAGGATCTGATATTCCTTGTCCGTGAGCGTTTGCGCCGGCGCGACGGTGATCGAGTCGCCCGTGTGGATGCCCATCGGGTCCAGGTTTTCGATCGAGCAGACGATGATGCAGTTGTCCTTTTTGTCGCGGACCACTTCCATCTCGTACTCTTTCCAGCCGAGCAGCGACTCTTCGATCAGCAACTCGCGCGTGGGCGACAAATCGAGACCGCGCTTGCAGATCTCTTCGAACTCGTCGCGGTTATACGCGATGCCGCCGCCCGAACCGCCCAACGTGAACGACGGACGAATCACGACCGGATAGCCGCCGCTGCCCGTTTGCGAAGCGATGTCCGCTTGCACCGCCAGCGCTTCTTCCATGGAATGCGCGGTGCCCGATTTGGCCGAACCGAGGCCGATCTTGGTCATCGCATCTTTGAACTTCTGGCGGTCTTCCGCCTTGTCGATCGCTTCCGGCGATGCGCCGATCAGCTCGACCTTGTACTTCTCCAGCACGCCGTGCGCGTGCAGATCGAGCGCGCAATTCAGCGCGGTCTGGCCGCCCATCGTCGGCAGGATCGCGTCGGGGCGCTCCTTGGCGATGATGCGCTCCACCACTTCCCACGTGATCGGCTCGATGTAGGTCACGTCGGCCGTGTTCGGGTCGGTCATGATCGTCGCCGGATTGCTGTTGACGAGAATGACCTTGTAGCCTTCCTCACGCAGCGCCTTGCATGCCTGCGCGCCCGAGTAATCGAACTCGCACGCCTGGCCGATGATGATCGGACCCGCGCCGATGATGAGGATGCTCTTGATGTCTGTCCGCTTGGGCATAACGCTCTCGCTAATGTATTCCTGTGTCCACCGGAGTTGGCGCTTTAGCGCCTTACTCCGGTGCCATGCAACCTGGTTGCTGTTCTTTCCGCCGGCACGCGCCGCTGTGGCGTTGCGCGCGCTCTGCTCTGTCTGCTGCGGCTCGCCGCGTGTGCGCCGCTGTGCGTCGATCACGCGCAGCGCGGCGCGAGCCGTGCGCCGCCGAAACTTTGATGCCGCCTTATGCCGCTGCGGTCTTGCCGGCCTTCTTCGTGTCCATCAACGCCGTGAAGCGGTCGAACAGATAGGCGATGTCGTGCGGACCAGGCGATGCTTCCGGGTGACCCTGGAAGCAGAACGCCGGCTTGTCAGTCAGCGCAAAGCCCTGCAACGTGCCGTCGAATAGCGACACGTGCGTGGCGCGGGCGTTGGCGGGCAGCGTGTCGGCGTCGACCGCGAAGCCGTGGTTTTGCGACGTGATCACCACGCGGCCGTCGTCCAGATCTTTCACCGGATGGTTCGCGCCGTGGTGGCCCGTCTTCATCTTCATGGTTTTGGCGCCGACCGCGAGGCCCATGATCTGATGGCCGAGGCAGATGCCGAAGGTCGGGATGCCGCGCTCGATAAGCTCTTTGGTAGCCGTGATCGCGTAGTCGCACGGTTCCGGGTCGCCGGGGCCGTTCGACAGGAAAATGCCGTCCGGATTCAGCGCGAGCGCGTCAGCAGCGCTGGCTTGCGCCGGCAGCACGGTGACGTGGCAACCGCGTTCGGCCAGCATGCGCAGGATGTTGTACTTGACGCCGTAGTCGAACGCCACGACGCGATACTTCGGCGCCTTTTGCGTGCCGTAGCCTTCGCCCAGACGCCATTCGGTCTGGGTCCACTCGTAGGTTTCCTTCGTCGACACGACCTTCGCGAGGTCCATGCCCGAGAGGCCCGGGAACGAGCGTGCGAGTTCGATCGCTTTGGCTTCGTCGTCCGAACCCGCGAGGATCGCGCCGTTCTGCGCGCCCTTGTCGCGCAGAACGCGGGTCAGCATGCGGGTGTCGAGACCGGCGATGGCGACCACGCCTTCGTCCTGCAGGTATTGCGGGAGCGTGCGCTCCATGCGGAAGTTCGACGCGAGAACCGGCAGATCGCGAATGATCAGACCGGCGGCATGGACTTTCGTAGCTTCGACGTCTTCGGCGTTCACGCCGACGTTACCGATATGCGGATACGTGAGGGTCACGATCTGGCGCGCGTAGCTCGGGTCAGTCAGGATTTCCTGATAGCCGGTGATAGCGGTGTTGAACACGACTTCGCCGATGGTGTGCCCGGGGGCGCCGATCGAGTAACCACGAAAGACCGTGCCGTCGGCGAGCGCGAGCAGAGCGGGAGAAAATGACGGCAACACGGGAGACTCCTTGGGGGAACACCCTGTTGCCGACCTGTCTATCCGACTGCGAGCCGCAGCGAAACGCATCCGGGATGCGCGCGCAGACTCGCTCGCGAACTGCCGTTGACGTTGCAAGGGGCGCGATGGGTCCATTGTGTGGACGGATCGGCTGGGGGCGGGGCCCTGCTTGCTACGCCGGTGGCGCGCGGCGGATGAACGGTATGGGAGAGGTAGGCGCTAGGGTGCGGGTTGATAAGCTCAAACCTCGGAATTATAGCGTGAAAATGCCCTTCTCTCCAAATCCGAGATGGCGTCGCCCCGCAAAACAGTGCGGTTCGAAACCGCTGAAAGCCTTGCCGTGCTTGACGCGGACGGTGCTCTGGAACGCTTCCGCCGGGGCGAATCGGGACAGCGCCGGGAGATGGGGCACGACCGGCGAATCACCGCTCGCCAGCGCCGTGACGACGATCGAATGGGCGTGCCCGGCGGCAGACTACAGGTTCGCTTTACCTCAAGCGTCCTGCTCGGCGTGGACCTCGGCCTGATGAACCTGCTTACGGCCCGGCAACACGTACCAGATTGCGCTCGCCACCTGCAGCGCCACGAGAATGCCCCAGGCCGTCAGATGCGCGGCCGCCGGATAATGGCCGCCGCTCGCCGGCCAGTGCGACAGCACGGCGCCGACACCAATCTGGAAGCCGAAAATCAGCAGAAAGATGATCAACGTCAGCGTGGTATTCACGCGGCCGATCATCTGCGCCGGGAAGTGCCGGGCCATCACCGCGTAGCTGAGAATGCCGGTGCCGCCGAAGATCCCGTACGCCGCCCACAACAGGCCCGCCGGCAGCGGCGCCTTGAACATGATCAGCAGCTGAGTCACGACGTACAGCGCCATGCCGATGCCGCAAAACGCATAGAGCGAGATACCGCGCCGTTCGAGACCGCGCGCGGCCGCGCCGAAGCCCACGCAGCCGGCCATCATCGCGAAGCCGAGAATCGAAACAAGCGCGGCGGCTTCGCGCGGCTCGAAGCCTTGCACGTCACGCAGCCACGCGCCGACCCAAAGCGATTGCATCGCGTAGAAGACGCCTTGCGTGACGACCGAAAACGACGCGATCTTCCAGAACGCCGCGCTGCGCAAGATATGCAGCGTGCCTTTGAACTGGGCACCCAGACTCGCCTGATGATGCGATTCCTTCGTGTCCGGCGCGAGCGTCCACTGTGCTAGCGCGACCAGCACCGTCAGCACACCCAGCCCGACGCAGACGGCGCGCCAGCTGGCGAACGTCAGCGCCCACGTCAGCGGCGAGCCGACCATCACACCGCCGAAGCCGCCGATCGCCATCACCAGTCCGTTCATCAACGGCAGGCGCGCGGCGGCGAAGTGCTGCGCCAATGCCTTGAACGCGGCGCCAAGGCACACGGACACGCCGACGCCGATCAGCAGGCGCCCCACCATCATCACGCCGACGTTATGGGCCGCGCCGAACACCCAGATGCCGAGCGCTGCGAATAGCAGCGTGACCGCCGTGACACGCCGCGCGCCGAAGTGATCGAGCAGAACGCCAGCCGGAATCTGCGCACCCGCGAAGCCGAGAAAATAGAGACTCGTGAGCAGGCCCAGATCCGTGGCCGACAAGCCGAGATCGTGCGTGATGAACGGCGCAAAACCGAGGTTGACGCCGCGGAACACGTAGGAAACGAAGTAACCGGCGGAGAACAGCAGGAAGACGCGCAACTGGGTCGACGACATGAGCTTTGAGTTAGACCGCTGGCCGATTGGGTTTGACCGAAGCACGAAAGATAAAGGAAAAGCGCCGACTTTGCGCGAAATGATCTGCACAATGAAAAACGCCGTCACCACAGGTGACGGCGTTGGAAAAAGCACGGTGCGTGATCGGAGCGCAATTCATGCGCTGCCCCCGCAACGCATGTGGTCACTACCGTGTGAGCCGCTATTGGTCTATTTACCCTTCTTCGCGCTGGCCGCGGTCTTCGGGCGGCTCTCTGCCGCAGCCTTCGACGCCTTGCTGGACGTGGAAGCCGAAACCTTGGTCACCTTGCCCTTGCTGGCGCTGGATGCCGTCGGCTTGACGACTTTGCCTACCGGCTCGGAAACCTTCACCACCTCTGCCCGGCCACGACCCTTCTTCTTATCGTAGCGCGATTCGCGTCTGGTGTCTGCGACGCGGGTGCCGATCTTCTCGACGCCGCCGCCTTGCACGTCGGTCGCGATGCGTTCCGGACCCGGCTCGCTCGGCATGGCTTTGCCGACCGGCACGTGCAGCACGATCACCTGACCGCGCGAAACGGCGTCGCGATGCGTGCGGTTCCAGGCCTTCAACTGGCCGACCGATACGCCGTAGCGCACGGCAATGGCCGCCATCGACTGATTGCGGCGCACGCGAATCAGCATCTTGCGCGTATCGGGGACGTCGGGTTCCATGGCGAGCACGGCGCTTTCGGCGACGTCGGCGCTGATGTCCTCGTCGTCGTCCGAACCGCGCGGCACCACGATCGTGGAGCCGGGTTTCAAACGCATGCCGACCGGAATCTTGTTCACTTCCATCAGCGTGTCGGCGTCGACGCTGATCTTCTGCGCGATTGCCGCGGGTGTCGCGCGTTCGGTGACCGTGTACGTGGTCCACGACGACAGCGAGCCGGAGTAAGTCTTCAGATTGCGCTCGAAGGCGCTCGCGTTATCGAACGGCAGCAGGATCTGAGGCTGCGTGGCGCCGAGAATCACCGGCTTCCTGAACGACGGGTTCAACGCGCGGAATTCGTCCGCGGACAGGTTCGAGAGCTTGGCGGCCATATCCACGTCGATGTCGTGCGAGGTGGTTACCGTCACGAAATACGGGTGGTTCGGAATGGTCGGCAGCGTGAGCCCGTACATTTGCGGGTTCATCACGATGTTCTTGACCGCCTGCAGCTTCGGCACGTAGTTACGCGTCTCGTTCGGCATGCGCAGGCTGAGGTAGTCGGTCGGCAGGCCCGCCGCTTCATTGCGCGCAATCGCGCGCTGCACGTTGCCCTCACCCCAGTTATAGGCCGCGAGCGCCAACTGCCAGTCGCCGAACATGTCATGCAGACGCGACAGATAGTCGAGCGCGGCACTGGTCGACGCCAGCACATCGCGCCGCTCGTCCTGCCACATGTTCTGCTTGAGGTTGTAGGTGCGGCCCGTGCCCGGCATGAACTGCCACATGCCGGCCGCCTTCGCGACAGACAAAGCCTGCGGGCTATACGCCGATTCGATGAACGGCAGCAACGCGAGCTCGGTCGGCATATGGCGCGCCTCGAGCTCTTCGACGATGTGATAAAGGTATTTCTGCGAGCGCTCGGTCATGCGCTGCACGTAGTCAGGCCGTTGCGCATACCAGTTGACCTGCATGTCGACGAGGTCGGTTTGCAGGTCCGGCATCTGGAAACCACGGCGAATACGGCCCCAAAGGTCAGCGTCGGCGCTCGTCAACTGAGTGACGGAGCCTTGATCGACGTTGATCGTCTCTTTGGCGGTGGCTGACTTGCGAAGGGCGTCTGCTACGGCTTGCTGACTGGCGGGGTTGGTTGCGGTGTTCGGAATGCTCGTCGTCGGTCCCTGGCTCGCGCAGGCGGCGAGCGTCAGGACCAGCAACGCACTAAAGATAAATCGCATGAAAATCTCGGCTTCCACAAGGGCTGGAATTTGCAGCCGATAGTACGAAACGGCAACGTTTACGTCAATCGGAAAATTACGAAAAAATCAAGTAAATCTTGGGCTTGGCGAATTTTTCCGATTCTTCGCGTGAGGATTACCCTGCCTGGGGGCGGGTTAACGGAAGCGGTTCTTCCATTCGCGCATCAAGGTAAAGGCCGTCAATCGATCCGGCACTGCCTCGTGCAACTGCTCCCGCAAGCTCGCCTGCACCGCTGGGTCGCCGGCGCGTAAAAACGGATTCACTGCGCGCTCATGGGCGATCGTGGTGGGCAACGTGGGCACGTCGCGCGCGCGCAGTTCGCTCGCTTTGTCCCGCCAGGCTTGCAGCTCGGCGTTGCCCGGCTCGCAGGCGAGCGCGAAGCGGATATTCGACAGCGTGTACTCGTGCGCGCAGTGGACCTCGGTCGCGCCGGGCAGCGCGGCCAGCGAATCCAGCGAGGCGAGCATCTGCTTTGGCGTGCCTTCGAACAGCCGGCCGCAACCGCAGGCGAACAGCGTGTCGCCACAAAACACGTGCGGCGTGCCTTGCGGGTCGGCCGCCTGAAAATAGGCGATGTGGCCGCTCGTGTGACCCGGCACGTCGAGCACGCTCAATTTGAGCGCCGGCGCCGCAATCGACACGTGATCGCCATTTTTCAGACGGTGTGTGAGATGCTCGATCGCTTCACCGGCGGGGCCGTAGACGGGCACGGCCTGGCCATTCAGCAGATCGGCCACCCCGCCGACGTGGTCTTGATGATGGTGCGTGAGTAAAATAGCGCTCAGCCGCCAACCCCGTTTCGCCAGATAGGCTTTAACGGGGGCGGCCTCACCCGGATCGACGACCGCCGCGTGGCGTCCGTCGGAAACGACCCAGATGTAATTGTCATCAAACGCCGGGACCGGTACGTACTCGAGCGCATTCATAGGCGACGCATTCTTTGATATGACTGACCGAGCGATTATAGACTGGCCCGCCTGGACCCACTCGCCACCTGGCCGATACGTACTCGAGTGGGAGCAAACGCAGCTCGACCGCGTGGTGTCGGACGTGTTCGGATACCATGCGCTACAACTCGGCTTGCCGCAACTCGACGCCTTGCGCGAGAACCGCATGCCGTGCCGCGGGCTCGTGCTCGACGCCGCGAGCGGAGCGAGCGCTCCGTATGCATATCCGCGCGGCGCGGGCCGTGCGGCCAATGGCGATCGCAACGGTTTGAACAACGGCGCCGCACAGAGCGGCCTCGCGGGTCTGCCGGCGCCGGCCGGACGCAGCGCGGTCTGGTGCGACCTGCTGGATCTGCCGTTCGAGGCGCAAAGCGTCGATCTGATCGTCATGCCGCACACGCTGGAATTCACGAGCGACCCGCATCGTCTGTTGCGCGAAGCCGAGCGCGTGTTGATGCCTGAAGGCCAGTTGATCATTCTCGGCTTCAATTCGCTGTCGCTGTGGGGCGCGCGGCAATCGGTCGGCAAGATGACCGGCCGGCCGTTCGTGCCGGCCGCCGTCGATCTGATCGCCTTCACGCGCCTGAAAGACTGGATCAAGCTGCTGGGCTTCGACCTTGAACGCGGGCGCTTCGGCTGCTATCGTCCGCCGCTTGGCAGCGAACAATGGCTCGCCCGCTACGGTTTCATGGAAGCCGCCGGCGACCGCTGGTGGCCGATTTTCGGCGCCACCTACATGATCAAGGCGATCAAGCGCGTACGCGGCATGCGTCTCGTCGGCCCGCTGAAAGTGAAGAAACCCGTCCTCGCCGCGGGCCTCGCGCCCGCCGCCACACCGAATACACGCAACCACACTCAATGACTTCCGATCTCATCGATATTTATACCGACGGCGCCTGCAAGGGCAACCCCGGCCCCGGCGGCTGGGGCGCGCTGCTGCGCTTCGGCGACCAGGAAAAAGAACTGTTCGGCGGCGAAGCCAACACCACCAACAACCGCATGGAACTGATGGGCGTGATCGCCGCGCTGGAAGCGCTGAAGCGCCCTTGCAAAGCGGTCGTGCACACCGACTCACAGTACGTGCAGAAAGGCATCAGCGAATGGATCCACGGCTGGAAGAAGAAAGGCTGGATCACCGCCGCCAAGCAGCCGGTCAAGAACGCCGACTTGTGGAAGCGGCTCGACGCACTCGTCGCGCAACACGAAATCGAATGGCGCTGGGTGCGCGGGCACAACGGCCACCCGGAAAACGAGCGCGCCGATCAGCTGGCCAATCGCGGCGTCGCATCACTCGCGCAGCTGTAAGTCCTGCTGCGACGGCGCACGCGGTCCACTGCGTGCGCACTCTTTTTTGCTACAACTATCTTCAAGCAGGTTAACCCGACATGCGTCAACTCATCCTCGATACCGAAACCACCGGCCTGAATGCCCGCACCGGCGACCGGATTCTTGAACTCGGTTGCGTCGAAATGGTGAACCGCCGGCTGACGGGCAACAATCTGCACTTCTATATCAACCCGGAACGCGAGAGCGATCCGGGCGCGCTGGCTGTGCACGGACTGACCACCGAGTTCCTGAGCGACAAGCCGAAATTCGCCGAGATCGCCGATCAGTTTCGCGACTTCATCCAGGACGCGGATCTGATCATCCACAACGCACCGTTCGATATCGGCTTTCTCGATGCCGAATTCGCCTTGCTGGGTTTGCCGCCGGTGAAAACCTACTGCGGCGAAATCATCGATACGCTGGCGCGCGCCAAGCAGATGTTCCCCGGCAAGCGCAATTCGCTTGACGCACTGTGCGACCGCTTCGGCATCAGCAACGCGCACCGAACGTTGCACGGCGCCCTGCTCGACTCGGAACTGCTCGCCGAGGTCTATCTGGCGATGACGCGCGGCCAGGAAAGCCTTGTCATCGACATGCTCGGCGAGTCGCACGCCGGCGGCGACGCGCATGCGCCGCGCGTCGCGCTCAGTTCGCTCGATCTGATCGTGGTCACCGCCAGCGACGACGAGCTCGCCGCGCACCAGGCGGTACTCGACGGCCTCGACAAGGCGATCAAGGGCACGAGCGTGTGGCGCCTTGAACCGGCGCCGGCTGCGGATGAGCAAACCGCTTAAAAAGTACTGGACGAGGCCGGAAATCCCTGACATAATTCGGATCTCTTCGGGTGGTTAGCTCAGCGGTAGAGCACTGCCTTCACACGGCAGGGGTCACTGGTTCGATCCCAGTACTACCCACCAGAATTTTGGTGTGTCGATCACCGAAGACTAAAGGGCTCGCGCAGAAATGCGTGAGCCCTTTTTCATTTCGTGGTTTGGCTCATAGGTCGCCCGGTGAAAACCGTACGGAATGCCAGGCAGATTCCGGTGCTCAACGTTCGGACTAGCCGTCAACTCCGGATCTTCGTACGTTTGCGGACGCCTGACACTGCTGATATAGTTGGCACTCGGGCATTCGCCCCGTCCATTTTTCCACCTCATTCGACCATAGGGAGGCGCCACATGTTCGCAATGCGTATCGCCGTCCCCGGCATGGTCTCGCGAGCGTTTTCGCGATCTTAATCTGTCCGATTAAGTCGCCGAATTAAGCCGCCGCATCGCCGTTCACGTGGTGTCGCCTGAAAAGGCACTCCACGCAATTCCCAGACAGTCCGCAGTTCAATCGCCTATGCATTCCGGCGCGTTTTGACTGTCTCGTCCTTTCGCTTCTGACTGGAACCTCGCTGCGCTCATGCGCCACGGGGGCGTGACAAATGACCAGAAAAAAACTCGACTTTCGCGGACAAGCCTTCAAGGATGTCCTCGGCTTTACCTTCCATCACTGGGCGCAGCAGCCCTGGCGCATCGTCGTCATCACGGCGCTGGTGCTGCTCTCGGCAGTGGCCGACGTACTCACGCCGATGTTCGCCGGCCGTCTCGTCGACGCCATCGCGTCCGGCGCGGCGAGCGACGCTGTCGCCTGGCATGCCGCGGTCACGGCCTTCTGCGTGCTGAGCGCGCTCGGTCTCGGCGCCACTTTGCTGCGGCAAGGCGTGTACTTCAACATCATCCGGCTCACGCTCAAGATGATGAGCGAGATCGCAGCCAACGCGTTTCATCGCGTGCAACGCTTTTCGACCGATTGGCACGCCAACAGCTTCGCCGGCTCCACAGTGCGCAAGATCACGCGCGGCATGTGGGCGCTCGACCTGCTCAACGACACGCTGCTCATCGCGCTGTTGCCGTCGCTCGTCATGCTGGTCGGCGCAACCGTTCTGCTCGGCTGGCGCTGGCCGATGATGGGCGCGGTCGTCGGCATCGGCTCGGTGCTCTACATCGCGGTGACGGTCGCCATGTCGCTCGGCTTCGTTGCGCCGGCCGCGCGTCTTGCGAATGCGTGGGACACGCGCATGGGCGGCGCGCTCGCCGACGCGGTCAGTTGCAACGGCGTGGTCAAGGCGTTCGGCGCGGAAGAGCGCGAAGAAGCGCTGCTCGCGCGCGTGATCGGCAAGTGGCGGCACCGCACGCGCCGCACATGGATGCGCGGCACGATCAACGGCGGCGTCCAGGGCGGCATGCTGGTAGCGATCCAGGCCGCGATTCTCGGCGCGGCGCTGCTGTTATGGGCGCGCGGCGACGCGAGCGTCGGCGACATCACGTTCGCGCTGACCATGTTCTTCATGCTGCAAGGCTATCTGCGCGACGTGGGCATGCACATCCGCAACCTGCAACGCTCGGTCAACGACATGGAGGAACTGGTGTCGCAGGAAAGCCAGCCGCTCGGTATCGAGGACCGCCCCGGCGCAGTTCCGATCACGATCGGCAAAGGCGAGATCCGTTTCGAGCACGTCACGTTCCACTACGGCACGAACGGCCTGCCGCTTTACGACAACTTCTCCGTGCGCATCGCGCCGGGCGAGCGCGTCGGATTGGTCGGGCATTCGGGTTCGGGGAAGACTACGTTCATCAAGCTGATCCAGCGGCTCTATGACATTTCGGAAGGCCGGATCACGATCGACGGTCAGGACATCGCCCAGGTGCGGCAGGCGTCGCTGCGCAGCCAGATCGCGATCGTTCAGCAGGAACCGGTGCTGTTTCACCGCTCGCTCGCCGAGAACATCGCTTATGCGCGGCCCGGCGCGAGCCGTGCCGAGATCGAGCGGGCCGCGAAGCTGGCGAGCGCGCACGGCTTCATCGCGGCGCTGCCCAATGGTTATGACACGCTGGTCGGTGAACGCGGCGTCAAGCTCTCGGGCGGCGAACGTCAGCGCGTCGCGATCGCGCGGGCGTTCCTCGCCGACGCGCCGATCCTGATTCTGGACGAAGCGACGTCAAGCCTCGACAGCGAAAGCGAGGTGCTGATCCAGCAGGCCATGGAGCGGCTCATGACGGGCCGCACCACGCTGGTGGTGGCGCACCGCCTTTCCACTGTGCGCGCGCTGGACCGGCTGCTGGTGCTGGACAAGGGCAAGGTGATCGAGGAAGGCAGCCACGACGCGCTGATCAGACTCGAGAACGGCCTGTACCGGCGGTTGTTCGAGCGTCAGGCGCTGGAGCTGATCAAGGGTCTGGGGGAGCCGGAATTCACGACTCGGACCGCGCGGCCGAATGCGAACCGGACGGACGATTCCAGCCTGCTGGTCGGGAAATAGATTGAACTGGGCGTGTGGGACGCCGACTGAAAACCGCAGATAGGGCGGCGCTTTCGGATGACGTTCCACCGCCCGTTTTTCGGGCGCGAGTGGGCGTTAATCAGGCACGCTCTCGTCATCTGGAAATCGCCGCGCCGGTAGGCGGCGACGCTTCCACTATCAACCTGCCGCGCTTTTTCGCACGCGGAAGAGCGCACGCGTAAGCGCCGCTCCGCTCGCGCCGGCTACGCAAGCGTCCACACCGCCGTCACACCATACCCGCCGGCAATCCCACGCCGCGCGCCATACCCGTCGCGGCAAACACCATCAGCACCAGCAAGATCGTCTGAATGACACTGTAGCGGGCATAAGAGCGCGCCTTGCGCAAATCCGGCGCGACGCCTTTTCTGATCGCGGCGCGCCATCGCATCAACGCGAGCATCGACGGGACTTCAAGAATGAGAATGATGACGAGCAGCGTCATCTTGATGTGGAAGAGCGGCTCGTGGAGATAGTAGTCGGCGCCCTTTTCGTAACCGCCGAATACGCGCATCACCCCGGTGACCAGCAGCACCAGCGCTGAAATGCCCCAGCGTGAATCCGCGCGGAAGAGCGAGCGCAGCGCGGCGGGTACGGTGGCGCGGCGCAGCGCCCAGGTGCGCCGCAGAATCGACGCGAGCGCGAAGCCATAAGCAAGCAGATGGATGGCGGCAATCAACCAGCGAACCAGCATGGCGACTCCTGCAAAGGACGCAATACGATCGTTGTATGTCTCACTCGCCCGCGCTGAAGCGCCGGGCGCCATGACTTCATTATCGACTACGGCTCAATCTACAACGCCTGCTTCGGCCACGGGGTGTGGCCGACTGCACAAACCGGCAGGTTCAGACCTGCTGCAAGGATGTGTCAAGCGCGCGGGCGGCGGCGCGGTCGCCTTCGGTCGTCAGCGCGGTGCGGAATACGGTTTGCCGGTTGTGCCCCGCGGCGGCCGGCGAATCCCACAGTAGTTCGATCTTCGGACGGCGGCCGAAGGCGCCGTGCGCCAGCGAAGGCGCGGCAGCCGCCCCCAGCGATGCGCCGGATCCACCCGGCTCTCTCACGCCGCCGAACGCGACAGCGGGAACGGGCGTCGGCGTCGGTGTAGTGCGTGCCTCCTGCCCCGCCGCCCAGCGCACGGACAATTCGCGCGCGTCGTACTGCCCCACCTTGCGGCGCTCCGCCCACACGATCACCGTCCGAGTGGCCGGATCGAGCGCGACCGCATAGCGGCCGATCGCGAAACGGCGCGCGGCGATATTGGTGCGCCACAGCGCGCGCGGCCGGCAGATCCACAGCACGGCCGCGTACAGCGCCGGCGCGGCCAGCAACCAGCCGTTGGAGGCCGCCACCGCATTGGCGGCACGCCGCCAGCCGGCGCTCGCGGCAAACGCGCCGACCGACCAGACCGCAAACAGGAAGCCGAGAAAAGCGAACAGACGCAGCGCCTGCCGCAGCCATTGCGGCAGCGGATGAAACGGACGCTCGGCCACGGCGCGCGCGCCCGGCAGGAAGATCAGCAGGAACAGGAAAACGAGGTTGATGCAGGCCCATGGCGAGGACAGCATGGCCAGCAGCGACGCGCCCGCATCCAGGTCCGCCATCGAAAAAAGCCAGCGAGCGAGGATCACGAGACCGATGGCGCGCAACGCGAAAATCGTTCCGGCGCCGGGCGCCGCGTTCGCACGCGTCTCTTTCGTTCTCGCCAAGGCATCCTCCTGTCGTCGGCGGCGCCGCAGCCAAATTTGCGGCAGGGCCATTATAGGGATATTACGGAGCGTGGCTCATTCTTACCGGCTGGAAACCCGCACTTTCGTCCGTTGATTGGGGAAAACGCTGCGCGCCTGCAACAACGCCCCGTGGGCATGTGCCTCACGGGGCGTTGCGGGCGGCCTTCGGAGCGCCTGACGCGCTCCTTGAGCCGGTGCGACTTTCCTACCTGTCGCGCATTAGCTGGCGTTGACTTCGCGCAGCACCGTGCGGTGCTTCTGACGCAGCAGTTCCTCGTAAGTCGCGACGTAGTTCTTCGCCATGACCTTCGACGAGAAGCGCGACTCGAACGCCTTGCGCACACCGGCGCGCGACAGCGTGTGCAGACGCTTGACGGCAGCGACCGCGCTGATTTCGTCTTCGACGACGAAGCCCGACACGCCGTTTTCGATCACTTCGGGCACCGAACCGCGGTTGAACGCGATCGCCGGCGTACCGCACGCCATCGCTTCGATCATGACCAGACCAAAGGGCTCCGGCCAGTCGATCGGGAACACCAGTGCATGCGCGTTGCCGAGGAACTCACGCTTTTCGGCTTCGCCGATTTCGCCGATGTACTCGACGTGCGGGAGCGCCATCAGCGGCTTGATCACTTCTTCGTAATAGGCGCGGTCGGCCTTGTCGATCTTGGCGGCAACCTTGAGCTTCATGCCTGCCTGGCCAGCGATACGGATTGCGCGGTCGAGGCCCTTCTCCGGCGAGACGCGGCCGAGGAAAGCGAGGTAGCCCGGCTCGACGTTGGGGATCGGCGTGAGCACGTTTTCCGGCAGACCGTGATAAACGGTTTGCAGCCAGTTTGCCTGCGGCAGCGGAATGCGCTGGTTGTCCGAAATCGACACCACCGGCACGTCGCTGAACGTATTGAAGATCGGCTGCAGTTCCGGCAGGTCGAGACGGCCGTGCAGCGTGGTCAGGAAAGGCACCGGCTGACGGGCGAACAGCGAGAACGGGTAATAGTCGATGTGGAAATGCAGCACGTCGAATTCGTCCGCGCGGCGGCGCACTTCTTCGAGCAGCAGCATGTGCGGCGCCATCACGTCGCGGATCGTCGGGTCGAGGCGCAGCGCCTGCGGCCAGAAAGCTTCGAGTTTCGCCGAGGTTACCGAATCGCCGCTCGCGAAGAGCGTGACGTCGTGACCTTGCTCGACGAGAGCTTCGGTCAGATAGGACACCACGCGTTCCGTACCGCCATACAGCTTGGGAGGAACCGCCTCGTGCAACGGAGCGATTTGAGCGATTCGCATATGAAGAACTCCTCGTAAAAAATCAGGCAAAGATACTGCGTTTGGTAAAAGCGACTCGCTTGCTCGCCAGGGCAGTCTGGCCGGACTTGCCGGCGCGGGCCTGATTCTTTCGAGAAATCCTGCGATGGATCGCTTGGGTAGTGAGCCCAGACCCGTGGTCAGTGTCTGCGCATGTGCCGGTAAACGCACACATGACACCTACGTTGACAAACTGTCAGAAAATTCGGTGGGCCTACAGAGCATGCATTATCAATGCCGGGATTCACGCTGCACCACAACATTTCAAAGTCTTTACGTTGTTACAAACGCGAAACACTTTGCAAACCCTTGTTTTCTAAGACAGTTCTACAGTGGCAACTGGTTTGCGGCAAGGACCGTCGAGGTGGTCCCGTAAGCACTTGCGTCAACTTTGCCGGCAAGCGTTGAAGAAATGCCGCACCGCAGTTGAATGCAATTTGTAATTATATCCCGAAATTTTTCGCGGCCCCCGCGCGAACCCAGACCCCATAGGCGGGTCGAGTAGCGGTGGGCGGCGACGTCTATCGCGAATCAATCGCGCCAAGGCCCGGATACACAGGGCGCAATCGCTTTTGCATGTTTACAATGCGAAGCATCGGCTTCGCGGCGAACCTTTTCCATGTGGCCCACGCTTTGCATGCACAACCCGAATCACACCAACCTCACGATCAATTGGAACATTTAACCATCGCCCAGCGTAATGCCGAGAACGCAAAGCTCGCGAGCTATGCGCACCGGCCGCTTGCGTTCCTTTTCCGCTTCATTCGCCGCCATCCGCTCGCGCATGCGATCGTCCTGTGCAGCGTGTTCGCGGCCGTGGGCTGTGCGCTCGCTTCGCAGTACGCGATCAAACATTTGATCGACGTGCTTGGCGAAGGCCGGCACCATCCCGGCCCGCTGTGGGGCGCATTCGCCATCCTGGTCGGCCTGATCGCCGCCGACAACCTGCTGTGGCGGGTCGGCGGCTGGGTCGCCGCGCATACGTTCGTCGCCGTGACCGGCGACCTGCGGCGCGATCTGTTCCAGTATCTGAGCGGACACTCACCCACCTACTACTCCGAAAAGCAGCCGGGCATGCTTGCCAGCCGGATCACGGCGACATCGAACGCGGTCTACACGGCTGAGAACACCACCGCATGGAACGTGCTGCCGCCGTGTATCGCGGTGCTCGGCGCGATCGTCATGATCATCGCGGTGAATCCGCTGATGGCCTGCGGTCTGATGCTGTGCTCAGCCATTCTGTCAGTCGTGCTGTACAAGCTGGCCGGGCGCGGCTCCGCGCGCCATCACCATTTCGCCACCAAGGCGGCGTCGGTGGACGGCGAACTGGTCGACGTGATCAGCAACATGGGCCTCGTGCGCGCTTTCGGCATGACGTTTCGCGAGCAGCAGCGCTTCGGCGCAACGGTCAAGGCCGAGATGGACGCGCGCCAGCAGAGCTTGCTGTATCTGGAAAAGCTGCGTCTGCTGCATGCAGTGATCACCGCGCTGCTCTCGGCGGGCTTGCTGGGCTGGGCGCTGTGGCTGTGGGATCAAGGCAAGGCGACCTCGGGCGACATCGTGCTCGTCAGCTCGCTCGGCTTCACGATCTTGCACGGCACGCGCGATCTGGCCGTGGCGCTCGTCGACGTCACGCAGCACGTGGCGCGTCTTGCTGAAGCCGTACGCACGCTGCTCGAGCCGCACGGCATGCCGGACCGCGACGGCGCGACCGAACTCGTTCCGCAAGGCGGCCGCGTCGATTTCGAAGGCGTGACGTTCGCCTATCCGCGCCGCCGTCCGATCCTCGACCACTTCGATCTGCATATCGAACCCGGCCAGCGCGTCGGTCTGATCGGCAAGTCGGGCGCGGGCAAGTCCACTGTTCTGGCGCTGTTGCAGCGTTTCTACGAGACGCAGGGCGGCGCGATCAGGATCGACGGCCAGGACATTGCCACGATCACGCAGGACAGCCTGCGCCATGCAATCGCACTGGTGCCGCAGGATATTTCACTGTTCCACCGCACGGTGTACGAGAACATCGCCTACGGACGCCCGGAGGCAAGCCGTGACGAAGTGCTCGCGGCCGCGCGCGAGGCGCGCTGCGCGGACTTCATCGAGGCGATGCCGGAAGGCTACGACACGATTGTCGGCGACCGCGGCGTGAAGCTGTCGGGCGGCCAGCGTCAGCGGATCGCCATTGCACGCGCGATCCTCAAGAACGCGCCGATCCTGCTGCTCGACGAAGCCACCTCGGCGCTCGACAGCGCGTCGGAAGAAGCGATCCAGAAAGCGCTCGACCGGCTGATGGTCGGCCGCACCGTGATCGCGATCGCGCACCGTCTGTCGACGCTGAACAACTTCGACCGGATCATCGTGATGAGCGCCGGCAAGGTTATCGACGACGGCAGTCCGGAAGAACTGCGCCAACGTCCGGGCCTCTATCGCGACCTGCTCACCAAGCAGTATGGCAAGGGCCACACGCTGCACATCGGCGGCAAGAAGGTCGACGAACAGCACGTGGTTTAAGCCTGCGAACGCGGCATGATTCCAGCCGCGAGCCGTTATCGCCATAAGAAAAGCCGCTCGAGAGCGGCTTTTCTTTTACGCGCGTTGCAATCGGAAGCGCCGACCTCGGCCTACCCCGCCTGCGTCTCGCGCGCTGCTTTTTTCCCCGACACCGCGCGCGCTTTCCCGCTTCGGGTGCTCTTTGCACCAGCGACGCCCTGCAAATCGCGCATGAAGTTATCGCGCCACACCGACACATTGTTCTCGCGCAACTGCACCATCATTTCGCGATGACGCGCCTGACGCTCCGCGAGCGGCATGTCGAGCGCCCGCGCGAGCGCCTCCGCCATGCCGTCGATATCGACCGGATTGACGATCAGCGCGCCGTCCAGCTCCTGTGCGGCGCCGGCAAAGCGCGACAGCACGAGCACGCCGGGATTGTCCGGATCCTGCGCCGACACATATTCCTTGGCGACGAGGTTCATGCCGTCGCGCAACGGCGTCACATAGCCGACGTGCGCGGTGCGGAACAGCGCGGCCAGCACCGAGCGCTCGTACTGCTTGTGGATGTAGAGAATCGGCGTCCAGTCCAGTTCGGCGAAGCGCCCGTTGATGCGCCCCGACTCCCCTTCCAGCTGCAAACGGATGTCCTGATACGCGTGCATGTCGGCGCGCGTTGGCGGCGCGATCTGCAGAAACGACACCTTGTTGCGTTGCGCGGTCGCGTGTTCGAGCAGCCGCTCGAAGGCGCGAAACCGCTCGACCAGTCCCTTCGAATAATCGAGCCGGTCGACGCTCATGATCAGCTTGCGCGAATGCAGCGTCGCCTTCATGGTGCGCACCGGTTTGCCGCGCTCGCCCGCTTTCGCGAGTTCGGCGATCTCGTCCGGATAGACGCCGATCGGATACGCCGCCGCGCGCAGCGTGCGGCCGAACGCGTGGATCATCAGCGGGCCTTTCGCCGATGCGTCGACCGAGCCGTTCGCCTCGTTGACGATGTAGTCGCAAAACGCGCGCAGATCCGGCGCTGTCTGGAAGCCGAGCAGATCGAACGAACACAGCGCTTCGACGAGTTCTCGATGCGGCGGCACCGCCAGCAACACCTGCGAAGCCGGAAACGGAATATGCAGGAAAAAGCCGATGCGGTTCTTCACGCCCGCCGCGCGCAGCGCCTGCGCGAACGGAATCAGATGGTAGTCGTGGACCCAGATCACGTCGTCTTCGCGCAGCAACGGCACGAGCTGTTGCGCGAGCCACGCATTGACGCGGCAGTAGCCCTCGAAGTCGTGCCGGTCGTACTGCACCAGATCGGCGCGATAGTGGAACGCGGGCCACAGCGTGGCGTTAGAGAAGCCACGATAGTACTGATCGTAATCGCGGCGCATCAGCGCGATGGTCGCGAAGGTCACCGGGCCGCGCTCCTCGACCTTGATCTGCGGCTGGCCCGAGCTGAGCACGTCGCCGCTCCAGCCGAACCACATGCCGCCGGTTTCCTTCAGCGCGTCGTACACGCCGACCGCCAGACCACCCGCCGCCGGGCCGCCCTCCGAGATCGGCGCAACCCGGTTCGATACGATGATCAGTCGGCTCATGAAGCGCGATTCCCGATGCAGTACTTTGTTTGCTTTGGATGATGCGGCGCGGCCATCATGCGGCGCGCGCCGCCGCAACGATCGATGCCAGCCAGTCGAGCAGACCCGACACCGAGTCGATACGCGTATGCGCCAGCGTCTCGCCCGGACCGACCTTGATCGACACGCCGCCGCGTTCGTTGACGACGGCGAAGCCTTTCTCGTCGGTCAAATCGTCGCCGGCAAAGACTGGCTTGCGGCCGACGAAAGGCGGCTCGTCGAGGAACGCGCGCAACGCGCGGCCCTTATCGACATCTTTAGGTTTGATTTCGTAGACCATCTTGCCGGGCTGCAGCACGTAGGAGCCGGCATAATCGGCCACCAGCCGCTCGGTCGCCTCGCGCGCCACCGGCTCGCGGTCCGGCGCATTGCGGTAATGCAGCGCCACGGCCGCACCCTTGATCTCGAGCAGCATGCCGGCGTTCTCGTTGACCACCTGCGCGAGCACCTGCTCCATGCGTAGCAGCCGCTCGTCGTGAAAGCCGATGCGCTGCGTGTCGCCGTTGGCGTCGCGCCGTTCGGCGCCGTGCAGGCCGGCGATCGGCAGATCGGGCATGTTGAGAAAACTGTCGATGCTGTCGATACCGCGGCCCGACACGACCGCGACCGCACCGTTCGTCAAGCTGCGCAACTCGCTCAGCAAATCGATCACGCGAGGTTGCACCAGCACGCCGTCCGGCGTGGGAGCCAGTTCGACGAGCGTGCCGTCGAAATCGAAGAAAAATGCCGTCTCGCTCGGAGACAGAACAGCCGGAAGTGCTTGCATCGGTTAGTTTTGCCTTTCAGCCTTCTGCGGCCGGAAAAGTGTGCGCATCTTACCGCGCATCCATCAATTTTTCGAGAAAGTAAGGCTCGGCACAAGCCCAGCCGGGTGCCGCAGGCGGGCCTCGGCGGCGATTGCGTTCAAAATGGGAACAATCCGACTTCAACCGGCTTTCAGCCGCCTGCGTCAAATTGCCTCGCAAACCGCGCGCCCGTGGGCGCTGCGCAACGTCGTCCGCTAATTTGCGCTAAAGTCGCAGCCACGCGAAACATTGCCGTTACGACCATATTTGCACACTATGACCGCGCAAGCGCCGCATGCGCATCGAGCAGCGCCGCAATTCAATCGAGTAACCAAACCCAGCTTTGTTCCCGATCTTCTCATCCCGGCACTCGCAACCGCACTTCGCAATGTCACGCTGGCCGCGGTCCGCGCGTCTGTTCGCGCTGACGCTGATGCTGGGCGCACTGACGGCGCTCGCCGGCTGCACGCATCGCACCGAAACGTGGCAGTTGACCAATGTGAGCGGCCATCTGCCGGATCTCGACTTCAAGCTGACCGGCGACGACGGCAAACCCGTCACCGGCGATTCGTTCAAGGGCCGCGTCTCGCTCGTCTATTTCGGCTACACCCATTGCCCGGACGTCTGTCCTGAAACGATGGGCCGGCTCATGCAGGTGCTCGGCAAGCTCGGCCCCGACGCGCAGAAGGTGCGCATCCTGTTCATCACCGTCGATCCCGCGCGCGACACGGCGCAGGCGTTGCACGATTACGTCGGCGCCTTCGATTCGCAACATGCCGAAGGGCTGACCGGCACCGACTGGCAGATCGAGTCGCTCGCCAAGCGTTACCGCGTTGCCTATCAGATGGAAAAGCGCGACCCCAGCGGCAACTACGAAGTCACCCATAGTTCCGCCGTCTACGTGTTCGACAGCCAGGGTCACGCGCGCCTGCTGGCCACCGATCACGACACACCCGATGCGATCGCGCAGGACCTGCGCCGCATCATCGATGACCGTTCCTGACCTTTCCCGAGTTCAACCATGTCGATCAAGATCAAAACGTTCGCTGCACTGAGTTGTGCCCTCGCCCTTTCGTTCGGTGCCGCATCGACCGCGCAAGCGGCCGGCGCCAATGCGATCAGCGTTAAGGACGCGTGGGTTCGCTGGCTGCCCAACAACCTGCCCGCCGCCGGCTACGCGACGCTCGTCAACGCGAGCGACAAACCGGTCGATCTCGTCGATATCTCCAGCAACGACTACGGCGACGCAATGCTGCATCAGACCGTGTCGAACGGTTCGTCGCAGAAGATGGTGATGGTCGACAAGCTGACGGTGCCCGCGCACGGCCAGGTCGCGATCGCGCCCGGCGGCTATCACGTGATGCTGGAAGACGCGAAGCACAAGGTCGCGCCGGGCGACACCGTGCATCTCACGCTCAAATTCTCCGACGGCGAAACGCTCGACACGCCGTTCGCGGTCAAGTCGCCGGCGCAAACCAAGTAACCAGGCAACGTGCCGCGATGAACCTGCTCTACTGGCTCGATCCCTGGGAGTTTTCGCCGACCGTCGTGATCGCGCTGCTGGTGCCCGCGATCCTGTTCGTGCGTGGCGCGCGTAAAGCGAAGGTGTCGGTCGCGCGGCGCATCTCCTTCTGGTTCGGGCTGGTGGCGTTATACGTCGCGTTGCATACGCGGCTCGATTATTTCTTCGAGCATGAGTTCTTCATGCATCGCGCGCAGCATCTGGTGCTGCATCACCTCGGGCCGTTTTTTATCGCGCTGTCGTATCCGGGCGCCGCGTTGCGCGCGGGTATTCCGTTTAGCTGGCGGCAGCGCTTCGTGCGGCCCGCTCTGGGAACGCCGGTGGTGCGCAAACTGCTCGACGTGGTGATGCACCCGGTGGTCGCGGTCACGTTGTTCGTTGGGCTGATCTACTTCTGGCTCATGTCGCCGATTCATTTCGTGGCGATGCTCGACTGGCGGCTTTATCGCGTAATGAACTGGAGCATGGTGATCGACGGCCTGCTGTTCTGGTGGCTCGTGCTCGATCCGCGTCCCGCGCCGCCCGCGCGTTTGTCGCCAGGCATGCGCGTGCTGGTCGTGATCGCCGCGATTCCGCCGCAGATCATTCTCGGCGCGTTCATCTTCTTCACGCCGCACGAGCTGTATCCGATCTACTCGATCTGCGGCCGCGCGTTCACGTGGTTGAGCCCGATGCGCGATCAGCAGATCGGCGGGCTGTTGCTGTGGATCCCGGGTTCGATGATGAGCGTGATCGGCGCGCTGCTCGCCTTGCGGCACTGGATGCGGCTGTCGGCGCGCGGACGTTTGCGTAGCGAAAGGCGCGCGAAAGCCAAGCAGTCCCTAGCGCCGGCGCGCGGCCAGCACTGAGCCTACGATTCGATTGACAGCCCGGCGCGCCCGCGCCGGACTCAGCTTGCTGTAGCCGCTTCAGGCCGACCGCATCCACACGTGCGGAATGCCGTCTTCTTCGTGAATCTCCGAAACCGGCGTGAAGCCGAACGCGCCATAGAAACCTTGAAGATGCGCCTGCGCATGCAAGCGAATCGGCGTACCGGGCCACTGCGCGCGAATATGCGTCAGCGACCGCTCGAGCATCGCATTGCCCAGACCGATGCCGCGGAAATCGGCGGTCGTGAGCACGCGGCCGATGCGGATATCGGTGTCGTCCGCATCGGGCACCAGCACGCGCAGATAGCCCGCGAGCGCCGGGCGTCGTTCATCGGCTCCGTACACCAGCAGATGCCACGCATCCATATCGAGCCCATCGATATCGCCGTACAAGCAGTTCTGCTCGACGACGAACACCGCGGCGCGTGCGCCCAGCATCGTATAAACCTCGACGCCCGTGAGATCGTGAAAGGATTTCCA
The DNA here is from genome assembly GCF_000020125.1 of Paraburkholderia phytofirmans PsJN. Classification (NCBI taxonomy): domain Bacteria; kingdom Pseudomonadati; phylum Pseudomonadota; class Betaproteobacteria; order Burkholderiales; family Burkholderiaceae; genus Paraburkholderia; species Paraburkholderia phytofirmans. The sequence continues at coordinate 3,264,388 of NC_010681.1, forward strand.
GCGCCAATCGAGTTGTGCCAGCCGCATGGCGGCGGTTTGCTGCGGTTCAGTCATGACAACGTTCTACAGAAAGAGTCGCGCCGCACCTGAAGCGGCGATGCGTGATTATGCCGCGCGTGACGGCTTCGCCGCCGTGCCGCGCTCAGTTGCGATGCGCAGCGCGCGCCTTCGACGCCTGTTTGTGGCTGTACATCGCAGCGTCGGCGGCCGCCAGCAGTTCGGCAATGGATTGGTGCCGGGCGCAATCGTATTGAACCTGCCCGACGCTATAGCGGATGTGATAGCCACGCTGCGCTTCGGCATTGCGCGCGTCCAGCATCTGCGTGAGACGCTGCGTCACTTCCTGCGTGGCACCGCTGTCCGAATCGGTGAGCAGCACGACAAACTCGTCGCCGCCGAGCCGCCCGATCACGTCGCTTTCACGCAGCGCGGTACGCAAGACGTCGGCGAAGGTCTTCAGCGCGCGATCGCCTTCGGCGTGGCCGAGCGTGTCGTTGATCTGCTTGAAATCGTTCAGGTCGAAGAACAGCAGCGACGCCGGTTTGTGCATCCGCTTGCAAACGTTCAGCGCATGTTGCGCGAGCGCCTCGAAACCGCGCCGGTTCGACAGCAGCGTCAGATCGTCAAGCGTGGCCAACTGGACCGCCGCCAATTCCTGCTCGGCCATGCGCGCCAGATCGCGCAGGAGTTGACGTTCTTCTTCGTCGAGGCCGCGCGGCTTGGTGTCGATCAGACAGAGCGTGCCGAGCTTGCTGCCGTTGGGCACCGTCAGCGGACAACCGGCGTAGAAGCGGATACTCGGGTTGTCCGTAACGAGCGGATTGTCGTGAAAGCGCTCGTCCGCGAGCGTGTCGGGCACCATCAGGATTTCGTCGCCGAGAATCGCGTGCGCGCAGAACGATACGTCGCGCGAGGTCTCGCTCGCCTCCAGGCCGACACACGACTTGAACCATTGACGGTCCGCGTCGACGAGACTCACGAGCGCGATGGGCACGCCGAAGAGCCGCTTGGCGAGCCGGGTCAGACGATCGAAGCGCTCTTCGGGCAACGTATCGAGAATATGCAGCGCACGCAAAGTGTCGAGACGGGCGCTTTCGTTCGTGGGCGTCGGTGGGACATGCATGTTGGATTCCCTTGGGCGACCGGCTTGGCCGAAGTGGTAGGCGGGTAGTGTATAGCTGTGTGCTTCACCTTGGGGCAAAACCACGGCGCGAGAGTTCCCGCCGATTGCGCGCGCGTCGGACCCGCGCTCGATCCTCACTTACGCCGATGCAGGCCGCATCGGGCTGCCACGCGCGCGTGGAGACGGCTTTGCTATGGGTTGGCAAAGACCGGTTCGACGGGCCGCGCGAGGCAGTCGATCAGATTACCGGGGCCACACAGATGCAGCGCGCCGACCACGACCAACGTGCGCTCCGGCCGCGTGAGCAACTCCGTCAGGCGCGTCGCCCATGCGCAATTGCGCGCGTCTAGAATCGCATGCCGGATGCCCGGCAGATTGAACATTGGCGACTCGATGGCGATTTGGTGCACGGCGGGCAGATCGCCATCCAGCCAGGCTGCGTGCATGCGCTCGAGCGTGCGCTGCGGTTCGTCGAGATCGGCCATCAGCAGGCCAAGCGCTGCGCCGACCGCATCTAGCGGAATCGATTCAAGCGCCGCCGCTACCTCGTCCGCGGTCTCGAGATACCGATAGGGCTTGGCCTGCGTGATCGCCGAGCGCAGCATGCGCGGCTCGACACCTTCGACGACCTGCTGGAACAAGGTCGGCGCGACGATCAGCGCGGCCCACGGACGCAGATCGGCGAGTGGCGCCAAAGGTCCATCAACGGGCCACGCCGCCTGGAGTTGCCGCCATGCGTCGGCGGAAAGAAAGGGCTGCAGTTGCTGCGCGCTGCCTGGTTGGTCGGCCTTGAGAAACGGCAGGATCGTCGGCGGATCGGACTCGAAGACGAGCGCTTCGGCCCAGTCGTAGGCCTCGGCGATCCACGGCGGCGTTCTGCGGCTCGTCGCCGGAAATAGATGCATCGAGCCGAGCAGGCGAACTTGGGTGCCGGTGAGTTGTAGGTACATGCAGCCTCGGTGTGGACGGGCAATGACGCAGGAATCAGACGCGCGGACAAATGATCGATCACGTGCAGAATGGATTGTGCGCCGCATCGGCCACGGCATCTGCCACGATAGCGGCAACGCGGAGACTCAGCCCATATAAAAATAAAGCCCCGGAGGATGGGGCTCCACTTCGGGGAAAAATCGGCCGCTGTCTATTCTGTATGCGCCTTCATCGAATGCAGTTCCGTGTAGCCGATATTCCCAGGTTTTACCGGACGACAACGGGAACGCGACCTGCCAATTGACCACCACTTCCGCGCCGGCGATCGCTTGGTTCGGCGGCTGGGTCAAGCCCGACGATTTCGCCGATGACAAGCAATGCTTACGAACGCGAGAATGGGTATTGCACACTCTACATTAATGGCAATTGCCGAATGCACTCAATGCATCGTTCCGTGTGTTAACCGATTGGCAAAACACAGTTGAAAGACAATAAAGCGAAAGTGAAAGTGCGCGCGAAGCAATTGGTAAATAAGCATTTGATGCCGGCGTTCGAACCTGTTGCGCAGTACTGTGCCGTTCGCGCCTCTTCGAAGCACTGATGATCGCGAGTGACCAACATGCTGGCTACCCCATGGCCCTGCAACGAAACCAGCAACCGCGCCAGCCCCCATCCGCTTCGCCGGCGAAACCGACGCCGAAAAAAGAAAAGCCCCGACGAGTCGGGGCTTTTCTTTACATCAACTACTGGAGGCGCGAGCCGGAGTCGAACCGGCCTAAACGGCTTTGCAGGCCGCTGCATAACCGCTTTGCTATCGCGCCGCAAGCGGACTGGAACCTAGCAACAGATTCGCAGATTTTGTCGGGCGGACAACCGGCAGAACCGGGCCACCAAACAAAAAGGGAAGCGTTGCTTCCCCTTATGTATGGAGCGGGAGACGAGGCTCGAACTCGCGACCTCAACCTTGGCAAGGTTGCGCTCTACCAACTGAGCTACTCCCGCATTGAACTGCTTCACAACGCACTGCACTTCTACTTGCCAAACAATGCGCTGCTTTAAAAATTTGGAGCGGGAGACGAGGCTCGAACTCGCGACCTCAACCTTGGCAAGGTTGCGCTCTACCAACTGAGCTACTCCCGCATTGTGCTGCTTTTGCCGTGCTATCTGCTGCCTTGTTACCGCAACTACTCTCTTACTGCCACCGACGTTTCGAACTGCGCGCATCGGAGAAACGAGATTATGGAGAAACGACTGAAACGTGTCAACCCCTTTTGCGAATCTCTTTTACTGAACAGATTTCACTCATGCGACAACGAAGTTCGGACACGCTCCGAGCGCCCTCCACCACGACGAAACCTCAGGCCACCCCGCCCCGTTCGCGGATCTGCGGCCACGCGAGCTTCATGTAGTAGAGCATCGACCAGATCGTCAGGAACGCAGCCAGATAGATGAGCCACAGGCCCCACACGCGCGTGTCGACCACCACGCCGCCGCCGAACTGCAGCGGGCCGTAGAACAGCAGCATGGGAATCGCCACCATCTGGCAAACGGTCTTGAACTTGCCGAGCGAATTCACCGCGACGCTCTTCGACGCGCCGATCTGCGCCATCCATTCGCGCAACGCCGAGATCGCGATCTCGCGCCCGACGATCACGAGCGCAATCGCCGAATCGATTCGCGCGAGTTGCACGAGCACCAGCAACGCGGCGGTCACCATCAGCTTGTCGGCGACCGGATCGAGGAACGCGCCGAATGCCGAGGTCTGATTCCACTTGCGCGCCAGATAGCCGTCGAACCAGTCGGTCAGCGCCGCCAGAATGAAGATGGTCGCGGCCGCCAGATTGCGGTGCGCGGGGCTCATCATCATGTCGGGCAAATAGAACACACCGACGACGAGCGGGATCAGGACGATCCGCAGCCAGGTCAGGAAAATCGGGAAATTAAACGGCATGGGCAGGCGCAGCGTCTGGCAAGGGAGATGCAATTGTGCCGTGTCATAAGGCCTGCCACAAGCAAAGCGGCGCGCAGGGCTTGCGGTGCGCGCCGCCGCGGCGCTGTTCGACAGCGGTTGAGCGGCCGGCCGCGGCCGCCGCAATCAGTGCAATTGCCGGTAAATCTGCTCCGCAAGTGCCTGCGAAATGCCTTCGACGCTCGCCAGATCCTCGACACTGGCCGCAACCACGCCACGCAGTCCGCCAAAGCGCGCGAGCAGCCGTTGACGCCGCTTCGCGCCCACGCCTTCGAGTTCTTCGAGCCGCGAGGTCTGGCGCGTCTTGCCGCGCTTCGCGCGCATGCCCGTAATGGCGAAGCGGTGCGCTTCGTCGCGGATCTGTGCGACCAGCATGAGTGCTGCGCTTTCCTTGCCGAGTTCGAGCGGCGCGCGGCCGTCGGCGAAAATCAGGGTTTCGAGGCCGACTTTGCGCCCTTCGCCCTTCGCGACACCGACCAGCATGCCGGTATCGAGACCCAGTTCCGTGAACACCTGACGCGCGATTTCGACCTGGCCCTTGCCGCCGTCGATCAGCACGATGGTGGGCAGGATGCCGCCGGCCGCGACCGGCTCCGCGGCGTCCGGCGTGAGCGACGGATCGGCGGCCGCATCGCTTTGCAACTCGGCGGCTTCGTCGGCGGCATTCGCGGCGGCTTGCTCGACCATCTTCTCGTAACGGCGCGTGAGCACCTGGCGCATCGCGGCGTAGTCGTCGCCGGGCGTGATGCCGGTGATGTTGTAGCGGCGGTACTCCGACGACTGCATCTTGTGATGGTGATACACCACGCACGACGCCTGGGTCGCCTCGCCCATCGTGTGGCTGATGTCGAAGCATTCGATACGCAAATGCGCGAGATCGTCGCACTCCATGCCGAGCGTGTCCGTGAGCGCGCGCGTGCGGGCTTGCTGCGAGCCCTGCTCCGAAAGCAGGCGCGCGAGCGCGAGCCGCGCGTTCTGTTCGGCCATCGTAAGCCAGGCGCGCCGTTGTCCTTGCGGCTGGCGCAGCACCGTGACCTTGTGGCCGGCTTGTTCGATCAGCACGTCGACCAGTTCGCGGTTGGCGGGTGCGTGGCTGACTACCAGCACCGGCGGCACGCGATTGCCCAGGTAATGCTGGGCGATGAATGCTTCGAGGACTTCGGCTTCGATGCCGCCGGTTGCAGCACGGCCTTTGCGCGGCTTTGCGGGTTCGGAGCCGGCTTCTTCGGCTACGTCGACTTCTTCGGCGGCGTCGTTCTGCTCGTTCTCTTCGTCCTCCGATGGCATCTCTTGCGCGATCGCGAGAGCGTCGGCGGTATCGGCCAACGCTGCCGTTTCATCATCAATGACATCGTCTCCCGCGAGCGAGTTCGACGCGAGCGCGACACTGGCCAACGCCGCGTCGTCTTCTTGCAATCCGCCCTCGTCGGCGGTCAGCGCGCTTTCAACATGCGCCGGAAAATACGCCTTGTCGCCCAGATGCCGTCCGCCGCGCACCATCGCCAGATTCACGCACACGCGGCCGCCTAGCGCGACCACCGCGAGAATGTCCACGTCGCTATCGCTGCCGACTTCAATCGCCTGCTGATGCAGCACCGTCGACAGCGAACTCATCTGGTTGCGCACCGCCGCGGCCTGCTCGAACTTCAGCTCGCTCGCGAACGCGTGCATCTTCTGCTCGAGCTCCTTCATCACCTCGCCCTGCCGGCCGAGCAGAAAGCGCGAGGCGTTGGCGACGTCGCGCGCGTAGTCCTCTTCATTGATCGCCGCGACGCACGGCGCCGTGCAACGGCCGATCTGATGCAGCAGACAAGGCCGCGTGCGGTTGTTGAACACCGAGTCTTCGCAGGTGCGCAACTGGAATACGCGCTGCAGGATCTGGATGCTCTCGCGCACCGCCCACGCGCTCGGAAACGGACCGAAGTACTGATTCTTGCGATCCACCGCGCCACGGTAATACGCCATGCGCGGAAACTTGTGACCGGTCAGCTTGAGGTAGGGATACGACTTGTCATCGCGAAACAGAATGTTGTAGCGCGGCGCGAGCGCCTTGATCAGATTGTTTTCGAGCAGCAGCGCTTCGGCCTCGGAGCGCGTGACGGTCGTTTCGATGCGCGCAATGCGCGTCACCATCATCGCGATACGTGGCGACAGCAGCGTCTTGGTGAAGTAGCTCGACACGCGCTTCTTCAGATCGCGCGCCTTGCCCACGTAAAGCACCGCGCCGTGCGTATCGTAATAGCGATAGACGCCGGGCAGATGCGGCAGTTGGGCGAGCACTTTTTTCGGCTCGAAAGCGTCGGTTGCTTCGGGTTCGGTCATGCAGAATCGGTCGGGTGGGACGGTCTCGCCAAGCATTCCTCCGTTGCCGCGCGCCGTAGCGAACCACAGGACGCCATGCGCGCGCAATCGTGAACGAGTGCTTTAGAATCGCCAGTTTAGAGCATTCCGCGCGCGTCCGAGCCTTGTTGGCCTGAATCGGGTCACGCTTCGGCGGCAGCTTCGTCATGCCGCGGCGAAGTGCAACGCCATCGGATCGCTCGCACTGCCTCGCTCCTTCCATCCGTCCGAATCCGCGACCCAGGCCATCATGTCTTCCGCTACGCCCCAATCCGAGCATGCTGCCGACGCGCCCACGGCAATCGCCTGCGATATCTTCTGTGCGGTGATCGACAATTTCGGCGACATCGGCGTGTGCTGGCGGCTCGCGCGCCAACTCGCGAGCGAACACGGCTGGCAGGTGCGCGTGTTCGTCGACGATCTGCACGCGTTTCAGAAGCTGTGCCCATCGCTGACGTTAGAGCGCGCGCGCCAGACGGTGGGCGGCATCGTCGTCGAACATTGGCACGAGCCGGCCCATGCGGGCGATACGCTCGAAGTCGCCGACGTCGTGATCGAGGCGTTCGGCTGCGAACTGCCGCCCATTTATGTCGCCGCGATGGCGGCGCGCGAGCGCACGCCGGTGTGGTTCAACCTCGAATATCTGAGCGCCGAGGATTGGGTGGCGGATTTCCATCTGCGGCCGTCGCCTCATCCGCGCTATCCGCTGACCAAGACGTTCTTTTTCCCCGGACTAGGCCCCGGCACCGGCGGCGTGCTGAAGGAACGGCATCTCGACGGCGCGCGCGCGGATTTTGAAGCGTCGCCCAGCGCGCGCGCGGCATGGTGGCGGCAAACCACCGGCCACGCGCCGCCGCCCGCCGCTGCCACGGTCGTCTCGCTGTTCGCCTATGAAAACCCCGCCGTCGACAGCCTGCTCGAACAATGGCGCGACAGCGCGGAGCCGGTCGCCCTGCTGGTGCCCGAAGGCCGCATTTCAGGCGCGGTGGCGCGCTTTTTCGACCTCCCGGCGTTCGGCGCCGGCTCGCATGCGATGCGCGGCAATCTCAGCGCGCACGCCCTCGCCTTCACCGACCAGCCCGGCTACGACGCGCTGCTGTGGGCGAGCGAAATCAATTTCGTGCGCGGCGAGGATTCGTTCGTGCGCGCGCAGTGGGCCGCCAAACCGTTCGTCTGGCACATCTACCCGCAAGCCGACGACGCCCATCTGCCGAAGCTCGACGCCGCGCTCGCGCACTACGCGCGCACCCTGCCCGCCGACGCCCGCGACGCGCTCGCGCGCTTCTGGCACGCCTGGAACGGCACGGGCCGGCCGGACTGGGCGCAATTCCGGCATCACTTGCCGGCGCTCAGGCACCGCGCGGCGGCGTGGGCCGGAGAACTGGCTCAAGTGGGCGACCTCGCCGGAAATCTGGCCTTGTTCGCAAAAACTCAGTTAAAATAAGCGGTTATCCAACGGCCGACGACGCAAGCGCGGCCCGATCGCAGCGGCGCAATCCAGACAACTCACTTTGGCGGCGCGCCAACCTTGGCCTCGAAAGGGGCCAGATATTTCCTAAGTCACAGCTTGATGCCGGAAATATCGAAAAGGGACGTATGTTGCGAATCGGCGCCACTCGTGTACACGCCCGCACAGGGTAAAAAAGCAGGTAACGGATCGCTGGGAGTGGCTGAGACCGCGCGTTTGCGGTACTCCCGCCGCGCCCCGCGGCAAGCCGGCCACGCTTGACCCGCTCGCGACTCGCCGAACCGCTTCTGCGGTGCGGCGCGCGGCGGCAAAGCGCCGAAGCCGCTTGCGCCGTATGCCGTTGAGCACAAGTTGAAGCTACTTAATTCGTACAGGACAGTTTTATGAAGACCGCACAGGAACTCCGCACCGGCAACGTCGTGATGATCGGCGCAGACGCAATGGTTGTGCAAAAGGCCGAATACAACAAATCGGGCCGCAACTCCGCCGTCGTCAAGATGAAGTTCAAGAACCTGCTGACCGGCGCAGGCATGGAAAGCGTGTACAAGGCCGACGACAAGTTCGACGTCGTCGTGCTGGAACGCAAGGAAGTGACGTACTCGTACTTCGCTGACCCGATGTACGTGTTCATGGACGCCGACTACAACCAGTTCGAAGTCGAAGGCGAAATGATGGGCGACGCCCTTCATTACCTCGAAGACGGCATGGCTTGCGAAGTCGTGTTCTACAACGAGAAAGCCATCTCGGTCGAACTGCCGACCACGCTGGTCCGCGAAATCATCTACACGGAACCGGCTGTCAAGGGCGACACGTCGTCGGGCAAGGTGTTGAAGAACGCCAAGCTGAACACCGGTTTCGAACTGCAAGTGCCGCTCTTCTGCAACATCGGCGACAAGATCGAAATCGACACGCGTACGCATGAGTACCGCAGCCGCGCGTAAGCGCCCTGCTCGCCTGAATCCAGCGCTCTAACGGGGGCGCTGCGAAAAAAATGGCAAAAAAAGCGCCCAATTTGGGCGCTTTTTCTTTTTTGCGCCACCGTGTATGGTTAAGGAAAACTTTACCGGCAAACTTCGCCAAATTGCCACACCTCGACTTCAAATTTCCCGTATGCCGTCCTACAAACCATTGATAAGTTTATATAAATTATCGTGGCACGGTCCATGCTTGTCTCTGGATATAGGCCAGTACGGCTTTATTTCTTCAACCCCGGAGATGCGGCATGAATAACGACATCGCTGAAGGCAAGTGGAAGCAAATGGTTGGGAAGGCCAAGACAGCATGGGGTGAACTGACGGACGACGAGTTGACCAAGGCCGAAGGCCGCGCTGACAAGCTCGCCGGTTTGATCCAGGAACGTTACGGCAAGACACGTGAAGAAGCGGAACGCGAAGTGCGGCGTTTCTTCGACAGCAATCGGGATTTCTGACAGCCCGAGTGAAGGAAATACAGGCGCTCGGTCCTCGCGTTACAAACGTAATGACCGATTGCCAGGTAAAAACACAAAGGACCGAACCGATTGAGCCGAATCGCCGCCGTTCTGCCGGTGCCACGCCTGGCGTGCGCGCCGGACGAGTTGCCTACGTCAGCCGGCTGCGCCTTCAACGCGACCGCGTATGTCGTAGTTGCGCACGCGGCGCAGGATCCGACTCGGCATCCGACCGACAGTACCGGCCAGCATCGCGCCCGTGCCGCGCGCCAACGTATCGGCGCAGCGCATCGGGTATTCCATCCATCTAAAAATTGCGCTCGCCATGCCACACGCCCTGATTGTTGAAGACGATCCCAATAGCCTGTCAGGCCTGTCCGCCATCCTGGCAGCCGACGGTTTTTCCGTCGATACCGCGACGACGATCGCGGAGGCCCGGGCCGCGTTGACGCGTTTCATTCCCGACGTCGTGCTGGTCGACCTGAACCTGCCGGACGGCAGCGGGCTCGACCTGCTGCAGCACCTGCCCGCCCATCCGCCCGGTGGCGCCCTGCCCGTGATCGTGATGACCGGCAATGCGACAGTGGAAAGCGCGATCGAAGGTTTGCGCCACGGCATCTGGGATTACCTGCTCAAGCCGGTCAACATTCCCCGTTTGCGCAGCCTGCTCGCGCGCATTCCGCGGCCATACGAACTGACCGAAGAAGTTCAGACGTTGCGCGCGTCGCTGCGTCAACTAGGTCGTTTCGGCTCGATGCTCGGCCGCAGCGGCGCGATCCAGCACGTCTACGACACGATTGAACATATCGCGCCGACTGAAGCCGCTGTGCTGATTTCCGGCGAAACCGGCACCGGCAAGCAGATCGCGGCGCGCACGATGCACGACATGAGCCGGCGCCGCAAAGGTCCGTTCATCACGTTCGACTGCCGGAGCGCGAATAGCGCGGGCGTGCAACGCTCGCTCGATAGCCTGCTGTTCGGTCACGAACGCGGCGCGTTCAACGGTGCCGAGCAGCGCGAACCGGGCCTGTTCGAACAGGCGAGCGGCGGCACGCTGTTCATCGAGGAAATCGCCGAGTTGCCGCGCGCCCAGCAGGAAGCGCTGTTGCGCGCGCTCGATTCGCAGACCTTTATGCGGGTCGGCGGCACGAATCAGGTGGTGACGGACTTCCGCCTAATCGCGTCGACGCGCAAAGCGCCGCGCGCGGCGGTAGCCGACGGCAGCCTGCACGAAGACCTGGCGCTACGCCTCGAAGCCGCAGCCGTCACGCTGCCGCCGCTGCGCGAGCGCGGCGAAGATCCGGCGCTGATCGCCCAGGCGGTCGTCGACGAGTTGAATCACGAAGGCTTGACTCGCGGCAGCGCGGAGAGCGCCAAACAGGTTGCGCCGAATTTCCTGCGCGAATGCCTCGCGTACGAATGGCCAGGCAATGTACGTGAATTGCAGGACCGCGTGCGGCGCGCGTATCACGCGTCCGGCGACGTGCTGGAGTCGCTGCGCGCCGACGAGGCCGGCTCGGCGAACGGCCGCGATCTGAACGGCAGTCGCGTGCAGGTCACCGTGGGCACGCCGCTCGCGGACGTCGAGGAAATGCTGATTCGCGCGACGCTCGACGCGGTCGGCGGTACGCGTCACCGGGCGGCGTCGCTGCTGGGTATCAGTCCCAAGACGCTATACAACAAGCTGCAGCGTATGCGCCTGAACTAACAGCCGCGGCGATCGTTTGCGGTTCGCCTTGAACGAAAAAACGGCGCCTTCATATTGAAGGCGCCGTTTTTTTGCGATGCTTGCCGGGTGTTCGGGCTGCCTATGCAAACGCGCTACGCAACAGCGCCTGCGCTTGCAGATATTGCGGATCGGCGACCAGCTTGCTCCACTTCAACGCTTTGCCGCGCGGCCGCATGCGTTGCAAGCGCCGTTGCGATTCCTTCGACGGCGTGAAGCGCAGCGCATCCAGCACCTTCTCCGCTTCGTCCGGCTGATTGCAGATCAGCACCATGTCGCAGCCGGCCTGCAGCGCGGCGCTCGCGCCTTCGGTCAGCGTGCCGCCCTGGCGCGCAGCTTCCATCGACAGATCGTCGCTGAAAATCGCGCCTTCAAAGCGCAGCTTGTTGCGAAGAATGTCCTGCAGCCAGACACGCGAGAAACCCGCCGGCTTCGAGTCGACCTGCGGATAGATCACATGCGCCGGAATCACCGACCCGAGCGACAGGCCGAGCCAGTCGTACGGCGCCACGTCGTCGCGCAAAATCTCCTCGAGCGAACGGTCGTCGACCGGCATGGCGACATGCGAATCCGCGTGGGCGAAGCCGTGTCCCGGGAAATGCTTGCCGCAATTGCTCATGCCGGCCAAGGCGAGTCCATGGTTCAGGCTCTTGGCGAGCAACGCCACCACGCGCGGATCGCGGTGGAACGAGCGGTCGCCGATTACCTGCGATTGTCCGTAGTTCAGATCGAGCACCGGCGTAAAGCTCATGTCGATGCCGCATGCGCGCAGTTCCGTCGCGAGGATATAGCCGACGGCCGTCGTCACTTTGGTGGCGTGCAGCACGTCGCTGTCCCACAACGCGCCGAGCTTGCCCATTGCGGGCAGCACCGTGAAGCCGTCGGTGCGAAAGCGTTGCACGCGGCCGCCTTCGTGATCGACGGCGATCAGCAGATCGTCGCGAATGTCGCGGATCGAATCGGTCAGCGCGATCAGTTGCGCGCGGCTCTCGTAGTGGCGCGCGAACAGGATCACGCCGCCGGTCATGGGATGGGCGAGGCGGCGCTTGTCGTCGTGGTTCAGCGTTTTGCCGACCACGTCGAGCATCACCGGTCCGGGAATGGTTTTCATCGATTTCCGCTGGAAAAAAGCCTGGAGCAAGAAGAGACGCGGCAGACCTTCGCCGCGTTCAAGGTATTTTTATTCGGCGATGTCGGCCGCGCCCGCTTGCGCCGTTTCCGCGATCACGAACGACACCGCGTAGTCGCGCTCGTCGCTGATCGTCACGCGCGCCGTGATGCCGCGCGCGTCGAGCCACTCGGCCAGTTCACCGGACGCGACCACCATCGGCTCGCCGCTCGGTTTGTTGAGCGTTTGCAGCGCGCGCCAGGTCATCGGCCAGTGCATGCCGAGGCCGATCGCTTTCGAAAATGCTTCTTTCGCCGAGAAGCGCGTGGCGAGAAACGCGAGACCGCGCGCCGCCGAACGCGCGTGGCGCGCGTGATAGACGCGCAGTTCGTCGGGACCGAGCACCTTCTCGGCGAAGCGGCCGTTGGTGCGCGTCATGACCGCGGCCACGCGGCTGACCTGAACGATGTCCGTGCCGATGCCGTAGATCGCCATACGCGAGCCGCCGCGTTACGAACGCGCGCCGAGACGCGCGGCGACCATGATCGCCTTCATCTCACGCACCGCGTTGTCCCAGCCGGCGAAGATCGCGTGCGCGACGATCGCGTGGCCGATATTCAGTTCGTCGATGCCCTCGATCGCTGCGATCTGCTGGACGTTCGTATAGTGCAGGCCGTGGCCCGCATTGACCTTGATGCCGAGCGTCCTGCCGAATTCGACGGCGCGCACCACGCGCTCGAATTCGCGCTGCTGTTCGGCGGGATCGTGGGCTTCGGCGTAACGTCCGGTGTGCAGTTCGATCACCGGCGCGCCGGCTTCGTGCGCGGCGCGAATCTGCGTTTCGTCCGGATCGATGAAGAGCGACACGCGCGAGTTCGCGTCCGCGAGTTGCTTGCACGCGGCGCGTACGGCTTCGAACTGGCCGGCGACGTCGAGTCCACCTTCCGTCGTCAGCTCCTGACGTTTTTCCGGCACGAGGCACACGTCGTGAGGCTGCACTTCGCTGGCGATGTCGAGCATCTCCTGCGTGACCGCGCACTCGAGATTCATGCGCGTTTGCAGAAGCGGGCGCAGCTTGCGCACGTCGGCGTCGACGATATGCCGGCGGTCTTCACGCAGATGCAGCGTGATGACGTCCGCGCCGGCCTCTTCGGCCATCAGCGCGGCGCGGATCGGATCGGGATAGGACGTGCCGCGCGCGTTGCGCAGCGTGGCGACGTGATCGATGTTCACGCCCAGGTCAATCACATTCGGCGACGTAAGAAAGAAGCTCATAAGTTCTGCAAGTCGATCAGGATCTGGCGCGTCGCGAGCGGCGTGCCGCCAAGGTAAGTGTTGAGCAGAAAGCGCATCAGCGTTTTGCTTTGCGCCACCGTCTGCGCTCGATGGTAATCGTCCTGCTCCATGTCGAGCAAGGTTTGACCCGCGATCACCGGCCAAAGCGCGGGCAGATCGTCGGAGGCTTCGCGCACGCCGCGCTCCGGATCGAACACGTAGCGGCCATCGGCCAGCACCGCTTTGCGCGCGACCGTGCGATCCAGCGCCATCGCGTAACCGGTTTCGCGCAGCAGCACGCGCTCGAACGAACGCAGCACCTGCACGGGCGGCTCGTCGTGCGCGAGACGCGTCATCGTGACGACGTAGTGATGGAACAGTTGCGGATGCGGGTCTTCGCGCGCGCAGAACTTGACCAGCAGTTCGTTGACGTAGAAGCCGCACAACAGCGCGTCGCCGGCCAGCGGCAACATGCCGCCGACCCATTCGGCGCCGGTCAGCGTGCGCACTTCGGATTTGCCCGACCACGAGAGCGCAAGCGGCTGGAACGTCTGCAGCACGCCGCGCAGCGCGGAGTGCGGACGCTTCGCGCCCTTCGCGACGAGCGCGAGACGGCCGTGATCGCGCGACAGCACGTCGATGATCAGACTGGTCTCGCGATACGGATAGCTATGGAGAACGAACGCGGGTTGCTCCGCGATCCGGTAGTCGGACGCGGAGATGCGCGGCGCGCGGCGAGTGGGCGTTTTCCGTGGCTCGCCTTCGGCGCCTTCGGCGCCTTGAGCACTTTTGGCCGATGAAGATTTTCTGGTGCTACGCGCCGGTTTGGACGCGGGTTTGGACAAATCGCGTGCCGGCGCGGCCGGCTCCGAATCGTCCGGGTCGGTGTCGGAATTCAGCGTCATCCACGCGTCATTCGTACCCATACGCACGAAGTCCGGCTTCGTTGTCGGCCCAGCCGCTCTTGACCTTGATGAAGGTTTCCAGATACACCGGACCGTCGAACAGCTTTTCCATATCGAGGCGCGCTTCGGTGCTGATCTGTTTCAGCTTGGCACCCTTCTGCCCGATGATCATCGCCTTATGCGTGTCGCGTTCGACCATGATGGTCGCGAAAATGCGGCGCAGACGCCCTTCGGTTTCGAACTTGTCGATCAGCACGGTGCTCGTGTACGGCAACTCGTCGCCGGTCCAGCGGAACACTTTCTCGCGCAGGATTTCCGCGGCGAGGAAGCGCTCGCTGCGATCGGTCAGGTCGTCTTCGCCGTAGATCGGCGCGCCTTCCGGCAGGAACGGCTTGACGGTCGCCATCAAACGTTTGATGTCGTCCAGATTTTTCGCCGACAGCGGCACGATCTCAGCGAACTTGTGCAGCGCGCTCACCTGCTGCATGAACGGAAACAGCGAATCCTTATCCGACACGCGATCGAGCTTGTTAGCGATCAGCAGCGTGGGCACCGACGGCGGAATCAGGTCGAGCACCTTCTGATCGTCCGGGCCGAAACGGCCGGCTTCGATCACGAACAGGATCGCGTCGACCGAAGTCAGCGTGGACGTGACCGCGCGATTGAGCGAACGGTTCAGTGCGCCGCTGTGCTTGGTCTGAAAACCCGGCGTGTCGACAAAAATGTATTGCGCGTCGTCGAGCGTATGAATGCCCGTGATGCGATGGCGCGTGGTCTGCGCCTTGCGCGACGTGATACTGACTTTCTGGCCGACCAGCGCATTCATCAGCGTGGATTTGCCGACGTTGGGGCGGCCGACGATCGCGACCATGCCGCAGCGAAAACCAGTGGGAGTGGGAGTGTTCATATTCGGGCTACGGCAAGTTCGGATCGACGCGCGGGAATGGCGCGCCGATGGCAATCAATGGCCCGCGTCGGCGACGCGCGTTTGCACCGCGTCGGCTACGCCGGGTTCGTGTTCGGTGGGTGCCGCCGCCGCGCTCGGCACGGGCACGGGCACGGCGGGACCAGGCGTGGCCTCGCGGCTGCGGTGTTTGTCGACGCTGCGGACTGCGACGGTTTCTGGCTTCGCTTCCGGTTTGGATTCAGCGGGTTTGGCCTCGGCGGGTTTCGCATCCGCGGCCTTGGTGTCGAGCTTTTCGGCGGCTTTTTCCGCTGCGACTTTGTCAGCGGACTTGTCGCCCGCGTGAGCGGCCGTCTTCTCTGCTTTCTCGGCGCGCTCGGTTTTGTCCGGTCCGCTGTACTCCACATGCGCGGCCCGAATCACTGCCAACGGCGCGGCTGTCGCGGTCAACGCCGGGCGTTCGGTTGCGGGCTCCGCGGCCGCGCGCGATTCGCCACGCCCCGCTCCGCGCTCGCTCTTGCGATCCGGACTGCGCAAATCCAGCGCCGCTTGCACGCCCGTCACACCGGGCACGATCTCCAACTCGGCATGCTTCGCCGCGCGAGCGCCTTTCGAGCGCTTGGGCTTGGCGACGACAGCGGGCGCCGCGGCCATGACTTCGTCGAGTGCTTTCTTGGCCGCTGCCTGCTCCGCCGCGCGACGGCTCGCGCCGGAACCGGACACTTTCACGTCCAGCTTCGGCACCGTGCACTCGACTTCGAATTGCTGATTGTGCGCCGCACCATGCGTTGCGACGACCGTATACGTGGGCAGCGCGATCTTGTGACCTTGCAAATACTCCTGCAGCAGCGTCTTGGCATCCTTGCCGAGCGTGCGCGGATCGATGTGATCCAGAATTGGTACGTAAAGGCGCTTGATGACTGTTTGGGCGGCGTCGAAGCCACCGTCGAGGAACACGGCGCCCAGCACTGCTTCGAGCGTGTCAGCGAGAATGGAGGGCCGGCGGAAGCCGCCGCTGCGCAACTCGCCTTCGCCCAGCCGCAAACCTTCGGAAATATTCAGGGCCTGAGCAATCTCGTAGAGCGACTGCTGCTTGACCAGGTTGGCGCGGACGCGCGACAGGTCGCCTTCGTCCAATTTGCCGAAACGTTGGAACAAAAGCGCGGCCACCGCGCAATTTAGAACGGAGTCGCCAAGAAACTCGAGCCGTTCGTTATGCGTGGAACTGTGACTGCGGTGCGTTAAAGCCTGGCGCAACAATTCCGCATTGCGAAATTCGTAGCGCAGACGGCTTTCCAACGGAGATAGGGGCATGGGCAGAGTATAACGCGGGCGCCAGACCCGGCGAAAACGCGGGGCGGCCAGCGGAAAAAGCGTGGTGAAGCGACGTTACCGCGGGATCTTAAAGTAGCGTGAGAACACGCCGCGGCTCATGCGGCCTGGTGAAGGCCAACTGCGAGCGAGGCACGCGGCGTGTCGTGCAATCAACGCAAACGAACTCAGTTGAATGAGCCGATGCGCTTCAGATTGCTGAAGTTCATCCAGATAAAAAACGCGCGGCCGACGACATTCTTGTCGGGTGCGAAACCCCAGTAACGGCTGTCCGCGCTGTTATCGCGGTTGTCACCCATCATGAAGTAGTTGCCCGGCGGCACCTTGCAGATCACGCCGCGTGCGTTGTACGTGCAGTTGTCGCGATACGGATAATCTTCGGCGCCGACGATAAACGGCGGCACGGCGGGATTGTTTAGGATCGCGTTCTTGCGGCCGTCGAGATCTTCTTCGAACTGTTTCGCGTAACCCATGCGTTCGTCGTCGAGATAATCGGGCAGCGGCGTTTCCGGTACAGGCTTGCCGTTGATCGTGAGTTGCTTGTCCTGATACGCGACGGTGTCGCCCGGCAAGCCGATCACGCGCTTGATGTAGTCGACCGATTCGTCTTTCGGATAACGGAACACCACCACGTCGCCGCGTTGGAGCGGACGGCCTTCGGTGATTTTCGTGTTGGTGATCGGCAGACGGATGCCGTAATCGAATTTATTGACGAGGATGAAGTCGCCCACCAGCAGCGTCGGCACCATCGAACCCGACGGAATCTTGAACGGCTCGACCACGAACGAGCGCACCACGAACACCACCAGAATCACCGGGAAAAAACTCGCCGAATACTCGAGCCACCACGGCTGGCGCAGCTTGTCGTCACGCAGACGCGCGCGCGTTTGCGCGGCGTTTTCATCGGCGAAACGCTCGCCGATGCGTGCCTGCTGGCGGTCGAACTCGGCGACCACGGCTTCCGCCGCGCGGCGCCGTTGCGGCATGAAAACCAGTTTGTCTGCGACCCATGCGACGCCCGTCAAAATGACGAGCACAAAAAGAATCAGCGCAAAATTCATAGGGTTCCGTTGTTCGTCTTATTTGTCTTCGACACGCAAAATCGCGAGGAAAGCCTCTTGCGGAATCTCGACCGATCCCACCTGCTTCATTCGCTTCTTGCCTGCCTTTTGCTTTTCCAGCAGCTTCTTCTTACGCGAGATATCGCCGCCGTAGCATTTTGCCAGCACGTTCTTACGCAATGCTTTAATGTTCTCGCGCGCAATAATGTTCGCGCCGATGGTGGCCTGAATCGCGACGTCGTACATTTGACGCGGAATCAGTTCACGCATTTTCGCCGCCACTTCGCGGCCGCGATACTGGCTTTGCGAACGGTGCACGATGACCGACAGCGCGTCGACCTTGTCGCCGTTGATCAGCATGTCGACCTTCACGACGTCTGCCGCGCGGTATTCCTTGAACTCGTAATCCATCGACGCATAGCCGCGCGAAATCGACTTCAGACGATCGAAGAAATCGAGTACGACTTCGCCCATCGGAATTTCGTAGGTCAGTTGCACCTGACGGCCGTGATACTGCATGTTGATCTGCGTGCCGCGCTTTTGCGTGCACAGCGTGATCACCGAGCCGACATAGTCTTGCGGCATGTACAGGTTCACGGTGACGATCGGCTCGCGCACTTCTTCGATCTTCGACGGCTCCGGCATCTTGGCCGGATTCTCGACCATGATGGTCGTGCCGTCGCGCTGCAGGACTTCGTACACCACGGTCGGCGCCGTGGTGATCAGATCCATGTCGAACTCGCGCTCCAGCCGTTCCTGCACGATCTCCATGTGCAACAGACCGAGGAAGCCGCAACGGAAACCGAAACCGAGCGCCTGCGACACTTCCGGCTCGTACATCAGCGAGGCGTCGTTCAGCTTCAGCTTTTCGAGCGAATCGCGCAGCGCGTCGTACTGGTTTGCTTCGACCGGATAGAGACCGGCGAACACCTGCGGCTTCACTTCCTTGAAACCGGGCAGCGGCTCGGGCGCCGGACGGTTCACCAGCGTCACGGTGTCGCCCACTTTCGCGGCAGCCAGTTCCTTGATGCCGGCGATGATGAAACCCACCTGCCCGGCCGACAGCGATTCCAGATTCTTCGACTTGGGCGTGAACACGCCGACATGCTCGACCGGATACTGCGCGCCGGTCGCCATCATGCGGATCTTGTCCTTGGGACGCAGCGTACCGTTGACGATACGCACCAGCATCACGACGCCGACGTAGTTGTCGAACCACGAGTCGATGATCAGCGCCTGCAGCGGCGCTTCCGGATCGCCCTTGGGCGGCGGCACTTTGGCGACCAGCGCTTCGAGCACGTCTTCGACGCCGAGACCGGTTTTCGCGCTGCAATGCGTGGCGTCGGTCGCGTCGATGCCGATCACGTCTTCGATTTCGGCAATCGCGTTTTCAGGGTTCGCCGCCGGCAGATCGATCTTGTTGAGCACCGGAATCACGTCGACGCCGAGCTCGATCGCCGTATAGCAGTTGGCGACGGTTTGCGCTTCCACGCCCTGGCTCGCGTCCACGACCAGCAACGCGCCTTCACATGCGGACAGCGAGCGGCTGACTTCGTACGAGAAGTCGACGTGGCCCGGCGTGTCGATCATGTTCAGGTTGTACACCTCACCGTTACGGGCTTTGTACGTCAGTGCGGCGGTTTGTGCCTTGATGGTGATGCCGCGCTCGCGTTCGAGATCCATCGAATCGAGCACTTGAGATTCCATCTCGCGGTCGGACAGGCCGCCGCAAATCTGGATGATGCGATCGGCGAGCGTCGACTTGCCATGGTCGATGTGCGCAATGATCGAGAAGTTACGAATATGATCCATTCAGTGCCGATCAAGCAAAAAAGGCGCGCTCGGACAATAGCGGAGCACGCCTTGTAAGTAGGTGAAAAACCTATCTATTTTAGCCGAAAAGGCTATCGCCCGGCGCATCTTGCGAAGCTCGGGCGGAAAAGACGGCTCAGGAGAGGCGTGAGACTCGGTGTGAACGGCGCGGCGTCGGCGCTACGTTCGAGCTCTTGAGCAAGCTCAGAGCCTAGCCGCAACCCGTGCGGCGAGCGCGGCACGAACCCGCGCTTCGTCGAGGTGATAGTGACACAACTCGACGCCGTCGCAGACCAGAACCGGCACCAGTTCGTTATAACGGGCTTCCAGCACGGGATCGGTGTCGACGTCGATCACCTCGACCTGCGCGCCGAATTCGGCCAGCAAAGGCTCGAGCGCGGCATGCAGGTCGTCGCACAGGTGGCACCACGCGCGCCCGTAGAGCGTGAGCGGCGCCGCCTTCGTCATTTCTGCACGCTGCGTGGCCGGACCGGCACGAACTGCGTATTCTCGCCGCGGCGAACCAGCAGCGCGACCATCTTCTGCGGATCGAGGTGCGAACTCACCTCGTCGAACTGCTTCGCGCTGGTGATATCCGTATCGCCTACCCGCAGGATAATGTCGCCCTTTTGCAAGCCGACGCGCGCTGCGGGACCGTCCGCGGCGTCGATCTGCACGCCGTTGCGCAGTTTCAGCGCCTTCAGTTGGTCAGCAGGAATATCGCTGACGGCCACACCCAGCGCGTTGGTGGCGCGCTGCTTCGGCGGCTGCGGTTTCTTCTGATCCGCCTTGGCCGATTTATCCGGCTGCATTTCGGCGATCGTCACCGGCAGATCGCGCGTCTGGCCTTTGCGCCAGATCGTAATCGTCGACTTGGTGCCCGGCTTGGTGTCGCCAACCATGCGCGGCAGATCCGTTGCCGTATCGACCGAATGGCCATTGAACTTAAGGATGATGTCGCCCGGTTGCACGCCGGCCTTATCCGCCGGGCCGCCCGGTTCGACGCTGCTAACCAGCGCTCCCTGCGCCTTCGGCAGGCCAAGCGAGTCGGCCACGTCTTTGGTCACTTCGCCGATCGCTACCGCGATCCGGCCGCGCACGACCTTACCCGACGCCTTCAATTGATCGGCCACACGCATGGCCTCGTCGATCGGAATCGCGAACGAGATGCCCATGAAACCGCCCGTGCGACTGTAGATCTGCGAGTTGATGCCGATCACCTCGCCCTGCATATTGATCAGCGGACCGCCCGAATTGCCCGGATTGACAGCCACGTCGGTCTGGATAAACGGCAGGTAGTCGCCCGTATCGCGCCCCTTGGCGCTGACGATGCCGGCCGTCACCGTGTTCTCGAGACCGAACGGCGAGCCGATCGCCACGACCCATTCGCCCACGCGCACCTTATTCGAGTCGCCGATCGTGATGGTCGGCAGATTGGCGGCGCTGATTTTCACGACGGCAACGTCGGTCCGATCGTCCACGCCGATCAGCTTCGCTTTGAATTCGCGCTTGTCGGTGAGCGTGACGTAAATGGTGTCCGCGTCGTCGATGACGTGCGCGTTGGTCATCACGTAGCCGTCCGCCGACAGAATGAAACCGGAACCGACGCCGCTGTTCTGCTCGGCATCGCTGTTATCCGGCAAGTCCTGACTGCCGCCACTGCCGCCGTTGTCGCCGCCACGTGGCGAACCGGGCGCGCCAGGAGATTGCGGCGACTGCGGCAACGGAATGCCGAAGAAGCGCCGGAAAAACTCCGACATGTCGCCGTCGTCCATGCCCGGCGGCAAACCGCCGCGAGTTCCGCTGTTCGACACGCGTGTAGTCGTGCGAATGTTGACGACCGCCGGGCCGACCTTGTCAACCAGATCAGTGAAATCGGGCAGATTGGCGGCCGATGCCGCCGAAGCCGTATGCGGCACGAGCGGCAAACAAGCCGCTACCACCGCGGCCGCGAGGAATTTGCGCACCGAGAAAGTCGTCATATCGTAGCAAGCCGAGGGATTCAGGATTCGGAGGATTACTTCGGAGCTTTGTATTCTATGGCAGACGCAAATTGCTGCAATGTGGTCTGGGGCACTTCACCAAGCAGAGTAATCCAGAAGTCGCCGCGACGCTTGACGAGCACATGCGTGGCGCCGCTGCTTCCCGCGCCTTCCTTGCGCGTGTTGTTTTCAACCGGTTCGACGAACACCGAAATGGCCGCGAGGCCGTCGGAGAAAACCGCCTGGTCCACCGGAATGGTCGGCTGGCCCGGATCGCGCGCGGCCATGGGACGGCGCAGTTCACGAATCTTGCGGAAGCCCGGCACTGTCGGCGTGATCTGCCAGCCTTGCGCGGCCATGTCGACCGGCTCAACCGGCGGACGCACCACGGTCCAACCCGCCGTATTACGAATACCGTTGACGATGCCGGTTTTGTCGACCGGCACGCCGATGCGAATCTGGGAAAACGAAAGTTGCTCGAGCACCTGACCACTCGTATCGAGCGTCTGGGCGCGCAGCAGGAGGCCGGTTTTCTTGTCGGCCCACAGCTTGTAGGCAAAGCGATAGGCGTCTTTCGGATCCAGTTCGATCACCTGGCTGTCGACGCCCGCGACGCGGTCGTCGCCGAGCAGCTTAGGCTCGTAAACCGACAGCACCTGCTCGCCGCTCACGGCCAGCAGCGCAGGGAACGAGTCTTTGTTCTGACGTTTTTCGACGACGCACAAATGCCGCTCCGGCACGAACGTGTAGAGCTCGTCGTTATGACGCAGCATTTTGCGCGGCTTGCCGTCGAGGCTTTCGAGCTGCTCGAATTCGCCGTCCGAGCGGGTCGCGTAGTGCGCGATCCGCGACGTTTGAACGAAATTGCCGCGCTGATAGACGAATGCGCCCTCGTAGTTCTGCTGTTGCGCGGCCTGATGGATGCGATCCAGCAAATCCGCAGCCGTGCGACGGGCAACGATCGGATCGTCGGTTTGTGCAAAGACCCGCGGTGTAGCGGACAACAATACGGCTGCGCAGAACAGAAATGCTGGCAGCCGCCCCCAGATAGTCGTTTTATTCAACCGCGGAGTCTGCATCAAACTATTGGCCTTGCGTAGAAACAGCGGCAGCGCGAATCAGCGGCATCGAACCCGGCATGACCGGTTGTTGCGCGAATTGCTGATGAGCTTCCAGATACTGGTCGAGACTGGCGTCGCGAATGATGTTGGCGTCTTGCGCGACCGGCTGGACCGCAGCTGTCGGCGCAGGCGCCATGGCCACGCGTTGCAGTGCGTCGCCATGTTGAACCGATGCCAGCTGCGCCGCGCCCGGACCGCCCGGCACACCTTGCAGTTGCGGCACGACGATCCACGTCAGCGTGGCGGCTGCCGCCGCGACGGCAAACGCCGGCACGACGCGGCGGCGCAGCGCCAGCAAGCGACGCGCAACCGGCATGGCGGCGGGCGCCAGCACGTGCGGCTCGTTGTCGAGGCGCGCGGCAAAACCGCTCAGAAACGCGCTGCTCGCCGCCGGGCTAACCGCCAGATCGTCAGAACGCAATGCGTCGCCGATCAGGTGATAGCTCGACCAGGCGGCGCGATCCTCGCCATTCAGCCCGGAAATAAACGTGTCCAGATTCAGATGCTCTTCGCCGAACAGCTCACCGTCGACAAAAGCGGACAGACGCTCGCCGCGCGAGCTGGCTTGCGATTGCATCGAGACCGACCCCATGATGCTCCCCATCTTACAAATACCCCGTAGTGACACCACTAATCCAGATATTGCACCCGCGTCCCGTCCGACCGGCTGGTGGTTTACCAGCGCTTGCCTTCAGGTGTGTCAAGCAACGGACGCAATTTTGCCGCAATGGCTTCGCGAGCGCGGAAAATTCGTGATCTGACTGTGCCAATCGGGCAACCCATCATCTCAGCGATTTCCTCGTAGCTCAAACCTTCAATTTCACGAAGAGTAATGGCGGTGCGCAACTCTTCCGGTAAAACCGCCATCGCAGCATTGACCGTCTCAGCGATCTGCTTGCTCATCAACATCGACTCAGGCGTGTTGATATCCCTTAGTTGGTCCGCGTCCGAGAAAGTTTCAGCTTCTTCAGCATCTGCTTCGGTCGAGGTCGGCGCGCGCCGCCCTTGGGTCGCAAGGTAGTTCTTTGCTGTGTTGACGGCAATCCGGTACAACCACGTATAAAAGGCCGATTCCCCGCGAAACTGCGGCAACGCCCGGTACGCCTTGATAAAGGCGTCCTGCGCGACGTCTTCTACCTCGGCGGGGTCCCGCACGAGGCGCGAGATCAGCCGGAGAATCTTGCGGTGGTATTTGGAGACCAGTAGCTCGAACGCGGCCTTGTCGCCCTTCTGAACGCGCTCGACCAGCACCTGATCAATTTCTTTTTCGCTCACCTGATAAATCCGTTAACTATGGGGCGCATGGCGGGGCACCATTGTAGCGTCCCCATCATCCGGGTACGTTACGCCGGTAACAGCGGTTACAGTCTTTACAGTCAGGCGCCGGCGCCACGCCGGCCCAGCACGGCCAGTTCCCGGAAGATGGGCGCCGGGAGTGCGTCGGCGGCAAGTAGCAGGGTGCATGAGCGGCCCTGCTCCGGCATCAGCGCCAGCATCAGCAGACGGCCGCTCCATTGCGAACAACCGACAATGCGGCCTTGCGCCAGCAGCGCGCCGGTCCGGTTCCAGACAGACAATCCGTCCGGCCCGATTTTCAACGCGACAGGTTGCGCGCGCTCATACCGGAGCGAGCAAAGCGCAAGCCACGCCCACACGGCGAGCGTGAATGGAATAGCCTGCCACGCGCCCAGATGCAATGCGAGGCAAGCATAGACGGCCAATGTCGCCGTCAGAACGAAAATCCCTAACGCAGCCCAGATCGCGACGGAGCGTCGCAGCAAAATCCGCTGCGACGCTCCGTCGGGCTCGGCCGATTCGGGGGAAAGCGCCGGCGCAGCCGGCGCCGTCGACTGGCGCGTCACCAACTATCAGGCGTTTCAGGCGCGCTTGAAGACCAGCGTGCCGTTCGTGCCACCGAACCCGAACGAGTTCTTCAGCGCGACGTCGATCTTCATCTCCCGCGCGGTGTTAGCGCAGTAGTCCAGGTCGCAGGCCGGATCCTGGTTGAAGATGTTGATGGTCGGCGGCGACACCTGATGATGCACGGCCAGCACGGTGAACACCGACTCCAGACCGCCTGCGCCGCCCAGCAGGTGACCCGTCATCGACTTGGTCGAGTTCACGACCATGTCTTTGGCATGGTCGCCGAAAGCGCGCTTGATGCCAGTGGTTTCAGCCAGGTCGCCGAGCGGCGTGGACGTGCCGTGCGCGTTCAGGTAATTCACCTGATCCGCGTTGATGCCCGCGTTCTTCAACGCGGCCAGCATGCAGCGGCGAGCGCCGTCGCCGTCTTCCAGCGGCGCGGTCATGTGATAGGCGTCGCCGCTCATCCCATAACCGCTGACTTCGGCGTAAATCTTCGCGCCGCGAGCCTTCGCGTGTTCGTACTCTTCCAGCACCATCACGCCGGCACCTTCGCCCAGCACGAAACCGTCGCGGTCCTTGTCCCACGGACGGCTCGCGGTTGCCGGATCGTCATTGCGTTGCGACAGCGCACGTGCCGCCGCAAAGCCGCCGATACCCAGCGGCGACACGGTCGATTCCGCGCCGCCCGCGATCATCACGTCGGCGTCGCCGTATTCGATCAGGCGCGATGCCTCGCCGATACAGTGCAGGCCGGTGGTACAGGCGGTGACGATCGCCAGATTCGGACCCTTGATGCCGAACTTGATGGACAGATGGCCGGAGATCATGTTGATGATCGACGCCGGCACGAAGAACGGCGAAATACGGCGCGGGCCGCGATTGAGCAGCTCGGTTTGCGTCACTTCGATCATCGGCAAACCGCCGATGCCCGAACCGACCACCACGCCGATACGCTCCGAATTCTCGTCGGTGACTTCGAGACCGCTGTCCTGCATCGCCTGGATGCCTGCAGCCACGCCGTAATGGATGAACGTATCCATGTGGCGCGCTTCCTTACCGGGGATGTAGTCCTCGATATTGAAGCCCTTCACCTCGCCGGCGAAACGAGTCGAAAAGTTCGACGCATCGAACTTCGTGATATTGGCAATACCCGACTTGCCGGCGACCAGATTGGCCCAGCCGTCGGCAACATTATTGCCAACAGGCGAAATCAGCCCCAGGCCTGTAACAACAACACGACGGCGGCTCACGGTAACCCCTTTTTCATAGATGACAAAAGCAAAAGCCACAGCGGCCACAGGAACCTCCCCTGTGTGCCCTGTGGCTGTTTAACTCGGCAATCGCGCGAAACTCTGCGCTGTCGACATGGCTGGCTCCTGCTTGGCAAAACGCGCGGCAAAAAGCACCAACCCTGCTGGCGTCGACAACCGACACGGCAGGGCGTCATACGCCGCCAACGCAGAAACGCGGGCGCGAATGACCTTAGGCCTTGACGTTCGCGCGAGCGTAGTCGATCGCTTGCTGAACGGTGGTGATCTTCTCGGCTTCTTCATCCGGAATTTCCATGCCGAATTCGTCTTCGAGGGCCATCACGAGTTCAACGGTGTCGAGCGAGTCGGCGCCGAGGTCGTTCACAAACGAAGCTTCGTTCTTGATCTCAGCTTCTGCAACGCCCAGTTGTTCTGCGACGATCTTCTTGACGCGCTGTTCGATATTGTCCATTACCCCTCCAAGGGAAAAGAAGTTCAAAAATACAGGTGCGCGCATTTTATCAGGTTTGACCCGGCAAAAAAGCGGCGCATCGGGTTGCTGTCAAGGCATGCGCCTTTATGCATTTACAAACGCATCAAGGCGCGGATAGTAACCGAATTTGGTTACGACATGTACATCCCGCCGTTCACATGCAGCGTCGTGCCGGTGATATAGCCGGCTTGCGGCGACGCCAGAAACGCCACGGCGTGCGCGATATCTTCCGGGCTGCCGAGGCGGCCCAGCGGAATCTGTGTCTTCAGCGCCGTTTGCTGCTCTTCCGGCAGGGTTTTGGTCATGTCGGTATCGATGAAGCCCGGCGCCACGCAATTCACCGTGATGTTGCGGCTGCCGATCTCGCGCGCGAGCGCGCGCGTCATGCCCGCCACGCCCGCTTTCGCGGCGGCGTAATTGATCTGCCCAGGGTTGCCGGCCGAGCCGACCACCGACGTGATGTTGATGATGCGGCCGCCCTTCGCCTTCATCATGGGACGCAGCACGGCGCGCGACAGGCGAAATACCGACTTGAGGTTGGTATCGACCACCGCGTCCCAATCGTCGTCCTTCATGCGCATGGCGAGTTGATCCTGCGTGATGCCGGCGTTGTTCACCAGCACGTGCAGCGCGCCGAATTCCTTCACCGTGCCGTCGATCAGCGCTTCTGCCGCAGCCGCGTCGTTGACGTTGAGTACCGCACCGCGACCGTTCACGCCGGCTGCGTTAAACGCTTCGCTGATGGCGGCCGCGCCGCTTTCGCTAGTCGCCGTGCCGATCACCGTCGCGCCCTGGCGCGCCAGTTCCATGGCGATCGCGCGGCCGATGCCGCGCGAAGCGCCGGTGACGATTGCGATCTGCTTGTCGAGAGTCTTTTCCATCTGTCAGTCCGGATGCCCTTCGGAGGGCTGATTGATTCTTGATGCTTGCGTCTGATGCTGCTCTTGCAGCGCCTGCTGCCAGGCGCTCATGAGACTATGCGTTCAGCCTGCCGTTACCAGCTTGAGCGTTTCTTCGAGTGAAGCCGGATCGAAGATCGAAGCGCCAATCAGGTTGCCGTCGATACGTTTGGTCAGGCCCGCAAGGACCTTGCCCGGACCGCATTCGATCACGTGAGTGACGCCTTGAGCCGACATGGCCTGAACGCTTTCGACCCAGCGCACCGCACCGGCCGCCTGGCGCACCAGCGCGTCCTTGATCTTGACCGGCTCGTTGACCACGGCGACGTCGACGTTGTTGATGACCGGAATCGCCGGCACCTGCACCTCGACGCTCGCCAGATACTCACGCAACTGGTCGGACGCCGGCTTGAGCAGCGACGAGTGGAACGGTGCCGAGACCGGCAGCGGCAACGCGCGCTTGGCACCCTTCGCTTTCGCGACTTCGCAGGCCTTTTCAACCGCAGCCTTGTTTCCTGCGATCACGACCTGCGCCGGGGCATTAAAATTCACCGCTTCGACGACGCCCGCGACCGACGCTTCGGCGCACACCGCGCGCACTGCATCGTCGTCGAGACCGAGAATCGCGGCCATGCCGCCTTCACCGACCGGCACCGCCGTCTGCATGGCTTGCGCGCGAAAACGCACGAGCGGCACAGCGTCGCGAAACGCGATCGCGCCCGCCGCGACCAGCGCCGTGTACTCACCGAGGCTATGGCCCGCAACGATCGCCGGCTTCGGGCCGCCAGCCTGCAGCCACGCGCGATACATGGCGTAAGCGGCGGTCAGCATGACCGGTTGGGTGTTGGTGGTGAGGTTCAGATCTTCGACGGGGCCTTCGGCGATCAGCTTGCCGAGATCCTGATTGAGCGCATCGGAGGCTTCCTGAACCGTCTCACGCACGACAGCGTGATCGGCGAATGCGTTGAGCATGCCGACCGACTGCGAACCTTGCCCAGGAAAAACGAACGCAAATTTCATATCGTCCCCAAAATCGATTTAGTCAGATGTGGGTGGCGCGCCCAGTTCATGGCGAGCGCGCTCAAGCGTAGCCAAGCGCCGTGAAGAGCGCTCGCCATAACGTCGCCGCTATCAGTAGCGGATAACCGACGCGCCCCACGTGAAGCCGCCGCCGACACCTTCGATCAGCACGTTCTGGCCGCGCTTGATGCGGCCGTCGCGCACTGCGACGTCGAATGCGAGCGGAATGGACGCAGCCGACGTGTTGCCGTGCTCGCCCACCGTGACGACCATGCGTTCCTGCGGTAAACCGAGCTTGCGGCAGGTGCTTTGCATGATGCGGATATTCGCCTGATGCGGAATCAGCCAGTCGATCTGCTCAGCCGACAGATTGGCCTTCTCGAGCGCTTCGACCGCGACCTTTTCGAGCACATTGACGGCGAGCTTGAACACGGCCTGGCCGTCCATGTGCAGGAACGCGCTGCCCGCTACCACGCCGCCGTTCACGTTGCCCGGCGTGCAGAGAATGTTCGAATGACTGCCGTCGGCGTGCAATGCGCTGGCCAGCACGCCCGGTTGTTCGGAGGCCTGCAGGATCACAGCGCCCGCGCCGTCGCCGAACAGCACGCAGGTAGTGCGGTCGTTGAAGTCGAGAATGCGCGAGAAGGTTTCCGCCCCGATCACGAGCGCCGTGCGATGCTGGCCGCTGCGGATGAAACTGTCCGCTGTGGCCACCGCGTAGGCAAAACCGGAACAGACGGCCTGCACGTCGAATGCCGCGCCGTGGTTCTTGATGCCGAGCTTATTCTGCAGCAGGCACGCCGTGCTCGGAAACACGAAGTCAGGCGTGGACGTGGCGACGATGATCAGGTCGATGGACTGCGGGTCGATATCCGCGGCTTCGATCGCGCGTTGCGAAGCGATGAGCGCGAGATCGCTGGTCGTGACATCAGGGTCCGCGAAATGGCGCGCATGAATGCCCGTGCGGGCCACGATCCATTCGTCGCTGGTCTCGACACCTTGCTTGCCAAGACGCTCGGCCAGATCCTGATTGGTGACGCGGTTGGGCGGCAGATAGCTGCCGGTGCCCAGCACGCGGGAATAAATTGTCGATTGAGCCATTATGCCTTCGAGGATTGCGCAGCGTAGGGCTCGGCTGGCTGGCCTGCGATGGGGCTTGCTTGACCCGCACCGCTCGCGTCGCGCGCCGCCTGTTCAAGAGAACCCGCGTTCTCTTCCATCGCTCGCGCAAGGCGTTCCAGCACGCCGTTTTTGACGGCATCATACCCGCGTTTGATAGCCCACTCAAACCCGTAAGCATCCGCCGAACCGTGGCTTTTGATCACCAGCCCGCGCAGGCCGAGCAACGCGGCGCCATTGTATTGCCGATGATCGACGCGTTTCTTGAAGCGCATCAATACCGGCAAAGCCAGCACCGCCATCACCTTGGTGAGCCAGGAACGGCCGAACTCTTCCTTGATGATGTTGGACAGCATCTGCGCGAGGCCTTCCGACGTCTTCAGCGCGACATTGCCGACAAAACCGTCGCAGACGATGACGTCGACCGTGCCCTTGAAGATATCGTTGCCTTCAACGTTACCGTGAAAGTTAAGTGTACTCGCGCGCAGCAGTTCGCCGGCACGTTTGATGGTGTCGTTGCCCTTGATGACTTCTTCGCCGATGTTGAGCAGCCCGATGGTAGGCCGATCCTTGCCCTCGAGCGCGGACACGAGCGCATGCCCCATCTCCGCGAACTGCAGCAGATGCTGCGGCTCGCAGTCGACGTTGGCGCCCAGGTCGAGCATCATCGTGTAGCCATTGGGATTGGGCAGTGCCGACGCGATG
This sequence comes from Paraburkholderia phytofirmans PsJN, assembly GCF_000020125.1. Lineage (NCBI taxonomy): Bacteria > Pseudomonadati > Pseudomonadota > Betaproteobacteria > Burkholderiales > Burkholderiaceae > Paraburkholderia > Paraburkholderia phytofirmans. The sequence goes on from NC_010681.1 coordinate 3,294,225, forward strand.
GCCGGGCGTTCGATGCCCGACAGCGTCTTCAGCACATAGCGCGAGACCGCCATCAGCGCGCCGGTGTTGCCCGCGGAAACGCAGGCTTGCGCCTCGCCTTCCTTGACGCGGTTTAGCGCCACGCGCATGGAAGAATCTTTTTTCTTGCGCAGCGCGACTTCGACCGGATCGTCCATGGCGACGATCTCGGAAGCGGGTACGACGGTCAGCGCCGGCAGGTCCTGAGCCTTCAACTTTTTCAGCTGCGCACGAATCGCGCTTTCGATGCCGACGAGCAGCAACTCAGCATCGGGATGCGATCGAACGAAGTTGACGGCAGCGGGAACGGTCACGGACGGGCCGTGGTCGCCTCCCATGCAATCTATCGTGAGCTTTACTGTCATGGAGTGCGACGAATTTCAGACGCCCTGCATGGAATCATAGTAAGCGCGGAGGCGCCAACTGCGATCGACACAAAAAAGCGGCAAGTGAATGCCGCCTTTTTGCCGAGCCGGGAAAATGTCAAGCGAGCCGATCGCCACGCGAAACGCCACAGGGCGACACGCAGTGAAACGCGCAGTGGAACGATTAATCGTTCTTCGTCTTGACGACTTTCTTACCGCGATAGTAGCCGTTCGGGCTAACGTGGTGACGCAGATGCACTTCGCCCGTGCTCGGTTCCACGGCCAGCGGCGCTGCCGTCAGGAAATCGTGCGAACGGTGCATGCCGCGCTTCGACGGCGACTTCTTATTTTGTTGAACTGCCATGACTAACTCCTAAAAATTTTCCGAATTCTAACACAGCCCGATCCGGTCTCCGCCACTGGCCGAATGGCCAACGCGCCCGCATCGTGCTCCCTGCAACTGTTCAATGCTTCTTGTCGCCCGGCTCACCGCGCTTGAGACTCTGGAGCGCCGCAAACGGATTAGGCCGTTCGGGCTCGCCGCCCTCACCCGCTTCGTCCAGTGCGCCCTCGTCACCCTCGCCTTCAGTACCGGCCACGCCCGAGACAAGGCTCTCGTGCACTTCGGGACAGACCTCGTGCTTCGGCACGAGCGGCAAGGAAAGCAGCAACTCTTCTTCGATCAAGTCGATGAGATCGAAATGGTTCGAACCCACGATCACTTCGACTTCATCCTCGTCGAGCGGAAACTCTTCGGCTTCCGCCTCAGTGTTGACGATCCGGTAAGTTGCATCGACGTTGAATGCCTGCAAGTACGGTGTCATGCACCGCTGACATTCGAGCCAGGCGGCGCCGTGAATCGCCATCCTCAAATAAGGTTGGGGACCCTCGGTGCCGTCGTCCTGCAATTCCGGCTGCGTCGTCCCTTCGGCTTGCCAGGTGAACGCGGCATCGCGGTCTGGCGCTTCTGCCGGAACTTCGTTTAACATGCGCGGCAGTTGCGAGACGCGCACGACACCCGCGGCCTGACGCCCACTCCGCGCGAATTCGAACAGATCGATATCATGCGGGTCGGACAGACCTGCAGGGTTGCCAGGATGTTGAGTCATGTGCGCTCCTGCGTCGGCAAAGATTTCGCCGGATATAACCGCGAGGTATAACCGATTTGCGAGACAGCCCGTGAGACTCTTGTGTCTTGTGTTTACCGGCAGTGACACAGCCCTTGATCACTGCCATTGACACGCACCGAGACTCGCCTAGCGCAAGCATACCGATGAAAAGCCCGAAATCATATCCGTTTTGTCTTTTCGAGTCAAACACTTAAGCCCGTACGCGCGCGAGCTTCGCGCAACCCCGTACGCCCCGCCTCCCTAGCCGTCGCTTACCCATGTCAGATTCTCCGAATCGCCCGCCACGCCTGATTCTGGCGTCGAGTTCGCCTTATCGTCGCGAACTGCTCGAACGTCTGCGCGTGCCGTTCGATGTCGTCGTGCCCGCAATCGACGAAACGCCGCTCGTCGGCGAAATACCCGAAGTCACCGCGCTGCGGCTCGCGCAAGCCAAAGCTCGCGCGGTAGCCGGCGGACTCGGCGCCGGTGAAGCGGCGCTCGTGATCGGCTCCGACCAGGTCGCCACCTACGACGGTCTGCAGATCGGCAAGCCAGGCACGCACGACAAGGCGCTTGCCCAATTGCGAGCGATGCGCGGCCGCGAAGTGCTGTTTCATAGTGCGCTATGTCTGTTCGACAGTCGCTCGGGAAACGTCCAAGCCGTCGACGTAATCACCCGCGTGCATTTCCGCAATCTGCCGGATGCCACGCTGGAGGCCTATCTGCTGGCCGAAACGCCGTACGACGTCGCGGGTAGCGCCAAATCCGAGGGGCTCGGCATCGCCTTGCTCGAGGCCATCCATTCCGACGACCCGACCGCGCTTGTCGGCCTGCCGTTGATCGCACTGTCGCGCATGCTGCTCGCAGTGGGTTATCCACTATTGGAGGCTCAATGAGCGGCACGCTCTATCTGATTCCGAACACGCTGGGCGAAGGCGACACCGAGGCGCTCGACGCCGTCCTGCCCGCCCCGGTGCGCGCGCGTGCGGCGTCGCTTCACTATTACATCGGCGAAAACGCGAAAACCACGCGCGCTTTCCTAAAGAAAGTCGGCACGGAACGGCCGATCCAGGAAATCGAGATTCGCGAACTGAATGTGAATACACCGCCCGGCGAGATCGACAAGCTGCTCGCGCCGCTTCTTGCCGGCACGGACGCGGGCCTTGTTTCCGAAGCCGGCTGTCCGGCGGTCGCCGACCCCGGCGCCCTGCTGGTGCGCCGCGCGCATGAGCGCGGCGTGAAAGTCGTGCCGTTCGTGGGCCCGAGTTCGATCCTGCTGGCTTTGATGGCGTCGGGGCTCAACGGGCAAAGCTTTGCGTTCCACGGCTACCTGCCGGTCGATGCCACAGAGCGGGCCAAGCGTCTGCGAGACCTGGAGCAGCAGTCGCGCAAAGGCAAGCAAACGCAGATCTTTATCGAGACGCCCTATCGAAATCGCGCGTTGCTGGATACGCTGCTCGCGACGTGCGCACCTTCCACGCTCGTTTGTGTGGCAGTGGATTTGACTCTGGAAACGGAAACTATCGCAAGCCGCACCGTGGCCGACTGGAAGAAAAAGCCGCCGATCGATCTGCACAAGCGGCCGGCTATATTTCTGATTCTGGCCGTTTGATCGGGTCCGACAACCAGCAGTCAAACTAATAGAAAGCGCCGCGCGATCATCAAACGACGACCGGGCGGCGCTTCTGAATTGTCACCGGCAATTCAACGCAAATTCATCTTCCCACCAAGCGCCATGGCGTGAACCGCGCCGCTACCGACAGCCGCGCCGAACTTGCGCGCAACACGGTCCGTAATGCTCTCTTTCACCGTGTAATCAACAATATCCGGGGCCTTGAACAGGTCGCGGGCCACATAGTCGGCGTCGCCCAAACCGTCGGCGAGGCCAAGTTCGACGCTCTTTTGGCCAGTCCAGAAGAGGCCGGAGAACATGTCTGGCGTTTCGTGCAGGCGCTTGCCGCGCCCCTGACGCACTGCGTCGATGAACTGGGCGTGGATCTGATCGAGCATATCCTGAGCATGTTCGTCCATCTTCGGCGTTTCCGGCGAGAACGGATCGAAAAAACCCTTGTTCTCGCCAGATGTATGCAAACGCCGCTGAATCCCCAGTTTATCCATCAGGCCGGTGAATCCGAAGCTGTCCATCAGCACGCCGATCGAACCCACGATGCTCGCCTTATCGACATAAATCTTGTCAGCCGCCGCCGCCGCGTAGTATCCGCCGGACGCGCACATGTCGCCCACAACCACATACAGCGGAATTGACGGGTATTTGGCGCGCAATCGACGAATTTCGTTGTAAATGATCCCCGCTTGTACCGGACTGCCACCCGGACTATTGCAGCGCAGGATCACGCCTGCCGTGCCCGCGTCGTCGAACGCGCTTTGCAACGCCGTGTTGACATCTTCCGCGTTCGCATTCGTATCCGCGGATATCTCGCCGTCTAACGTCACCATAGCCGTGTGCCGGCCGGTGGCGGCGACCTTGTCCCCGGAGAAGTCAATAGCCGCCCAGATCGCCAGCAGCACTACCACCAGAAAAACAAACCGGAAAAAAATCTTCCAGCGCCGCGCCGCGCGCTGCTCGTTGATCGCCGCGAGCGCGATACGTTCGAGCGCGGCGCGTTCCCAGCCCGGCTCATCGGCAGGCTTGCTGGGGCGACCATTCAGAGACGGTTCCTTCGGCTCGGGAGTCAAATTGTCGGACATGCGGTGCAGTGGAAAGGTCGAAGAGGGGAAAAATCAGGATGTGGCCGGACGCAATTCGCCGTCTGGCAGCCAGAATACGGCTCGGCCTTCCGGCGTGTCGCGCTCGTCCACCTGGACTGGCCGCAATTTGCCGCCGCGGCACGGACCACCGACGCATTTGCCCGTATCCGGCGCGTAAATCGCGCCATGTGTAGCGCACATCAAGTATAAACCGGACGATTCGAAGAACTGCCCTTCGGCCCAGTCCAGCTCCATCGGTACGTGGGCGCAACGGTTCAGGTAGCCGTAGGCGCGGCCATCGTACCGAACGAAGAACACGACGACGTCGCCGCCACCGAGCTTCGCCGCGTGCCGCACGCCCGCGCCACCGTCGACCAGTTCGTCCGACGCGCAGACGCGAACCGCCTCCGCTTGCTCCTGGGTGGCAGCGGTGTTCATGCGTTCTCCCGCAGCCAGCCGGACAGCACGCTGACGCTCGACGCAACGAACCTAGGCGACAACGCGCTCAACGATTCCGCAGGATGCGCGCCATATGTGACGCCAATTCCCGCGACGCCCGCGTTGATCGCCATTTGCAGATCGTGCGTCGTATCGCCGACCATCACCGTACGCGCGTTATCCTGCCCCAGTTCGCGCGTCAATTCGTGCAGCATCGCGGGGTGCGGCTTCGAGAACGTTTCGTCGGCACAGCGCGTGCCGTCGAACAGGCTTGTCAAGCGCGACTGATCCAACGCGCGATTCAGCCCGACGCGGCTCTTGCCCGTCGCCACGGCCAGCAAATAGCCCTGATCGCGCAATTCCTGCAACATCTCGCGCACACCGACGAACAGCTCGGTGGTCTGATCCTTCACCAGATAATGGAAGCGGTAGCGCTCGGCCAGCCGCGGATAGTCCGAAGGATCGAGCGTGGGCGCGGCAATCTGCAGCGCGTCGCGCAGACCAAGGCCGATGACATAGCTGGCCGCCTCGTCGGCGGGCACCGGCAACCCAAGATCGCGGCACGCCGACTGGATGCTGCGCGTGATGTGCGCGGTCGAATCCATCAACGTCCCGTCCCAGTCGAAGACGATCAGATCAAATTGCTCTCTAGCCATGCGGTGCCGTCTCCGGGTGTGACCCATTTCGTAGTTCGTTGAGTTGTGCAATGAAGCTGCGGCATTCGGCAGGCAGCGGCGCCTCGAACTGCAGCGGCGCGCCGGTTGCCGGGTGCGTGAGCTTCAGCCGGTAAGCATGCAGGAACATGCGCTTCAGGCCAGGCTTGGCGTTGGCCCGCGCCAGTGCCTTATTTAGCGCGAAGTCGCCGTATTTGGCGTCGCCAACGATCGGCAGTTCCAGATGCTGCAAGTGGACCCGGATCTGATGCGTGCGCCCGGTCTTCAGTTCCGCCTCGAGCAACGCATATTCCGGCCAGCGGTCGATCAGGTTGAACACCGTGTGCGACGCGAGACCGTCCGGCTGAACGCGCACGCGGCGCTCGCCGTCGGCGGTCAAATACTTGTGCAGCGGTTCCTTGACCGCGCGGCGGCGGCCCCAGTCGCTCGCCCAGTCGCCGTGAACGCAAGCATAGTAGCGCTTGTCCATCTTGTTCTCGCGAATCTGCTCATGCAGATTGACGAGCGCCGAGCGCTTCTTGGCGAGCATGAGAATGCCGGACGTCTCACGATCCAGCCGATGCACCAGTTCGAGAAATTTTGCCTGCGGACGCGCCTCGCGCATTTGCTCGATCACGCCGAACGCGACGCCGCTGCCGCCGTGAACCGCCACGCCGGCCGGTTTATCGATCACGAGCAAGTGCTCGTCTTCGAAAATAATCTTGAAATGGGCGGCCGGGACCGGCGCCTGGGTGGCCGTTTCGCTCGGTTGAGCGACGCGAATGGGCGGCACTCGCACCAGATCGCCTAGTTCGAGACGGTACTGCGCGTCTATCCGGCCCTTATTCACCCGCACTTCCCCGCTGCGCAGGATGCGGTAAATATGGCTTTTTGGCACGCCTTTACAGACGCGCAACAAGAAGTTGTCGATGCGCTGTCCGGCCGCGCTGTCGTCGATCTCGATCATCGAGACCTGGTCGCTTGCGACCGATTTCTGGGATATTTTGCCTAACTCTTTCATTCTGAATATAATTTGCCCAGCAGTCTGCGGCGGCCGGCGCAGTGTCCGGAATTCGGGCGGATTGCGCAGGTGCAAGCGATAAACCGTTATTTTACTTGCGCCGGGGTCTGGTTGCTCACCCTGAAAATGAGATGCAACAAGTTGCACGCACGAAGTCAGTGCCCGGCAGGGACGTCGCCCACAGGCGCGTTCGGTCAAGGTCGGCTTCGACGGTAACGGAATTTTGGTAAAAAAGAATTTAACTTCCAGCTTCGGTATCGGGCGGTCTGACGCCCTGTTCCACGAAGCTGCAGGTTGCGAAAATACGGCGTGCGCCCAAGGCGTCTTGTAGAAAATACAAGATATGGCGACGTCAAAATGAGGCGAGACACCCCCAGCAGGAAAAGACGCGCCGACTGCGCGAACTTCCCGCTGCGGCACGACCGCAGCCTTCGACCCTCCGGTCACGCGCCCAGTTGGCGCACCGGCGCGAGTGGACGAAGGCTTATGAAGGTCGGCCGGCAGAACCCGCGGCGTGTCGGGTCGTTATTTGAAGCCGTGTTCGCATGTGCCCTGCGGCACCGTGCCCGTTTTATGGGCCGGGCCCTCTCAGGCAATTCTCCCGCCAGCTTTCCCGCTCCAGCGTGCTTGTGAAAACACAATAAGGCGCGGCATGCCGCTGCCCGCTTCGCCCTCGCGACTGACAACCGCGCGGCGGAGGGGCAGGCTAAGCCGCTCTGGAGCCGTTCAATGAAACGAATGTTGTTCAACGCAACGCAGCAGGAAGAACTGCGCGTCGCCATCGTCGATGGGCAAAAACTCATCGATATCGACATCGAAACCGCCGGGCGCGAACAGCGCAAAGGCAACATTTACAAGGGCATCATTACTCGCATCGAGCCGTCGCTCGAAGCCTGTTTCGTCAACTACGGCGAAGACCGCCACGGCTTCCTGCCGTTCAAGGAAGTCGCCCGCCAGTATTTCCGCGACGGCGTCGACATGCGTTCCGCGCGCATCCAGGACGCGCTGCGTGAAGGCCAGGAACTGATCGTTCAGGTCGAAAAAGAAGAACGCGGCAATAAGGGCGCGGCCCTCACCACGTTCATCTCGCTCGCCGGCCGCTATCTGGTCCTGATGCCGAACAATCCGCGCGGCGGCGGCGTGTCGCGCCGGATCGAAGGCGACGACCGTCAGGAACTGCGCGAAACCATGGCGCAGCTGCAACTGCCGGAAGGCATGAGCATCATCGCGCGCACGGCCGGCATCGGCCGCAGCGCCGAAGAACTGCAATGGGACCTGAACTACCTGATGCAACTGTGGCGCGCTATCGAAGCCGCGTCGCAAAGCGGTTCGAGCGGTCAGCCGATGCTGATCTATCTCGAATCCAGCCTCGTGATCCGCGCGATCCGCGACTACTTCCAGCCGGACATCGGCGAAATTCTGATCGACACCACTGAAATTCATGACCAGGCCCGCGCCTTCATGGATATCGTGATGCCGGATAATGTCAGCAAGGTGAAGCGGTATCACGACGATGTACCGCTCTTCTCGCGTTTCCAGATCGAACACCAGATCGAAACGGCGTATTCGCGCACCGTGCCGCTGCCCTCGGGCGGCGCGATCGTGATCGATCACACCGAAGCGCTGGTCGCGATCGACGTGAACTCGGCGCGCGCCACCAAGGGCGCCGACATCGAAGAAACGGCCGCGCGCACCAACCTCGAAGCCGCCGACGAAGTCGCCCGCCAGCTGCGTCTGCGCGACCTGGGCGGCCTGATCGTGATCGACTTCATCGACATGGAGTCCGCCAAGAGCCAGCGCGAAGTCGAGCAACGCCTGAAAGACGCCCTCAAGCACGACCGCGCGCGCGTCCAGATGGGCAAGATCTCTCGTTTCGGCCTGATGGAACTGTCGCGTCAGCGTCTGCGTCCGGCGCTCTCGGAAGGCAGTCACGTGACCTGCCCGCGCTGTAACGGCACGGGCCACATCCGCGATACCGAATCGTCCGCGCTGCAAGTGCTGCGGATCATTCAGGAAGAGGCAATGAAGGAAAACACCGCGGCAATTCACTGCCAGGTGCCGGTCGAAGTGACCGCCTTCCTGTTGAACGAAAAGCGTGCCGAGATCAACAAGATCGAGTCGCGTTTCAAGGTCAACGTCGTGCTGATCCCGAACAAGCACCTCGATACGCCGCATTACAAGCTCGAGCGTCTGCGTCACGACGACGCGCGCCTCGACGACCCGCGCGCTTCGTGGAAGATGGCCGAAGAAGCGGCCCGCGAACTGGAATCGGAAACCGGTTACAGCAAGCGTACCGAAGAAGTGAAGCCGAAGCAGGAAGCGGCGGTCAAGGGCATCACGCCTGAAAAGCCGGCGCCGAGCGCGCCTGTGCGCCCGGTCGCGGCCCCCGCTCCGGTCGCGGTTACGCCGGCGAGCGGCGGCTTCATCGGCTGGTTGAAGAATCTGTTCGGCGTGCAGCCGGCCGCTCCGGCGCCCGTCGCGCCTGCAGCGACCGATAAGCAGGCGCGTCCGCAACGCGGCGAACGCACGGAACGCGGTGAGCGCACCGGCGAACGCGGCGGCGATCGCAACCGCAATCGCCGCACTGGCACGGGCACTCGCGATGCAGCGGGCCGTGGCGAAGGCACGACCGGCGGCCGTCAAGCCCAAGGTCAGCAGCCGTCGCAACGCCGCGAAGAACGCGAGCCGCGTGAAGGCCGTGAAACACGCGAAGGCCGCGAGCCGCGCGAAGCACGGGAAGCGCGTGAACCGCGTGGCAACCGTGAGCCGCGTGAAGCCCGCGAAGGCCGTGAACCGCGCGAGGCCCGTGAGCCACGCGAGGGTCGTGAAAATCGTGACCGCGACAATCGCGGTGCCGAGCGCGCGGAAACGGCGGAAGCCGCACCGCGTGGCGAACGTCAGGAGCGCGGCGAGCGCCGTGAACGTGGCGAGCGCGCGGAACGAGGTGAACGCCGCAAGCCGCAAACGGAAACCGCGGACGCATTGACGCAAAGCGAAGCGCAAACGGCGGAAGAACTGGTGCAAAACCAGACCGCTTTGGGCGAAAACGGCGCGCCGATCGATCAGGAAGCAGTGGCGCGTGAAGGCGAAGAGCGTCGTCGTCGCCGTCGCGGCCGTCGCGGTGGCCGTCGTGAGCGTGAAGAGGACGTGAATGGCAATCTGGCGGCGGACGTCGCAGAAGCTGAAGGCGACAATGCAAGCGCAACCGACGAAGCGCCTGTGCGCACGGCGCATCAGCCGGTCGAGCGCAAGCCGGAAGTCGTCGAGGCGAAGGACGTGACGCCGGTCGAAGTAGTGGTCGCTGCTGTCGCGACGCAAACCGCCGTTGTGACCGAACTGCACGCCGCAACCGAAACGCCGGCTCTGGCCGTCGAAAAGGCTGCGAAGACGGAAACGGTAGTACCGGTCGCGGAAGCGCCGGTTGCGCCGGCAGTCGTCGAGCCGGTCGCCGAAACGCCGGTGGCGCAAGCCGCTGCGGAGCCCGTCGAAGCAGCGCAAGCGGCGCCGGCCGCCAGCGAAACGGTTTCGCTGGTTGAACCGGTCGCACGCGTCGAAGCCCCGGCTCATGCGCACGTCGAAGCGCCTGCGGTTGCGCCGGTTGTCGAAGCGCAAGCCGCTGCTCCGGCTCCGGCTCCGGTCGAAACCGCGGCTCCGGCTGTGGCAATCGAAGCGCCTGTTGCTCAACCTGCACGGCAGGCTGAGATCGTCGAACCGCAGCCGGTCGTGGCAGCGGTCGCACCGGCACCTGAACCGGCTGCTGTCGAGCCGGCGCCCCTCGCCGTCGCACCGCAAGCTGCGCCGCAAGCGCCGCGTCAAGCCGCCGTGTCGGCGGAAGCCCTGAAGCCGGTGCTGGAACAAGCCGGCCTCGTCTGGGTGAACACCGACGCCGACAAGCTGCGCGCGGCTCAGGAAGTTGCTGCACAGACCGTCAAACCGGCTCGCGTGGCTCGCGAACGCAAGCCGCTGCCGCCGCTCGACAGCGCGCCAATGCAACAGGTGGAAACAGGCCAGCACCCGCAGTAAGCTGCCCTGCCGCATTCGAAAAGCCCGCCCTCACTGGCGGGCTTTTTGTTTTCATGGGCTCGCGCCGCAGCCCGGGCACGCCGCGGTACGCCACTCCCCGTATACCCCGACACGAGCCGGGGTGCCAGCGCTGCCCGAATCATTTCCGATAGAATGAATATCTAGCTTTGATTTCAAGCACTAACCGCCGTAATTCATCGAAGCAATTCATGTCCCGACGCATCATCCCTGTTGCCGATCTCAGCGCCGTGCCGGTTATCGCCGGCCCCGTGCAGACGCCCAGCGGCGCGCTGCACGACACGCTCGCGCGGCCGCTGCGCGACCTGCGCATTTCGGTCACGGATCGCTGCAATTTCCGGTGCGTCTATTGCATGCCTCGCGCGGTGTTCGACAAGGACTACACGTTTTTGCCGCACAGCGCCTTGCTGAGCTTCGAGGAAATCGAACGGCTGGCGCGGCTGTTCGTCGCACATGGCGTCGAGAAAATCCGTCTGACGGGCGGCGAACCGCTATTGCGCAAAAATCTGGAATTCCTGATCGAACGCCTCGCGCAACTGACCACGCCGGCGGGCCGTCCGCTCGATCTGACGTTGACCACCAACGGTTCGCTGCTGGAACGCAAGGCGCGCAGCCTGAAAGACGCCGGTTTGACGCGCGTCACGGTGAGTCTCGACGCGCTCGACGACACGTTATTTCGTCGCATGAACGACGCGGATTTCGCCGTCGGCGACGTGCTGGACGGCATTGCCGCAGCGCACGCGGTGGGGCTCGCGCCGGTCAAGGTGAACATGGTCGTCAAGCGCGGCACCAACGACAGCGAAATCGTGCCGATGGCACGTCACTTCAAAGGCTCGGGCGCGGTACTGCGCTTTATCGAATACATGGACGTTGGCACGTCGAACGGCTGGAACATGACGGAAGTGCTGCCGTCCGCCGACGTCGTCATGCGCATTGCCGAGCATTTCCCGCTCGCGCCGCTCGAAGCGCACAGCGCCGCCGAGACCGCGCAGCGCTGGGGTTACATGGACGGCGGCGGCGAGATCGGCGTAATTTCGAGCGTGACACGCGCCTTTTGCGGCAGTTGCACGCGTGCGCGCCTGTCGACCGAAGGCAAGCTCTACCTGTGTCTGTTCGCTTCGTCCGGGCACGACCTGCGCGCGCTGGTGCGCAACGGCGCGAGCGATGCCGACATCGCCACCGCCATCGCCGAAATCTGGCAGGACCGTGGCGACCGCTATTCGCAACTGCGCGGCAGCGCCTCAGCCGATTCGCGCGCGCGGGATGGCCGTCGCGTCGAAATGTCGTACATCGGCGGCTGAGCGGCGGCGCATGAGGCCGGCGCGCGAACACATTACCGGACTGTTGCTAGCGGGCGGCCGCGGCATGCGCATGGGCGGCGCCGACAAGGGCCTGCAAATGCTGCACGGCGAACCGCTCGCCGCGCATGTGCTCAAGCGCCTCGCGCCGCAAACCGGCGCCCTTCTGATCAGCGCCAATCGTCACCTCGAGACTTACAACGTACTCGGCGCGCCGTTCGGCGCTACGGTGGTGGAGGACACCCTAGCTGGATTTCCAGGCCCGCTAGCCGGCCTGCTTGCCGGGTTGCGCGTAGCCGCGACCGGCTATGTGCTCAGTGCGCCCTGCGACTCGCCGTGGCTGCCCGCCAATCTGGCCGATCGCCTCGCGTACGCGCTGGACTCGAACGCAGCCGACGTTGCCACGGTCACCACTATCGACGCGCACGGCCAAACGTCCTTGCATCCCGTCTTCGCGCTCATTCGCACGAGCCTCGCGCACGATCTGTCGGGCTTTCTGGAAGCCGGCGAGCGTAAAGTTCGCGCGTGGTACGCGCGCCACAAGACGGTGGAAGTCGTCTTTACCGACGAGCGCGCGTTTTACAATATCAATTCGCTACAAGAACTCGCCGACCTCCAGCGTGATTGAGGCCCCGGTTGAAATCCCGCTCCGGCCGCACGGCAACCGCCGCTCCCGCACCCGCCGCCGGTCGCGACGCTCAGCTCTTCATGACCACGTCTAACGAATTTTCCCGCTGCGTCGCGCAGTACGATCCTCACGCGCTACCTGTCCCGGCCGCACAGGCGATTGTTCGCCAGTGGGCCGTGCCCGTCACGGCGGTTGAACGCGTGGCCTTGCGCGACGCGCTCGACCGCGTGCTCGCGGGCGATATCGTGTCGCCGATCGACGTCCCGTCGCACGACAACTCCGCCATGGACGGCTACGCGTTCAACCGCGCGGCGCTCGCCACGGGCGCGGCCACTGTCGAACTGGCGGTCGTCGGCAAGGCGCTGGCCGGGCATCCGTTCGCGGGCCGCGTCGAGGCCGCGCAATGCGTGCGCGTCATGACCGGCGCATGCATGCCGGCCGACTGCGACACGGTCGTGCCGCAAGAACTCGTCGAGCGCGGCGCCGATGCCGATTCGATCCGGTTTGCGGCCAACGCCGTGGCGGCCGGCGCAAACCGGCGTCTCGCTGGCGAAGACCTCGCGCGCGGTCATGCCGCGCTGCGGGCGGGCCGCATCATGCGCGCGTCGGATCTCGGTTTGCTGGCCTCGCTCGGTATCGGCGAAGTCAATGTGAGGCGGCGTCTACGCGTCGCCTTCTTCTCGACCGGCGACGAATTGCGCTCGCTCGGCGAGCCGCTCGATCCGGGTTGCGTGTACGACAGCAACCGCTACACGCTGTTTGCCATGCTGCGGCGCCTGAACGTCGACACGCTCGACCTCGGCGTGGTGCGCGACGAGCCCGCCGCGATGGAAGCCGCCTTGCGCAGCGCCGCGGCGAACGCCGACGTGGTGCTGACCTCGGGCGGCGTCTCGGTCGGCGAGGCGGATTTCACCAAGCAACTGCTGCAAACTTTCGGCGACGTCGCGTTCTGGAGTCTCGCCATGCGCCCGGGCCGCCCGCTCGCCTTCGGCCGCGTCTGGTCCGGCGAGCGGCCGGGCCTCGGGCTTCCCGCGTTATTCTTCGGTTTGCCGGGAAATCCGGTCGCCGTGATGGTGGCGTTCTATCAGATCGTGCGAGAAGTGCTGCTGCTGATGTCCGGCGCCACGCCGCAACCGCTGCCGGTCATCCACGCCATGAGCCGCCGGGCCATCCGCAAACGCGCCGGGCGCACCGAATTTCAACGCGGCGTCGCGGAACAGGACGCGCATGGACAATGGCACGTCACGCCGACCGGTTCGCAAAGCTCCGGCGTGCTGAGTTCGATGAGCGAAGCCAATTGCTTCATCGTGCTCGGGCACGATGACGGCGAGGTCGCCGAAGGAGAGCGCGTCGCGATCATGCTGTTCGACGGTCTCATCTGACGGCGCACGCGGGGCTGAAGCAACGCACCCGCCAGCGCTCATTGACTGCTTTACCCATTACCACTACGACACACGGGTTTGACTTACATGAAAAAACAGATCTCGTTCATTGCACCGGGACAGACGGCCAAAGCACTGATCCTCGTGTACCTGACGTTTTCGGTGCCGATCGTGCTGCTGGGCGTGCTGGTCGCGTTCGTGCGCTACGGTTCGGTGGAACTGAGCACGGTGTTCAGCGCGCTGCTGCTGAATGCGATTCTCGGTTTCATCCTGCTGTGGATCGCCTGTCATGCGTACAACTGGGTGGCGTCGCGCTTCGGCGGTATTGAAATCCAATTGACCGACGCGCCGGAAGAGGCCTGATGCCCGCGACGATCCGCGCCGCCACGCCCGCGGACACCGGCGCCATCTTCGCGCTGACGTACGAACTTGCGCAGTTCGAAAGCCTCACGCACGTGTTCGTTGCGACGGAAGACGGCTTGCGCGACGCGCTGTTCGGCGCGCGGCCTTCCATTGAAGGGTTGGTGGCGGAGAGCGAAGGCGGCATCGTCGGCTATGCGCTGTTCTTTCACAATTACTCGAGCTTTGTCGGCAAGCGCGGACTGTATCTCGAAGACGTCTACGTGCAACCCTCGCAACGCGGTAGCGGTCTTGGCACCGCGTTGTTGCAGCGTCTTGCCGCATTGGCGGTGGAACGGCAGTGCGGGCGGTTCGAATGGACCGTGCTCGATTGGAACAAGCAGGCCATCAGCTTCTATGAAAAGTTGGGCGCGGCTGTCATGCCGGATTGGCGCGTGGTGCGTCTGGCGGGCGAAGCGCTGGAGCAGCTGGCGGCGGGCGCAGGCGCCTGAGCAAGCGCCAGCGTATTCTTGCGTTGGTTTTCGCGGAGCCGACTTGCCACGCCGCCATGACTAGCAAACCACTAGCGCCACTGCGCTATGGCTCGTCGGGATCCACACCCGACAGCGCATCGCCGAGCAACCCACTAGCCTCTTCACCCGGCAACGCTTCGACATCGCGCAGTCTTCGGCTCATGACGCGTGTGCGCGTTTCCGCCGCTTCAATAGAACGCGTCACAGTTTCCAGTTGCGCCTTCGTCTTGGCCAGCACATCACCAAATTTGCCGAACTCCGTTTTCACCGCGCCGAGCACCTGCCACACCTCGCTCGATCGCTTCTCGATCGCGAGCGTGCGGAAACCCATCTGCAAACTATTGAGCAAGGCGGTCAGCGTTGTCGGCCCCGCAATCGTCACCCGATAGTCGCGTTGCAGCAGGTCCGTCAGGCCCGGCCGACGCAGCACTTCCGCGTATAGACCTTCCGTCGGCAAAAACAGCAGCGCGAAGTCGGTGGTGTGCGGCGGCGACACGTACTTCTCCGCGATCGTGCGCGCCTCGGCACGAATCCGCGCTTCGAGCGCGCGTGACGCTTCTTCCACCGCAACCGGATCGGCGCGCTCCTGCGCTTCGATCAGACGTTCGTAGTCTTCACGCGGAAATTTGGCGTCGATGGGCAGCCACACAGGTGTGGCCGAAGCGCCCTGCTCCGCTCGCCCCGGCAGCTTGATCGCAAACTCGACGCGCTCCGCGCTTCTCGGCACAGTCGCAATGTTTTTCGCGTACTGGTCAGCGGTGAGCAATTGCTCGAGCAACACTTCGAGCTGCACTTCACCCCACGTGCCCCGCGTCTTCACATTGGTAAGAACCTTTTTCAGATCACCGACGCCGGCGGCCAGCGTCTGCATCTCGCCCAGTCCACGGTGCACCTGTTCGAGCCGGTCCGACACCAGCTTGAACGACTCACCCAAACGCTGTTCAAGCGTAGCGTGCAATTTTTCGTCGACGGTGCGGCGCATTTCGTCGAGCTTGAGCGAGTTGTTCGCCTCGATATCCTTCAGCCGCTGTTCGATGGTCGCGCGCACTTCGGCGAAGCGGCGGTCGTTCGCCTCGGTGAGCTGCCCCAATTGCAGGCTTAGCGTATCGCCGAACTGTTTGAGCGAGCGGCCTTGTTCGTCGCGCGCCTGCTGGGCCTGCGCCTGCAGACTGTGGCGCACGGCGTCGAGCTGTTGCGCGAAGCCGTCTATCTTGCCGGCCTGCACCGTCGTCATGCTGCTGAACTGCGCGGCCAGCGTCTGCTGAAAGTGCGCGAAGCCGCTGCTCTGTTCGGTGCGCGACACGCGCGCCGTCTCGGCGATGTCATTGCGCAGTTGCCGCTCAAGCCGCTCATAGGCGTGCGCTTGCGCGTCGGCCGCCACGTCGATGCGTTCGTTGAGCAACTCGAACTGCTCGTTGTCCTCCGTGCGGCTATGCCCGCGCATCAGCAAGGCCAGTGCGATAACCAAGGCGACCGCCAGCACGGCGACGGCCACCACCAGATACATTGTCATGAACGCGCCTTGCCGATGACCTCGGGGTTGACCGGGTTCGGCGGCCGCCCCGCGCGCGGACCTTCGCCCAGGCCCGCGATCAGATTGTCCGCGGCGAGATTCGCCATGGCGCGGCGCGTGGCTTCAGTCGCGCTGGCAATGTGCGGCGTCAGCACGACATTCGGTACGCTGAGCAGATCCTGATTCAGATTGGGCTCGCCTTCGAACACATCGAGACCAGCGGCGGCAATCTGCTTCGAGCGTAATGCTTCGACCAGCGCTGCGTCATCGACGATGCCGCCTCGCGCGATATTCGTAAGCGTCGCGGTCGGTTTCATCAGCGCGAGTTCAGCCGCTCCGATCGTGTGATGGTTCTCCTTCGTGTACGGCAGTACGAGCACGACGTGATCCGCACGCCGCAACAGGTCCTGCTTCGATACATACTCCGCGTTCAACTCAGCCTCGATCTCGGGCGCCACGCGCGAACGATTGTGATAAATCACCTGCATGTCGAAGCCCTTCGCGCGACGCGCGAGCGCCTGGCCAATACGGCCCATGCCGATCACGCCGAGCGTCGAGCCGTGCAAATCGCTGCCGAGGAACGCGTCATACGCCCACTTCTGCCATTGGCCCCCGCGCAGCCAGTGCTCCGATTCGGTGATGCGGCGCGCCGCCGCCATCATCAACGCCCAGCCGAAGTCCGCTGTCGATTCGTTCAACACGTCCGGCGTGTTCGTGCCGAGCACGTTGGCCGCGTTGAAAGCGGCCACGTCGAAGTTGTTGTAGCCCACCGCCATATTCGACACCACACGCAGACGCGGCGCCGCCGCGAGCTCGGCGGCACCGACCGGGTCGCCCGCGGTCAGGGCGCCGTCTTTATCCGCGAGACGGCGCTTCAGTTCGTCGGCGGCCAACACGTCGCCCTGATTCCAGTCGACGTCGAAATATTGTTTGAGCCGTTCGATCACATCGGGAAAGATCGGACGGGCGACGAGGATCTTCTGCATTGCAATTCTCCGTAAGCGCGTCGAGTTCGATTGCCTCGGCGTCAAAAAAAGAGCCAGCCGGTGACAAGAAAAAGCGGCAACAACACCGCGGCTGACCAGCCCAGATACGCGAAAAAACCCGGCATGCGAACACCGCGCGATTCCGCGATTGCCTTCACCATGAAGTTCGGCGCATTGCCGATATACGTGTTCGCGCCCATGAACACCGCGCCGGCGGAGATCGCCGCGAGCGTGGTGGCGCCGGTGGTCATGAGCGTCTGCGCGTCGCCGCCGGCCAGGTTGAAGAACACGAGGTAAGTCGGCGCGTTGTCGAGGAACGAAGATAGCAGTCCGGTCGCCCAGAAGTACATCAGATCGTGCGGCTGGCCCGAGGCGTCGTTGACCAGATGGACGATGCCCGCGAACGCACCCGCCTCGCCCGCGCGCAAAATCGTGATGACCGGCGCGATCGTCACGAAGATGCCGGCGAAAAGTTTGGCCACTTCTTCGATCGGCGCCCAGTTGAAGTCGTTGCCCGCGCGAGCCGCGCGCGGCGTAAGCGCCAACGAGAGCAAGGTGACGCAGATCAGCGCGGCATCGCGCACGGCGTTTTGCAGCGCCACATGCGTGCCGAACACCTCGAATTCCACGCCAGGTTTCCACAGCCCGCTCATCAGCACGAGCGCGATTACGGCGGCAAGCAACACAAAATTGATTTTGCCGTCGATGCCGAGCGGCGGCGTGTCGGGCGTCGGATCGAGAAAACGCGAGCGCTCTTCTTCGCGCCGATGAAAATAGTGCGAGTCCAGCGCATAGAACCCGACCAGCAGCACGCCGCAGACGAACAGCATCGGCAGCGCGAGGTGCGTGGTGGTCCAGAAAAAACTCACGCCTTGCAGAAAGCCGAGAAAGAGCGGCGGGTCGCCCAGCGGCGAAAGCGAACCACCCGCGTTGGCCACGAGGAAGATAAAAAACACGACTACGTGAATGACGTGCTTGCGATTGTCGTTGGCGCGCAGCAACGGACGGATCAGCAACATGGCGGCACCGGTCGTGCCCATGATGCTCGCGAACAAAGTGCCGAGCGCGAGGATCGAGGTGTTCAGGCGCGGCGTGCCATGCAGATTGCCGCGCACGCAGATGCCGCCCGCCACGGTGTAGAGCGCCGTCAGCAACACGATGAACGGTATGTATTCTTCAAGCAGCGCATGCACGAGCGTGCCGAATGCGGCGCTGCTGCCGTAGTTGAGCGCGAACGGCACGAGAAACACCAGCGCCCACGCCGCCGCGATCTTGCCGAAATGGTGATGCCAGAACGCCGGCGCGATCAACGGAAATACCGCGATCGACAGCAGCACGCCCGCGAACGGCAGTCCCCACAGCGCCGACAAGGTCGCGCCGTCGAGCGTGGCGGCCGACGCCAGCTGCGGCCAGCCGGCCAGCGTCAATGCAGCCGCGAGCGCCATGCCCGTCCAGACGGCACGTCCTTTCATAGGTTTGAAGTCCTTGTTATTGATTGCGACCGCGCATCGGAGCATGCGTTTTGCGGCACGGCCGTGCTTGCCGCTCAGGCGCCCTGCACGACGATCACATGCACCCGGTAAGGCCCATGCGCGCCGAGCACGATGGTCTGTTCGATATCGCCGGTCCGCGAAGGCCCGGAGACGAAGTTGACCGCGCGCGGCAGTTCGCCGCGTTCCTTGCGGATCAGTGCGAACGCCTCTTCGTGACCCGAGACGATGCGAGAAGCCGGCACGATCGCAATGTGCGTTTCCGGAAGCAGACCGGCCGACGCATAAGTTTCCGGTCCCGACAGCAGCACTAGCGTGCCGGTCTCGGCGGTCGCGCAGAAGCAGCCGGTAAGACCGACTACGTCGCCGTCTTGCGGCTTGCGAAATTCGACGGTGAGGCCGGCTTCGGCCCAATGCAGATCTTGCAGCGTTTGCCAGGCGATGGCTTGCAGCGGCAATGCATGCTGCGTGAGGTAGCGGTGCGCCGCGGCCGGCACGTCGCTCAGTGCTGCAACCGAGTCCACCGTGGTCGCCATTTTTTGCGCTTCTTCAATGAAGTGCGCAACGAGGTCAACCGGCATCTCCGGACGCGGGCCGGCAGGATGGCGCGCGAGATAGTCCGCGGCGGCCTCGCGCTCGGAAGCTGACGGCTTGGGCTCACGCCCTTGTGCCGCGCGAATGCGCGCCAGGATGTTGCGGCGTGCGAGCGATGTGTCCATGTGCAAAATCCTCGTGTCGACAGCCGTACGATATGGCGAGAATTATACCGGCCACCCTGCGCGCGAACACCCTGGCCGAACGGCCTATTGCCGCGCATCGCAAGCGCGGCATAAGCTACTGACAGCTAGCGACGAACCGCGTTACTTCGCCGCCTCTTCCTCGGGTTGCGCAATGCCGAACACCTGGCGCAGATAGGCGAGATAAGCCTTGTCTTCGCACATGTTCTTGCCAGGCGAGTCCGACAGCTTCGCCACCGGCTGACCGTTACAGCGGACCATCTTGATGACGATCTGCAGCGGGTTATAGCCGAGGTCGTTGGTCAGATTCGTGCCCACGCCGAACGCCAGCTTGCAGCGGCCGCGGAAGCGCTCGTAGAGTTGCAGCACTTTGGGAATGTCGAGCGCGTCGGAGAACACGAGGATCTTGGTGCGCGGGTCGCAGCGGTTCGCTTCGTAGTGCTTGAGCAGGCGTTCGCCCCAGTCGAACGGATCGCCGGAATCGTGGCGCGCGCCGTCGAACAGTTTGCAGAAGTACATGTCGAAGTCGCGCAAAAACGCCTCCATGCCGTACACATCGGAGAGCGCGATGCCGAGGTCGCCGCGGTATTCCTTGGCCCACATTTCGAAGCCGTAGATCTGCGAATCGCGCAGCCGCGGACCGAGCGCCTGACATGCCTGCAGGTATTCGTGCGCCATCGTGCCGAGCGGCGTGAGGCTGTGCTTCATCGCGTAGAACACGTTGCTGGTGCCGGCGAACTGCTCGCCGAGGCCTTCCTTGAGCTTGAGGATCACCTCCTCGTGCCATTGCTTCGAGAAGCGACGGCGTGTGCCGTAGTCGGCGATCTTGCAGTCGGCGAATTCCGGACGCGCGCCGAGCAGCTGGATCTTGTCGACGAGGCGCCCGCGCCCTTCGCTGTAGTCCGGCTTTTGCTGCGTATTGCGGAAGTAGACTTCGTTGACGATCGCGAGCATCGGAATCTCGAACAGGATCGTATGCAGCCACGGTCCCTTGATCTCGATGTCGATTTCGCCATTGCCCTTCGGCGACGGTTCGATCGAAATGTATTTTTCGTTCAGATGGAACAGCGCGAGAAACTCGATGAAGTCGCCCTTGATGAAGCGCATGCGCCGCAGGTAGTCGAGTTCGTCGTCGGTGAAGCGCAGTTGGCAGAGCTTGCGCACTTCGTCGCGAATCTCGCCGATGTACGGTACGAGATCGACATTCGGCGTACGGCAGCGGAAGCGATACTCCACGTTCGCCGCGGGAAAGTGATGCAACACCACTTGCATCATCGTGAACTTGTACAGATCGGTGTCGAGCAGCGAAGTAATAATCATGATGGTGCGAACTGGACTGCGGAGAAACGGAAGGCCTGACACGAAGGCCCGACTCACCCATGCGCGACGGCACGCCCCGTGCGCACCGGCCTGACGCATGTTACCCGAATGCGCCGGTATTCAGCGCGCCGGCAGACTCCCGCGCCGGGCGCTCGGGAGAGCCACCGGGCGGACGTCATAAACTAATCACGAAAACGTATAAACGGTCTTGCGCGATGCTGCATGTGCCTCTTGACGTTACGATACAATAGCGCTTTTGGCGTTTCCGCCTCCCCAGATACCGCATGCAGGAGCTGCCTGAATGACTCACGTTGTGACCGAAAGCTGCATCAAGTGCCGCTATACCGACTGTGTCGATGTGTGCCCGGTGGACTGCTTTCGCGAAGGTCCCAACTTCCTCGCGATCGACCCCGATGAATGCATCGACTGCGCCGTGTGCGTGGCCGAATGCCCGGTGAACGCCATTTATGCCGAAGAAGACGTGCCGGGCGACCAGCAGAACTTCATCGAGCTGAATGCCGAGCTCGCGAAGAACTGGCCGAGCATCACCAAGACCAAGGCACCGCTGCCGGAAGCCGACGAGTTCAAGGACGTGAAGGAAAAGCTCGAGCTGCTCGCACGTTGAGCCTCGCTGCCTGTCGCGTCTGCAGTCGAATTCGAATGAAATCGAGATGAACGCAGGGTATTGACAGGCGCTTAAGCTCCTCCTACAATTTCGTTTCTCTGCTGTTTGTTGTTCTGTTCCTCGATAGCTCAGTCGGTAGAGCGCCGGACTGTTAATCCGTAGGTCCCTGGTTCGAGCCCAGGTCGAGGAGCCAAGAATTGCAAAAGCCCGTTAACCAAGACGGGCTTTTTTATGTAGATCAAGCTGTAGTTAATCAAGTTGTACTGCTGTTCCTCGATAGCTCAGTCGGTAGAGCGCCGGACTGTTAATCCGTAGGTCCCTGGTTCGAGCCCAGGTCGAGGAGCCAAAAAATTTGAAAGGCCCGCATCCGTGCGGGCCTTTTTCTTTTTGCGCGCCGCACGCTGCCAAACCATGTTGCCCTGTTCTGGCCGACGCCGTGATCGCGCCGCTACGACCGGCGCGCCGGCTGGATCATTGGCCATCTGACCCGCCCGCCGTTATACGATGACGATTTCCTGGCGCACAACCCGCGCCCAATCCGGGCGCTCAATTTCCGGCAAGCTCATCCCATGAAACCCACTTTGTTGCGCATCTCGCTTGCGGCGGCTGCCGCCCTCCTGCTGCCTTCGGCGCATGGCGAAGAAGTCGGCAGCGTCAATACCAATTTCCGCGTCACCGGTTCCGACCGCGTGGTCGTCGAGGCCTATGACGATCCGATGGTTCAAGGCGTGACTTGCTACGTGTCGCGGGCACGCACCGGCGGCGTCAAGGGTACGCTCGGCATCGCTGAAGACCCGACCGAAGCGTCGATCGCCTGCCGGCAGGTCGGTGAAATCCACTTCACGGGTCCGGTGAAGAAGCAGGCCGACGTGTTCTCGGTGAGCATGTCGTTCATCTTCAAGTCGTTGCATGTGGTGCGGGTGGTCGACGCGAAGCGCAACTCGCTCGTGTATCTCACCTACAGCGACCGCGTGGTCAGCGGCAGCGCGAAGAACAGTGTGAGCGCCGTGCCGATGCCGGCCGGTACAACGATCCCGGTCAAGTAGACCCTGCCCTACGGCAAAACGCAGTCGGCTGGCACATCAGCGCATGACGCGCCATGGTCGCGACGCGCTACACTGACCGGTCCAGCCGGACTTTCATCATGACCGCCGCACACCGTTTCCAGGATTCCGCCCGCTACTGGCGTACGCCGCTCTTGCCCGGCGCGGACCTGCTCACGGCCGAATATCACGATCACGAATTCACGCCGCATTGGCACGACGCGTACACGATTCCAGTGATCGTGGCGGGCGCCGAGGGGTATCGGTATCTCGGTTCCGACTACGTCGCCGAAGCCGGCAGCGTACCCATCATCAATCCCGGCGAGTTGCACACGGGCTCGAAGGCGGTCGAGGCGGGCTGGCGATATCGCGTGATGTACGCGCCGGTGGATTTCATCCACGCCCTCGCCAACGAGGTCAGCGGCAAGCCTCAGGCGTTGCCGTGGTTTGCGCCTGGTGTGATCCGCGATCCGGATCTGGCCGCGCGGCTGGCGCACGCGCATCGTCTGCTGGAGGCGGGCGGCGACGCGCTCGCTGCCGAAGCCGCCATGCTCGACGCCTTGTCCACGCTGCTGGTGCGCTATGCGCAGACCCAACCCGCGCCTTCACGCCTCGCCACCGACGACGCTCGCGTAACGATCATGCAGGATCGCCTGACGGGCGACCTCGTCGAGCCCGTCACGCTCGCTGAAGTGGCCCAGGTCGCGGGACTCTCGCCGTTCCACGCGGCGCGTCTTTTCACCCAGACGACTGGTCTGCCGCCCCACGCGTGGCGCAATCAGGTGCGCTTGCAGCGCGCGCTCGCGCCGCTGCGCGCGGGCGTTTCCGTCACGGAGGTCGCCGCCGCCAGCGGCTTCACGGACCAGAGCCACTTCACGCGACACTTCCGACGCATGTTCGGCGTGCCGCCCGGGCGCTGGCAGGGCGTTTGACGCGGCGCGGCTGCGTGCGTCGTGGGCGAACTGCGCGTCCTGCAACCTCAAGTACGCCAGCCGCACGACACGACGCAAGTGCGTACTTCGGCCCACGGCCTGCTGCCTCGGCCATCCCATGTGCTCGCAAGTACGCGAACGGCTGCCTCCGGCGCGCCGTGGCCCCGATCAACCCAACCGCCGGACACGATGCCAACACCCACGTTACCGGCGACCTCTGCGTGCCATGTTATTTGCTCATTCCAGCCGCATGGCATGTAACGGCCTGGCGCGCGCCGCCTCCGCATCGAACCATTGCCCATCCGCAAGAACGTACAAGCCCCGCCCGACCTCCGCCGCTATGCTTCCCGAATCAAGGAGGCTAGATTGACCCATTCCACCGCAGGCCGGCCCACGAGCCCAAGCCATTTCAAAGAGTTCACCGCAGGCGCGCGCGACATCATCCCGATGATGGTCGGCGCGGCCCCTTTCGGCGTCATTTTCGGCACTCTCGTCGCATCCGGCCCGTTGCATCTATGGCACGGCCAGTTGATGTCGCTCGTCGTGTTCGCCGGCTCCGCGCAGTTCATCGCGCTCGGCCTGATTGCCGGACACGCGAGTTTTGCCGTCGTCTGGGCGACCACGCTCGTCGTTAATCTGCGCCATGTGCTGTACAGCGCCACGCTCGCCCCGCACGTCGCGCATCTGCCGGCACGCTGGCGCTGGGTGCTCGGCGCGCTGCTCACCGACGAAGTTTTCGCCGTCGCGTGGGAACACTACCGGCATCGGGAGCCCGGCACGGTCGGGCCGCATTACTTCTTCGGCGCCGGCTTGGCCATGTATCTGAACTGGCAGCTCTGGACCGCCGCCGGCCTGCTGTTCGGCGCGGCTTTCCCGGACCTGCAATCGCTCGGCCTCGATTTCGCCATGGTCGCCACGTTCATCGCGATCGTCGTGCCGCAACTCGTCGCGCTGCGCTACATCGCGGCGGCCGTCACCTCGGGCATGCTGGCCTTCTTCTGGCAGGCGTGGCCGTACAAACTCGGTTTGCTTGGCGCGGTGTTCGCGGGCGTGGCGATCGGCGTGCTGCTGTCGACGTCGCGGCCCAACCTGCGCGGCAACGGCAAAACCGCGGAGGCATCGCGATGAACTACGTCTTCCTGATTCTCGGCATGGCGGCGATCACGTGGGTGATCCGCGCCGCTGTCTTCGTGCTCGGAGACCGGCTGGTGTTTCCGCCGCTGGTGCGCACCGCGCTCGGCTTCGTGCCGGTCACCGTGCTGACCGCGATCATCGTGCCGATGGCGGTTGCGCCGCACGGCGGCGACGCCGAGCTGACCTGGCGCAATCCCCAGTTGGTCGGCGCATTGGCCGCGGTGCTCGTCAGCGCGTTGACGCGGCGGCCGCTGCTGACCATCGCCGTCGGGCTGACGGTGTTTTTCGTCTGGCAATGCGTCGTGCTGAAATAGACGCACGCCGCTTTCAAGGCAGCGACAGCGTCGCCCGGCTCGCGCCATGTCTGCGCAAGCCGGGCGACGCTTCCTTCTAAAGCGGGCGGCCCCGCCCCGCACTCCCTTAAGTTTCCCCACGATCCGCCGTTATGCAGTCGAGGTCCGCTCGTCGGGATACGTCCCGCTGGTGATGCGGCATCAGGCAGCAATCAAGCGCGCCGGCATCGAACGCCGCGTCTCCCAAGGCCCGCGCGGCCGGACGGTGTGGCGAGGCCGCGCGGCAGGACCAAACGGGATAACACATGGGTCAAATCACCCTCACGCTCAAAGACGAGACCATCGCGACGCTGCGCAAGGATTTCGACGCTTTTCTGCGGGTATCGCTGAAGCTCGATCCGCAGTTCGCGACGCCGTCGTTTGAGGATTTTTTGCGCGCCAAGCTGCTCGACAACATGGTGCCGCTGACCGAACACGCGGTTCAGCGGATGTTGCAAGGCGGCCAATACGCGTGGGCCAAACGCACACTGGACAAGGAATTTCCGGATGTCGTCGCGATTCTGATGCGGCAGGCGGGCGAGTTCGGCTTCGGCTTCGCCGCCCGCTCGGAATGGACGCCGGAGGAACTGGCCAAGCAGTGCCGCGACTGGGCGGCGGCGATCGTCAAGGAAGCGGAAGGCGACGCCGCGCTCATCGACCCGCTTGCCGCGCAGATCAAGAGCGCGGCGCAGGATATTCAGGCGCTCGAGGAAGTCATGCAGACGCCCGCGTGGCGGCTGGTGGAATCGCTGCGTCAGCGTGTCTACGAGGCCAAGGTGGCGTGCGAAACTAGCGTGGGCAGCACGGCGCGCGAGAAGCTCGGCGAACTGCGCGGGCTGCTGCGGCTGGGTATTTCGCACGGCTCGTTCCAGAAGCAGGAAGCGCAGCAGATCATGGAATTCCTGCGCCTTCTCAAGCCGGAAATTTTCGTGGAAGAGCCGTACGACGTGTTTTCGCGGATGGCGGCCTGGCTGCGCAATTTCTTCGTGCCGCCGCGTCCGGCGCCGCAGCAACAGCAGCAGCGGCAATCGCAGCCGCGCTGAGGCGGAAGAGCTTCGGAAACTATCACTGAGTCCAGGGGCCAACAGCGGCATCCGTTCGCCGCTCTAGAGACATTGCGCAGAACAACAGACCAGGCCGACGATCTAGGCGCGTCGTTTAGTCAGCCTGGATCGCCTCTCGGTTGACGCGAACAGGAGCGCGCGCCGCGTTCCCAATCCCACATCGTTCTGAGTTCCACCGATCGAGGGCGCTGCCTGAACGTCGCGCCCGCTCAGACGCCGCAGGCGCGCGCAGAACTGGCACGCCTGGCCACACATTGCATCAGAGAACGGCATAGACGCGTGGCATAGAAGCCCGCACCGCCGCCGCTCTCAATCCCACATTTTCCTGAGTTTCGCGCCGATCTCGATCTTCGCCTGCGCCGCCGCGGCCAGCCCGGCCGCCGTCGGCGCGCTCGGCATCGCGACGCGCGGCCATGCATAGGCATCGAACAACGGCATCAGATGCGCGGGAATGAAGCGCGTGCGCGATGCCCACACGTGACGATCCCCCATATGCGTCTGGTTGTGCACGTAAAAGCGTTGCGGCACGACGATATGCAGGTCCTCTTTCGCGCGCGTCATCGCCACATAAAGCAGACGGCGCTCCTCGTCGATTTCCTCTTCGCTGCCGGTTCCGAGATCGGACGGAATGCAGCCGTCCACGCCGTTCAGCACGAACACGTTGCGCCACTCCTGCCCCTTCGCCGAGTGAATCGTGGACAGGATCAGGTAGTCCTCGTCGATCAGCGGCACGCCGGATTCGTCGCTGGTGGCGTCGGGCGGGTCGAGCGTCAACTCGGTCAGAAACCGTTCACGCGATGCATACGTGCCCGCGATACTTTCCATCTGCGACACGTCCGCGTGACGGATCGCCGCGTCTTCGTGATTGCGCTCGAGATGCGGCTCATACCAGCGGCGCACCATTTCGAACTCGGCGGGCCATGGCGTCTGGCGCCCGTAGATGCTCGACATCAGCTTGACGAACGGATGCCAGTCTTCCTGCGCCCGAGCCGGCGCGGTGAAGGCGGCCAGCGCGCCGCCGGCGGTGTCGGCGGGATTGCCGCTGCCCGCGCACGCGACGACCTCGTCGAGCACCCTGGCCGCGGTGGCCGGTCCCACGCCCGGCAGCAACTGCACGACACGAAAGCCGGCCACGCGGTCACGCGGATTTTCCGCCCAGCGCAACACGGCAAGCACGTCTTTCACGTGCACCGAGTCGAGAAACTTCAGCCCGCCGAACTTGACGAACGGAATATTGCGCCGGGTCAGTTCGATCTCCAGCGCGGCGCTGTGGTGCGCGGCGCGGAACAGCACAGCCTGCGACTTCAGCTTCATGCCCTGCTCGCGCGCTTCCAGCACCTGCTCGACGATGTAGCGAGCCTGATCGGCCTCGTCGGCGACCGTCACGAGACGCGGGCGCTGCGCCGACGCCTTGTCGGTCCACAGATTCTTCGTGTAGCGCTCGCTGGCCAGCTCGATCACCGCGTTCGACGCCGCCAGGATCGGCGCGCTCGAGCGGTAATTGCGCTCGAGCGTGACCTGTTTGGCCGGCGGATCGAAATGCGCGGGGAAATCGAGAATATTGCGCACGGTCGCGCCGCGAAACGAATAGATCGACTGGGCGTCGTCGCCGACCACGGTCAGGCCGCGGCCATCCGGCTTCAACGCGAGCAGGATCGACGCCTGCAGACGGTTGGTGTCCTGATATTCGTCGACCAGTACGTGGTCGAAGCGTCCCGACAGGTCGGCGGCGATGCCCGGCTCGGCGGCCATGTGCGACCAGTAAAGCAGCAGATCGTCGTAGTCGAGCACGCTCTGCTTCTGCTTCGCCTCGACATAAGCCGCGAACAGCATGCGCAGATCGGCCTCCCATTCGCGACACCACGGGAATGCCTTGTCCAGCACCTGGCCGAGCGACGCGCCGGTGTTCACGACGCGCGAGTAAATGGCAAAGCACGTGCCCTTGGCCGGGAAACGCCGCTCTTTCGCCGACAAGCCGAGCTCGTGCCGCACGAGGTTCATGAGGTCAGCGGAATCCTCGCGGTCGTTGATCGTGAAGGCCGGCGCGAGGCCGATCAGATCCGCGTATTCGCGCAACAGCCGCGCGCCGACGCTATGAAACGTGCCTGACCACGTCAGCCCCTGCGCGAGCGCGGCTCGCGAACCGAGCGCCGCGCCGGCGATGCGCGTGACGCGCCGGGTCATTTCGAGCGCCGCGCGGCGCGAAAAGGTCAGCAGCAGGATGCGGCGCGGATCGGCGCCCTTCACCACCAGATTGGCGACCCGGTGCGCGAGCGTGTTGGTCTTGCCGGAGCCGGCGCCGGCAATCACCAGCAACGCGCCGGGCGGTGCGGTGGGCGTGTCGGCGCCGTAGTCGACGGCTTCGCGCTGGGCGTCGTTGAGCTTCGCCAGCCAGGCGGCGGAGTCGAAAGTCGAGGACGTCGATGACGTCGGGGATGGCGAAGAAGGCGCGGATTCGGCGACGGAGAGCACGATTGATCTGGGCGTTGGATGAAT
Organism: Paraburkholderia phytofirmans PsJN; assembly: GCF_000020125.1. Lineage (NCBI taxonomy): Bacteria > Pseudomonadati > Pseudomonadota > Betaproteobacteria > Burkholderiales > Burkholderiaceae > Paraburkholderia > Paraburkholderia phytofirmans. The sequence continues at coordinate 3,322,431 of NC_010681.1, forward strand.
TCAGAGCGGCGACGCATACTGTATATCCATACAACCTGCGCCGACAAGCGACCCTTTTTTAGCCGGATACGCTGCCCACGTTTTCACGCCTGCCGTGCGAGCGAACACGAACACGAGCACAAAAAAATGGCCCGTCGCACGAATGCACACGAGCCATTTTTCGCAGGCACAACATCGAGACGCTCACGCGCCTCGCGTCAGCCGCTGCCGCGAAGCCTGCTATTGCTTCTTCGCGTCCTTGACGTTTGCGTCGGCGCTGGCCTTGTCGGCGTCGGCCTGGGCATCGGTCTTTTTCTTGTCGGCCTTGGCCTGCGCGACCGCAGCCTTCTTGTCCGCCTTCGACTGTTCCTTGGCCGCCTTCTTGTCGGCATGCGTAACCGGCGCCGCGGCCGGATCGCTAGCCTGCGCGAATGCAGCCGACGACAGGCAACCCGCGACCAACGCGGCGACAAGCGTGGTCTTCGTGGAATTGGCAATGCTCATGCGATACCTCCCTTGAATCGAAATGCCCGGACCCGAAAGTCCGGTAAAGCGGCGGGCGCGGCGGCTAACCAAGCCGCCACCCGCCCTGCTCAAAACCCGGCCTTAATGCTTGACGTCGGTGCCGTCCGACTGGTCGCCCGTCTGGCCTTGCATGTTCATCTTCATTTCGTTGTTGGCGGTCTGCTTATCCGCCTTCTGATTGATCTTGGCGTCGCGCACCTGCTCCTTGTACTGCACCTTGGCGGCCTTCTGCTGTTCCTTCAGCTCCGCCTTGGATGCCTTCTTCGACGCGCGATATTCGGCGTTAGCCTTTGCGTTGGCGTCGCGCTTCTGCACCAGCGGGTCGGTCGAGCCCGACGCCGTCAGCCGCGTCGGCGCCGGCGTCACCGGCTGCACGCCCTGCGCGGCGGGGGCCGCGTCATTGCCTTGCATCTGAACCTGCGGCTGGCCTTCCGTACCCGCTGCCGGTTGCGCGGTCTGTGCGAACGCGGCGGTCGAAGCAAGGGCCGTCAGGGCGGTACCGATCAGAAGCGTACGAATCTGGGTCATGGCTAATCCTCTCCAAGTTGTTGTGACGCGGGCGACCTGTCTGGCGCTGCACATTCGAGCCCGTATGAGCGCGCTCTGCGTGCCTCGCCGGTCTGCTCGCTGCCAGATAAAAATCCAGCAGGCTTTCTCTACTGACCTGCACTTTACGAGTGAAGATCGGGTTTTACGACCACCGTTACGGAACGTTTCACTTTCCGACAAACGCATAACATCTGCTTGCAGATGCTCACACGACGGCGGCGTACACCGCGAACTTCATCCAGGGCAAGCTTCTGGCTTATGATGCGAACCCTTTGCCTGGAGGCGCAAACGCCATGCCCAACCTCGATTTCACGCTCACCGGCGACTACGTCGAACTGCACAATCTCCTGAAGATAACGGGGCTGGCGGACAGCGGCGGCTCGGCAAAAATGATGGTCGCCGACGGCGCGGTCACCGTCGACGGCCGGGTCGAGACGCGTAAAACCTGCAAGATCCGCGCGGGTCAGGTCGTGCTGCTAGGGGATACGCGGATCGCGGTTCACGAGGCCTGACTCGATGGGCTAATTCACGGGACTAACGCACGGGCTGACGCACAATCCGCAGTCCGAAAACTCGGAGGAACGGGCGCACCAAAATTGTGCCAATTCCATCGACATCGCCGCGCCTAAGCAATAAGCTGTCTGTTTCAACAGACCAACAATCGGCTGACACACTCGGCCGGCGGCCGCCTCGAGCGTTCGCCGAGGCTCATCGAGCCGCCGCCCTCGGCTCCGCTCGCGCGCACGTCGCGCCCGCCGTCGCACTGTCGCCACTTCCGCCGCCAGGCGCTCCATGACTCAATCCGGCATCACCCGTGTGGCCGCCCGGCCGCCGACCCTGACCCGCCACGCGGCGGACACCGCGCGGCTCGCCGCGCCGCTTGCCATCGCACAGCTCTCGCAAATGGCGATGGGCGTCACCGACACGATCCTGCTCGGCTCGCTCGGCCCCGACGCGCTCGCCGCCGGCGGCCTCGGCGCAAATCTGTTTTTCGTGGTGGTCACGCTGCTGCAAGGCGTGTTGACCTCCGTCAGCGTGAGCGTGTCGCACGCGCGCGGCGCGCAGGACGAAGGCCGCGTGCCGCACATCTACTGGACTGGTCTCGTGCTGTCCGTGCTGCTGTCGGTGCCGGCGTTCTTCCTGCTCTCGTTCGCCACGCCGATCCTGCTCGCTTTCGGCGAACCCGCGCTGCTCGCGCACAACGTCGGCGAATATTCGGCGGTGCTGCGTTGGGGCTCGCTCGGCAGCCTGATCGGGGTCGGCCTGATGCGGTCGTTTCTGCCGGCGATCGGCGCGGCCAAACGGCTTTTGTGGGTGTCGCTGGCGAGCGTCGGCGTGAACGGTTTTCTGAATTACGGCCTGATCCACGGCGCCTATGGTCTGCCGCGGCTCGGTTTTCTCGGCTCGGCGGCCGCGACCTCGATCACCGTCTGGCTGAGCGCGCTCGTGTTGATGGCGCTGCTGCATTTGCGCCCGCGTTATCGCCATTTCGTCGTCGCCACGCGGCCGAACGTGCCGCTGATGGGTGAACTGTTCGGCATCGGCTGGCCGGTCGCGATCACCTACGGCGTCGAGTCCACGCTCTTTCTCGCCACCGGCCTGATGGTCGGCCTGCTCGGCGAGTCGCAACTGGCCGCGCATCAGATCGCGCTGAATGTAGCCTCCGTGGCCTTCATGGTGCCGCTGGCGATAGGCCAGGCGGCGAACGTGCGCGTCGGCTTCTGGTCCGGCGCCGGCCAGCCGCTCGCCGCGCGCCACGCTGGTTTCGTCGCGCTCGCGCTCGGCGTCGCTTTCATGACGTTGTCGGGCCTCGTGCTGATCGCCGCCCCGCACTGGATCGTCGGCCTCTATCTGCATCTCGACGATCCGGCCAACGCGGCCACGGTCAAGCTCGCGAGTTCGCTGCTCGGCGTGGCGGCAATCTTCCAGATCGTCGATGGCATGCAGACGGTCGGCTCCGGCTGTCTGCGCGGCCTGAAAGACACGCGCGTACCGATGATCGCCGCCGCCTTCGGCTACTGGGCGATCGGTTTTCCGACCGGCTACACGCTGGCGTTTCACTTCGGCCTCGGCGCTCGCGGACTGTGGTGGGGACTCGCGGCCGGCCTCGCCAGCGTCGCGCTGCTGATGACGCTGCGCTTTCACAAACTGAGCCTGCGGCGCGTGCCGGCCGTGTCTGGCGCGTCGCCGGTTAAACCGGTTTGATGATGGGTTAAAAGCGCCGTGCCGGCCGCACTTGGCGGGTCGTGGATCAAAACCGTTCGACGCCGATGCCGAGTTAAAAGCGTCGTGCCGCCCGCGCCCGGCGGTTCGCCGATCAAACCCGGTTGACGCCGGGTGGCAGGTTAAAGGCGCCGCGCCGGCCACTCCCAGCGGCTCGCGGATCGATCCCGCGCGAAGTTACACCCGCAGCGCCATCAGACAACGCAGGGCCCGTTATGAGCCCAATCCGCGTGAAGCGCTAACCTGCAGCGCATGCAGCCACACTCGTCACACCGTCGCCCAACCCCGGTAGAACGATGCGCGCCTGGTTGCACGCGCAACCATCGACGCACGAGCAATTCACCGCGAACGGTAAAATACCGTGCTCCGGCGTAGACTCGCGCACCCGCACCCCCACGCCGAACCCCATTCGCGCCTCAAAAAGGCCAGCGCCGCCCGAAGGCCCATCACCCGCCAACAAGGCTTGCCGCGTTCACGCGACAGACTCCCGCAAGCGCGCCACCGCCGGTGGCGCGCCGCTCGACCGACCCTGCTTCTCGCCATAAAACATAATCAAGGACCACACGCCATGCTTGCCCGCGTCACCCGTCTTTTCCCGCTCTGGGCCGTGCTCGTTTCGATTGCCGCTTACTTCTCGCCCGCCTCGTTCGCAGGCGTCGCGCCGCACGTCACCACGCTGCTGACGATCATCATGCTGGCGATGGGCGTCACCCTTTCCGTGGCCGATTTCCAGCGCGTCTTCACGCGGCCCGCGCCGGTGATCGCCGGCATCGTGCTGCACTATCTCGTCATGCCGCTCGCCGCCTGGGTGATAGCCAAGGCGCTGCGCATGCCGCCCGATCTCACCGCCGGCATGGTGCTGGTGGGCAGCGTGGCAAGCGGTACGGCGTCGAACGTGATGATCTACCTGGCGCGCGGCGACGTCGCGTTGTCGGTGACGATCAGCGCGCTGTCGACGCTCGTCGGCGTGTTCGCGACGCCGCTGCTCACGCGTCTTTACGTGGACGCGTCGATCGCCGTCGACGTGCACGGCATGCTGATGAGCATTCTGCAAATCGTCGCGTTGCCGATCGTGGTCGGCCTGATCGTCAATCATCTGTTCGGCAAGGTCGTGCGCAAGATCGAACCGATCCTGCCGCTGATCTCGATGGTCGCGATCGTACTGATCATCGGCGCGGTGGTGGGCGGCACGCAGAAGAGCATCGCGTCGGTCGGCCTCGTGGTGATGCTGGGTGTGGTGCTGCATAACGGCATCGGCTTGCTCGGCGGCTATTGGGGCGGCCGTCTGCTCGGTTTCGACGAAGCCGTGTGCCGCACGCTCGCGATCGAAGTGGGCATGCAGAACTCGGGCCTTGCCGCGACGCTCGGCAAGCTCTATTTCACGCCGATCGCGGCCTTGCCCGGCGCGCTGTTTTCGGTGTGGCACAACCTGTCGGGCTCGCTGCTCGCCGGGTACTGGGCGGGACGTCCCGCGAAAAGTTGGACGCATGCGGATGGCGGACAGGTGTTGAATACCGAACGCGGTTAACAGGCAGGCCGCACGCGTCGAGCCGTTTCAGGATCTCGGTGCGCATGGCCTGCACGATCATGCATTCGACAACGGCTTCTGCCGTTACGTCCACGACGTAACGGCAGAGCCCGCAACGCGCGTGGTCCAACGCGAAAGTTCGATCGCCGGGACCGCCTGCAAGAACAGAAGCCCATCAGGCTGATTCCCCTTAGAATGCATTTCTCGACAGCGTGAGCCACTCACTCGCTGCCGCCATGAGAAGCCTGCAAACTAGGGGAAACGCGTGCCGTCGCATAGAGATCAAAGCCAGGCCGCACTGCAACGCACGTGCGCGTCCGGCATACTCAGGAAGTCCGCTTGGGGAACAACGAGACATTTCTTCCTGCTGTGTTGCGCAACAGCATTTTTGACTGCCTGCGCAACGAGGCCTCCCGCCACCGCATTCGACCGTCAAGTCACCCACGCACTCCCCGCCACGGAAAACACACCGCTGCATACGGCGCTCGCGCCGCTCGAAGCAGCGCATCCGGATCAGTCCGGTTTCCGTGTGCTCGCAAGCGGCACCGACGCCTTGCAGATGCGCATCGCACTGGCGCGCGCCGCGACCAAAACCCTCGACATGCAGTACTACATCGCCAACGAGGACACCACCGGCAAACTGCTGCTCGGCGCCGCGCTCTATGCGGCCGACCACGGCGTGCGGGTGCGCATGCTGGTCGACGACCTGAACTTCAAGGACATCGACCAGGTGATGGCGGGCTTGAACTCGCACAACAACATCGAGATTCGCGTCTTCAATCCGTTCGGCAGCGCGCAGCAAGGCGTATTCGAACGCACGACCAACGTTTTCACGCAGCTCGGCCATTTCACGCGCCGCATGCATAACAAGGCGATGATCGCGGACAACCAGATCGCGATCGTGGGCGGCCGCAATCTCGGCGACGAATACTTCAGCGCGAGCGAAACGCTGCAATTCCGCGATCTCGACGTGCTGGCCGCCGGCCCGATCACCGCCGACGTTTCCGCGAGTTTCGACGACTACTGGAACAGCAGCATCGCCTATCCGTTGCGCGTGCTGAACAAGCAGAAGTTCGACGCGAAGGAATTGGACAAGACGCGCGACGACTTGCGTCAGCACTGGCGCACCAACGCCGATCCGTACAACGCCAAGCCGCTGAACGCGACGCCGCTCGCCACGCAGATCGCCAACGATCAGCTCGGTTTGACCTGGGCGCCGGCCGAGTTCAAAGCGGACTTGCCCGAGAAGATCGTGCATCCGTCGCCGGATTATGTGAGTCCACCGATGCAGCGGCTCGGCGAATTGATGCGCGACGCGCAGAAGGACTTCCTGATCATTTCGCCCTACTTCGTGCCGCACGATTCGGGCGTCAAGGCGGCCGGCGAACTGACGCATCGCGGCGTTCGCATCGCCGTGCTGACCAATTCGCTCGCCGCCACCGACGCGGTCGCCGTGCAGGCGGGCTACAGTCCATTTCGCGTGCCGCTTCTAAAACAGGGCGTCGAGTTATACGAATTCAAGCCGCAGCAGGACACGCCCCCTGCGGGCGTGGCCGGCTCGCAGTCGCGCGCCAGTCTGCATGCGAAAACCTATGTGATCGATCGCAAGATTCTGGTGATCGGCTCGATGAATCTCGACCCGCGCTCGGCCAATCTGAACACTGAACTGGCGCTGGTGATCCACAGTCCGGCGCTCGCCGAACAGGTCGCGGGAATCTTCGAACGCGCCACGGCGCCCGAGGAAAGCTATCGCGTCACGCTCGCCGACGACGCGCAACTCGCCTACCTGCGCTCGATCGGCGCGCCGCTGTCGCCGCTCGTGTGGACCGACGTCGAAAACGGCGCGCGCCGCACGTACATATTCGATCCGCAGGCCGGCTTGTACCGGAACGCGCTAACAGGTCTATTCTCCTTATTGCCCGTTAACGCAGAACTTTGATCAGCGGAGTGGAACATGACTGAAGACGTACGAATGGAGCGGGACACGTTCGGCGAGATCGCCGTGCCGAACGCCCGTCTATGGGGCGCGCAGACTCAGCGCTCACTGCAGAATTTCCGCATTTCGACCGAGAAGCAATCGCCCGAACTGATCGTCGCGCTCGCCGTCATCAAGCGCGCCGCCGCCGAAGTCAACCTCGGCCTCGGCGTGCTGGACGAAAGCAAGGCGAAGGCGATCATGCAGGCCGCCGACGAGATCATCGACGGCAAGCATCCGGATGAATTTCCGCTGGCCGTCTGGCAGACCGGCTCCGGCACGCAGACCAACATGAACCTCAACGAGGTGATTGCGAATCGCGCGAGCGAGTTGCTCGGCGGCGTGCGCGGCGAAGAGCGCAAAGTGCATCCGAACGACGACGTGAATCGCGGCCAATCGTCGAACGACGTGTTTCCGACCGCCATGCACGTGGCCGCGGCGTATGCGATCGTCAAGCATCTGCAGCCGGCGCTGAAGACGCTGCGCGATACGCTCGACGGCAAGGCGAAGGCGTTTGCCGACATCGTCAAGATCGGCCGCACGCACTTGCAGGACGCCACGCCGCTCACGCTCGGCCAGGAGTTTTCGGGCTACGTCGCGCAACTCGATCATGGCATTCGTCACGTGGAAACGGCGCTGCCGCATCTGTACGAACTGGCGCAAGGCGGAACCGCGGTCGGCACCGGTTTGAACGCGCATCCGCAGTTCGCGGACAAGGTGGCGGCCGCGATCGGCAAGCTGACCGGTTTGCCGTTCGTGTCGGCGCCGAACAAATTCGAAGTGATGGCCGCGGCCGACGCGCTGGTATTCGCGCACGGCGCGCTGAAGACGGTGGCGGCGAGTCTGAACAAGATCGCCAACGACGTTCGCTGGCTCGCAAGCGGCCCGCGTTGCGGCCTGGGTGAACTATCGATTCCCGAGAATGAGCCGGGCAGCTCGATCATGCCGGGCAAAGTCAATCCGACTCAGTCCGAAGCATTGACGATGCTGTGCGCGCAGGTGTTCGGCAATGATGTCGCGGTGAATATCGGCGGCGCGAGCGGCAATTTCGAGCTGAACGTGTTCCGGCCGATGATCGCGCACAACGTGCTGCAATCGGTCCGCCTGCTCGCCGACGGCGCGCGCAGTTTCAACGACAACTGCGCGGTCGGCATCGAACCGAATCGCGAGCGCATCGAGACCTTGCTCAACGAATCGCTGATGCTGGTGACGGCGCTCAATCCGCACATCGGCTACGACAAGGCCGCGAAGATCGCCAAGAAGGCACACAAGGAAGGCACCACGCTGAAGGCGGCGGCGCTGGCGCTCGGTTTCGTCACCGAGCAGCAGTTCGATGAATGGGTGCGGCCGAAGGATATGGTCGGCAATTCGGCGAGTTAGGCAACTGCGCGCTCACGCTTGGCCGACCTGGCTGACTTGCAGGCCGCAAGCCCGGCGTGATTCAAAACAACAGCAGTCCGCGCGGATTTCAACTTCGCGCGGACCGCGAGCGGCGCCTTCAGGCGCCGCTTAAACCTTCCCCTGCGCCACCTCTTCCGGCTTCAGTTCGACGATCGCGTCGAGCGCTTCCTTCACGTCTATCGCGTATCTGGCGAGGCGCTTCTGTTCGTCTGTCTCCGGCACGAAGGCCGGCACCGGCACCGGCTGGCCGTTTTCGTTGACGGCGACCATCACGATCAGACAATCGGTGGTTTGCAGCAGTTCGCCGCCCTTCGGATCGCCCGCCTGCACCGAAACATGAATGTGCATGCTGGTGCGGCCCGTGGCCACGACCCGGGCGCGCAGTTCGACCAGGTTGCCGACCAGAATCGGCCGGCGAAAGCGGATATTGCCCACGCTGACCGTCACGCAATAGCGACCGGACCACACCGCCGAGCATGCGTACGCGGTTTCGTCGATCCACTTCATCAACGCACCGCCGTGCACCTTGCCGCCGAAATTGACCGAGCTCGGCTCGGCCAGAAAGCGGAAAGTGGTTTCGGAACGATCCAGCGGCGCTACGGAAGGGTTGCTCATCTTGACTCCGGTCAATCGGATGCATTGAAAGGAGGCGATTATACGAGCGCAATATTGACGCGTCGCGGCTGGGATGCGGCACGCGGGAGAAGGCCGGTGGGAGCACGGGTTTGGCTTGCGGGGAGCTTTCGTTTTGGTTGCGCGTTCAACTCGCTTCGGCAAGCTCCGAGGCGGTTTCGGAAACAGCCCCGTTCCGCGGCGCGGCCGCCGACATGAAGCGCTCGCGATAATCGAGCGGCAGCACGCCGAAACGTCGCAGAAAAGCCCGCCGCAGGTTCTGTTCGCTGCCGAATCCGCAGTCGAGCGCGATTCGCTTGAGCGGCCGGCGCGATTCGGCGAGCGCGCGCGAAGCGGCTTCCAGACGCAGTGCCGAGACGGTTTTAGCCGGCGTGCGGCCGACCTCGTCCACGTAGCGCCGCGCGAAGGTGCGCGGGCTCATCCGGGTTCGTTCGGCGAGCCGCTCGACCGACAGGTCGTCGCGCAAATGCGCCGTCATCCAGCTGTGCAGCGCCTCGAAAGGCCCGTTCGCCGAGGCCTGCGCCGCCAGCGCCGCGCTGTATTGCGACTGCCCGCCCGGCCGCTTCATGAAGACCACCAGCCGCCGCGCCGCCTGCATCGCGACCGCGTGACCGACGTCCTCCTCGATCAGCGCCAGCGCCAGATCGATGCCCGCCGTCACGCCCGCCGACGTCCAGACGACGCCATCGCCTTCGTGACGCCCGGCATCGCGGATAAAGATCGGATCGGCATCCACATGGACGTTGGGAAACCGCTGCGCGAGGCGCGGCGCGTCGCGCCAATGCGTGGTCGCTCGGCGGCCGTCGAGCAGGCCCGCCGCCGCCAGATAGAACGCGCCGGTGCACACCGAGCACACGCGCCGGGCACGCGGCGCATGGCGCCGGATCCACGCGACGAGTTCCGGTTCCAGCGTGCAATGTTCGTCGACAGGGACGCCGGGAACGATCAGCGTGTCGATCGGCTGGTCGTCGAGTGAATCGAGGCGTTCGGTGACGATCGGCAAGCCGGGGAAAGTCTGCAATATGCCGCCGTCGATCGAGGCGACCGTGGTGCGGTAGGCCAATGGCTGGGGCAGGCTGCGACCCGGGGAACTAGCCGAACTCGCTGCACTAGGTGCACTGTACGAATTCGCCGCGTCGTTCGAAGTAGCCGAACTGGCCGCGCCAGCCGAACCGTACGAATTGGCCGCGCTGTCCGAACCAGACGAACCCGCCGACTGACCTGCACCAGCCGAACTCGCCCCACTACCCGCACTGCCCGATATGCCCGATCGGCCCGCGTCGCGGACGACTCCCTCGTCGTTGTCCACGGCTTGGCCGACTCCCGCCCCCGCTGTCCCCGCGACCGTTAACTCCGCGCGCCAGAACGCCTCCAGGGGTCCGCAGGCGTCGAGCAGCACCAGATCCGGTGCGACCGCGAAAACGATATGACGCGCCGCCATCAGGACACCTCCGCCATTAACCGCCGCTTGCGCGACCACGCGTACCCGAGCGTGGCCAGCGCCGCCGCCGCAAGCAGCGGAAATATCGCGGCATTGATCGTCGCCCAGCCGAAGCGGGCCAGCAATTGACCGGCGAACAGCGACCCCAGCGCGGAAAACGCGAACGTCGTGAACTCGCTGGTGGCCTGCGTCTTGGCCCGCTCCGACGGCCGGTACGATTGCGCGAGCAGCGTCGAGCCGCCGACGAACATGAAATTCCAGCCCACGCCAAGACAGGCGAGCGCCGCGTAGAAATGCGGCAGATCGGTTGAACGCAACGCGAGTACGCCGCACAGCGCCGAGAGCGCAATGCCCGCGCCGATCACCCGCAGCACGCCGAAGTGTTTGATCAGCCGTGCGGAAAAGAGCGACGGCGCGAACATGCCGACCAGGTGCCACTGGATGACCTGCGCGCCGTCGCCGATCGTGTGGCCGCAGGCGACCGCGGCGATCGGCGTCGCGGTCATCACGAACATCATCACAGCGTAGCCGAGCGCGTTGTTGGCGAGCGCCGCCGCGAAGATCGGCTGCCGCACGATCTCGCCGAGCGGCCGCGCCGCCTCGTGAGTCGCCGCCGTGCTCGCGGTGGGAGCCGCGTCGCGATACAGCAGCGTTAGCAACGCTATCGATAAAAGCCCGAAGCCCGTTACCAGCGCATACGAACCCGCGAATGCGACCGGCGCCAGCCAGTCCTTGCTCCACGCGGCAAGCAGCGGCCCGCAAACGGCGGCCACCACGCCGCCCGCCAGCACGGTCGAAATCGCGCGGCTTTTATCGTCGATGCCGACCGCGTCGGCGGCGGCCAGCCGGTAATACTGCGCGAACGCCTGGAACACGCCGACTGTCGACGTGCCGGCGCAGAAGGCCCAGAAACTGTGGTGAAAGATCGCCCACACCGAAATCGCGCCGCCTAGCGCGCCGACGCCCGCGCCGAGCACGAAGCCCGCGCGGCGGCCGATGCGCGCCATCAGGAACGACGCGAAGATCGTCGTCAGCGCGGCGGCGACGGTGATCAGCGAGAACGGCAGCGTGGCGAGCGCTTTGTCGTCGGCAAGCGTATAGCCGACCAGACCGGTCAGCGTCAGATCGATCGATACCGACGAGGTGTACAGCGCCTGGCACACGGCGAGCACGCGCGCGGCACGCCGGTCGTGCGGATCGGTGTCGCGCAGGCCGGGTGCATGGGCTGGAACGGTGGAAGCGGCGGACGGTGGCATCGATAGGCCGCGGGGCGGCGGAAGTGAGGTGACCCCGATCGTTACATGAGCGCCGATGGCAGAGATGCCAATGATGCATCAATTTCTGCCAGTCGTGATGAGTCGCCGACCGCTCGCCTATTTGCGGACGGAGATGCCTTCGTCGATGGTGCCGTACATCGTGATGCTGCCGGTGCCCGCGCCCGATCCCGACGCCGCGCCGCCCTGCGCGCATGCGCCGAGCAGCAAGGCTGCGGCAAGGACGGCAAGAAGAGTTTTCATGGCTGCGTGTTTCCCGCTAGGACAGGCTTCGATTCTAGCCTGGCGGTCTTGGGCGGCACCGGAGCGCGGCTCGGTGCCACCGCCCAACCCCGACACCGGCTCCGCGTCCGCCAGGTTTTCGTAGCCGCCGCTTTCGACACTTCACGCTAAGCTGAAACATCGAATCACGCAGCCCGATACAGTGGTCTACATGGCGCGACGAAAGCGCCGCTCTCCGGAGACGTCAGATGCCCGCCACTCTCGCAGACGAACAGAACCAGAACCATTTCCCTGGCTTGAGCCGCATCGGCGCACTGCTCGCCGATCCCGGCCGCGCCGCCATGCTGTGGGCACTGATGGACGGCAGCGCTCGCCCGGCCGGTGAGCTGACGATAATCGCCGGGCTCTCGCCGTCGGCGGCCAGCGCCCATCTCGCGCGCCTGACCGACGGCGGCCTGCTCGCGCTCGAAGTGCGCGGCCGGCATCGCTACTTCCGGATCGCGTCGCCGGATATCGCCGCGTCGATCGAAGCGCTCGCCAATGTCGCTCAAGTCAGCGCGCCGCAGCGTCCCGTGCCGCGCCCGGTGCGCACCGTGCCGCTCGACATGCGCTACGCGCGCACCTGTTACGACCATATGGCCGGCGAATTGTCGGTGCGCGTGTTCGAGCAGCTGGTCGAGCGCGGCCTGCTGACGCTGCACGGCACGTCGCTGGAAGCCACCGCCGAAGGCGTTGCCCGCCTCGCCGACTGGGGCATCGACATGTCGGTCCAGAAAACCCGGCGCCGCCGCTTTGCGTGCACCTGTCCCGACTGGAGCGAACGGCGTCCGCATCTGGGCGGCGCCCTCGGCGCGGCGCTGCTCGATTCGTGGACGTCGCACGGCTGGGTCGAGCGCACCGAGCGGCCGCGAATTCTGCGCATCACGCCGGCCGGGCATCGCCATTTCGACGCGTTTCTTGCTGGGTGACGCGTGGCTGACTGCCTGATGGGTTACAGGAAATCGGCAACCAGCTTACGAATGGCCTTATCGAGACCTTTTGTTACACGGTGGTGAGGCGGCCTTACAAAAGTGGGGGTCTTGAAACAAACGCCACGGGTACAGTGACTGCACGGATGCCGCACGATGCCGCGTCCGTCGGAGATAAATCATGAGAACAGTCACCCCACACCGCTATTCGAACCGCCGGGTTATCGGCTATACGTTGATCGCAGCCGCCGCCTTCCTGCTGGCAGGCCAGGCCACCTTCGCGCAGGAAATCGAGGAGGCGCCGCAGAGCGCCGCCGCCACGCAGAACACCGATCCGCCCGGCCGCGTCGCGCGCCTGAACTATACGGCGGGCGCCGTGACCACCGAACCGGCCGGCGCTACCGACTGGTCGTACGCGCAGATCAACCGCCCTCTCACCACCGGCGACCAGTTGTGGAACGATCAGAACGCCCGCTCGGAGCTCCACATCGGTTCGACCGCGGTGCGCCTCGGATCGTCCACAAGTCTCGATCTGCTCAATCTCGACGACAACAGCGCCCAGCTCAAAGTCGCGCAGGGCACGCTGTCGGCGCGCGTGCGCGAGCTCGCGCCGGGTTCGTCCTATGAGATCGATACGCCGAATCTCGCGCTCGGTCTCAACGGTCCCGGCGACTACCGCGTCGACGTCGCGCCGGACGGCAGCAGCACGACCGTCACCGTGCGCAGCGGCGGCGCGACGGTGTACGGCGACAGCGGCCAGGTGCCGGTCGCGGCCGGCCAGCAAATCCGCTTTGGCGGCACCAACCTGCAACAGCTCGCCGACAACGGCGTACCCGGCCTCGACGCCTTCGATCAGTGGGCCGCCGGCCGCGACGCTGCGGAAGACCGCTCGGTGTCGGCGCGCTACGTGTCGCGCGACATTCCCGGCTACCAGGACCTCGACGCTAACGGCACATGGCAAAGCTCGCCGCAATACGGCGAAGTGTGGGTGCCGCGCGGCACGTCCGCCGGCTGGGCGCCCTATCGCGACGGCCACTGGGTCTGGCAGGCGCCGTGGGGCTGGACCTGGGTCGACGACGCGCCGTGGGGCTTCGCGCCCTACCACTACGGCCGCTGGGCGCAGGTCGACGACACGTGGGCATGGGTGCCGGGACCGGTCGCGGTCAGCGAGCCGCCCGTCTACGCGCCGGCGCTCGTCGCTTTCGTGGGCGGCGGTGGCGGCGGCGTGAACTGGGGTGTGGATCTGGCGATCGGCGGAGCGGTCGCCGCCGGCGTCGCGTGGTTCCCGCTCGGGCCGGGCGAGCCGTGGCATCCGCATTGGGGCGGTCACGATCACTGGAGTCCCGGCTACTACAACCGCGTCAACCAGACGACGATCGTCAACAACTACAACCGCAATGTGAATGTGACCAACATTCACAACACGTACATCAACTACCGCGCTCCGGGCGCCGTGACCGCGGTGCCCGCGACGGCCTTCGTGCACGGACAGCCGGTCGGGCGCTTTGCCCAGAAGGTCGATCCGCGGCAATGGCGCAACGCGCAGATCAACCCGGGCGGTCCGGGCATCGCGCCGGTGCGGGAGAGTTTCGGGCCGGGCCAGCGCAACGCGAATTACCGGCCGCCGGCGGCGGTGATGACGCGTCCGGTGGTGGCGACGCGTAGTCCGGCGATGCCGGCGGCCTATCACGACAGCCTCGCGCAGCGTTTCGCGCAAAGCGGCGGACGAGTGCCGGGCGGCGGTCAGCCGATCGTGCGGACCTCGGTGCCGGCGCACATGGCGGGCGGACCGAGCGCGCTGCCCGTGCAGAACGTGCGGGTCGTGCAGTCGCATATCGCCGGACGTGCGCCGGGCATGGCAGCGGGCGCACTGGGTGGACCGAATGGGATGCAGCAGCGGCCGGGCGAAGCACCGCGCGGTGGAGAGCAGCAAGCACGCCCAGGGATGCCGCCGGGTGCGCCGGGCGGAGCGGGCGCTATGCAACAGCAGGCCGCTCAGCGGCCGGGTGAAACACCGCATGGCGGCGAACCGCAAGCGCGGCCGGGCATGGCGCCGCAGATGGCCAATCAGCGGCCGCAGGCTGGGGAGGCGGGGCACCCGTCGAACGGTGTGCCGCGTCCGCCGCAAGCGAACGGTGGCAATCACGCGGGGTTTGCGCAGCAGCAACAGCAGCAGCCGCAGCGGGGAATGCCGCAGCAGGCGGGGCAGCAGCCGGGCGTGAACGAGCGGCACGAGCCCGCCTGGACTCAACCGCACACGCCGATGGCGCAGCAAGCCCAACAGCGTGGCGGCCCGCAGCCGCAGGCTGGACGCCCGGAGTTCGCGCAACAGCCCGGCGCGGCGCGTCCCGGGGAAAATCCGGCGGCCCAGCAGCAACAGCAGCAGGCGCGTCAGCAGGAAATTCGGCCGCAGCCGCAGCAACAGGCTCAACTGCAGCGTCAGCCCGAGCCGCAGGCGCAGCGTCCGGCGGAAACCCAGGCGCAGCAACAGCCGCGTCAGGAATATCATCCGCAGCCCGTGCAGCAGCCGATGCAGCAGCCGCGTCAGGAACCGCGTCAGCAGCAGGCGCAGCAGCAACCTCGGCCGGAGTTTCATCCGCAGCCGCAGCCTCAACAGCAGCCGCACCAGCAGCAGGCGCAACAACAGCCCCGGCCGGAGTTTCATCCGCAGCCGCAACAGCAGCCGCGCCAGGAACCGCGTCCGCAGCAGGCGCAGCAGCCGCGTCCTCAGGCACAGCCGCAGCACGGCGACCAGCATTCGGGCGGCGGCAACCATGACGAGCATCGGAAAAGCTGAGCGCCTCGCGCCTGAGAGCCGGCAGAGAGCGTAAAAAAACCGCCGCGATTCGCATCGCGGCGGTTTTTCTTTATGCGAATGGGCCGCTTATCGACCCGGCCGACGCTCAAACGGCCATCGGCGCCGTGAGCGGCTCGTGATGCCGGTAGCCGACCAGCGAGAAATCCGCCGGCTCGATCTTTTCAAGCCATTCCGGCTCGTACACGCCGGTTTTCGCATACTCCGGCACGCGCTCCGAGATCGCGAAGCTTGGGCTTTCATATGGCTCGCGCTTGAGCTGCTGCTGCAACATGTCGAGCTGATTCTCGTAGATATGCGCGTCGCCGATGAAATAGGTGAACCAGCGCGGCGTATATCCCGTCAATCGCCCCACCAGATGCAGCAACGCCGCGCCTTCGGTCAGATTGAACGGCGTGCCGAGCCCGACGTCGTTACTGCGAATGTACAGGCACAGCGAAATTTCCCTGGTCACGGCATTCGGCAGGAACTGATACAGCAGATGGCAAGCCGGCAATGCGATCTGGTCCAGTACCGCCGGGTTCCACGCATGAAACAAAATGCGCCGGTCCGCGGGGTTATGCATGATCGTGTCGAGACACTGGCGCAGCTGGTCGATTGCCTTGTACAGCAGGATTTTGTTGCTGCCGTCTTCCTCGAATTCGGTCACCACCTGGAAGCCGCGCGCGGTCGCGTCGGCGAGTTGCGCGCCCGCGTTCGCGTCCAGCACCTTGTAGGCGGGCCACTGGCGCCACTGCACGCCGTACACGTCGCCGAGATCGTCCGGACCCTGCCGGTAGGGATTGGCGAGCCATTGCGGATTCTGGTTGGCATTCGCGTCCCACACCTTGCAGCCGAGATCGCGGAAATCCGCCGCGCTGCGCGAAGCGCGCAGGAACCCGACCAGTTCGCCCACCGCCGATTTGAACGCCAGCTTTTTCGTGGTCACCGCGGGAAAACCTTGCTGGAGATCGAAGCGCAACATCGCGCCCGGCATGCTGATGGTGCGGATGCCAGTGCGGTTCTCCTGCCACGTGCCGGTGTCGAGAATCGTGCGGACGAGGTCGAGGTATTGTTTCATTCGGGTTCCTTCGACGAGACGCGGGCCGGTTTGATCCGGGCGTCACGGAGATTGAGCGGAAAACCCGATTTTAACAAGCACGGCGGGACGACGCCCGGGCGTGACGCGCGGCATCGAAAATATCAAGAGAAAAGGTAAGGCGAGGTGGTGCGAGAGTGGCGCGAGCGCACGGCATGAAACCGGTCGCAGAATCGCTCGATACGCTGAAGGGTCCTGCTGAAATCGTTTACCGGCCCACGAGACCCGCGAGGCCCGTCAAACGATCTACAGATGCGGCACCGAAGCCGGCAATTCGCCGTGCGGCGCGGCGAGCGGCTCGCCTTCCATATGGCGCATGCCATGCGAGCACAGCAGCCGGTACAAGGTGACGCGCGAGATGCCGAGCTCCTGGGCGGCGTCGCCAAGCCGCCCGCGGTGACGCAACAGCGCCAGCTCGATAGCTTGACGTTCGGCCGCTTCACGCGCCTGCGCAAGAGACACCGGCACGATCTCCACATATTCGGCGAGCTCGAGATCGCGCGCCGTGATCGCGCGCCCTTCCGACATCACGATCGCGCGCCGCACGCGGTTGATCAGCTCGCGCACATTGCCCGGCCAGCCGTAGTTATGGAGCGCCGCGATCGCGTCCGGCGCGAAGCCGCGCAAGCGACGACTTGCATCCTTCTTGAAACGTTCCAGCATATGGCGCGCGAGCAGTTCGATATCCTTACCGCGCGCGCGCAGCGGCGGTTCATCGATCTGCAATACGCACAGACGGTGATAGAGGTCGGAGCGGAACCGTCCTTCGATCATCGCCGCGGTCATATCCACGTGCGTGGCCGAGATGATGCGCACGTCGACGTCGATCGCGCCGTGCCCACCCAGCCGCTCCACCTTGCGCTCCTGCAGGAAGCGCAGCAGGCTCGCCTGGCTTTCGAGTGGCAGGTCGCCGATTTCGTCGAGGAACAGCGTGCCGCCGTTCGCCGCTTCCACCCGGCCGATCTTGCGTTGATTGGCGCCGGTAAACGCGCCGCGTTCATAGCCGAATAGTTCGGATTGCAATAGATGCGGCGGGATCGCGCCGCAGTTGATCGGCACGAAAGGCGCATTGCGCCGCGCCGAGCGTTCGTGAATCGCGACCGCCGTCAGCTCCTTGCCCGTGCCCGATTCGCCCGAGATGAAAACCGGCGCGTCGGTCATCGCCACTTTGCGGATCGAACGGAACAGCGCGAGCATGGCGTCGCACGAGCCGACCATTTCGCCTTCGGCGCCTTGCGATGCATCGTTGGAAGCCGTTTCGCCGAGCGAAATCATGCCGTACGCATGACCCACCGAATCGACGATCCTGTCGCCCGAATACGGCACCGTGACGTAGTCGAAACAGTAGTCGCGCACGAGCCGGCGCAACGCGGCGTCTTGCAGTTGTCCGGGCATGGTGGCCGCGACCCAGCCCACGTTCGGCATGGTCAGGCAGGATTCGAAGGCAGCGATTTCGTGTGGCTGAAATTCGCTAGACAGATCAAGCAGGCCGCCGGCCGCCATTCCGGCGCGAACAGCGCGGCGCACGTCGCGCGCCGACCCCACGACTTCGACATGCCAGCCGCGCTGGTGAAACCGAGTATTCAGCTCCGCGCTCGGATCGCGCGAAACGTAAATCAGTTGCCGCGTTGCGGGTTCCATTATTCAGATCCTCTCGTCAACGAACGTTAAGGATGACGCACGCACCTGAAACAAGTTCAGACACGCTGACTCATTCGGGATTCGCGATATAGCAAAAACCGAACGGCCATTCCATTCCGTGCGGACAGCTGATCCCCAAGAAAGCGGCGTGTGTGTTTGAGACGGCCCGTTAGCGGGCTTTTTTAAATTTGAAGCTCTTTTTCGAGAGCTTACTATACGCGCGCCGCTTGGAAAACAATTATGCGAATTTAATCGCTCACACCATACCCGGCGCGGCTCCGCGGGCAATAACCAGTTATTCAGCCGACGAATAAAAAATTAGTGGAAGCGCTTTTCCTCGCGTTGACCCAAGGTAGTTCATACCGCCCGAATTAACGAATTACAGGTATTTTCTGCTCACCGTTTCAGCGCTGAAACGTTTTTGCCAGATTTCTTATTTGTGACTCCGGCGTTTCGATTCGCATCCTGATCCATCAATGGATTGCGAGCGATGGCACACGTTTCGCTAAATGCCGTGCACCAAGGAGACACATCATGCGACTCGCTTTCCGCATCGATCTGGGCAGCGTTGCACCATGCGCGGCACTTTGCACCGCAATCGCGCTGGTCATGCTGCCCATTGGCGCCAACGCACAGGAAGCCGGACAGGCTCCATCCGCCACGCTGACGGAATCCACCGATGCAGGCTCCGCCACCGTCCCGAACGCCTCGCTCGCCACCCCCGCTTCAGCCGATACGACGACGCGCGCCGCCACCCTGTTCTCGCAGCTTGCCGCCAACGTGCTGAGCATTCCGGCCGATGGTGCATCCGTGAACGATTTTTCGCTCGACGACCAGGTGCTCTCGCGGCAACGCGGCGGCGCGGTCGGCATGGTGATGGTGGCCGCGACGCCGCAGCTCATGCGCGGCAATGGCGGCAGCGGCAACAACGTGACGCTATGGGACGAGATCGCCCCGCCCTCGCCTTTACCGATTCCGATCGACGCGGCGCGCGCCGCCCAGGGCAACGTCGCCAACTATCAAAGAAAGTAGCCGACGAACTTAGCAAAGCAGACAGGGGTGGCGGTGCGGCCAATGCACCGCCCGCAGGCAAGACAACAAGACATAAGCAAGGACCGACATGACTGCCTCAAACCGGACGCCGCACGCACGCAGGTCGCGGGTGTCGTCGCACACCTCGTTGCCGTCGGCGCTGGCAAGCGTGCTGGTCCTGTTCAGCGCCTCGTTTGCCGTCGACGCCTTGGCTCAGCAGGCCGCCAATCCCGGCGACATCATCGTCGAGCGCACGGTCACCCCGCGCGACGCCTTCGTGCCGGTGCCGAGGAGTCAGGAGCCGGTCGCCGTGCGCGCCACCACTTTCCCGGCTAACTCGTTCAATCCGGCCGTCGCCCAGATCGTGGGCGATACCGATCTGACGAATGCGCACGGGTCGAGCGGCGTGGCGGACGGTGGCGTACTCGGCGGCACCGGCATGCAGGCGGTGACCCAGATCCTCAGCGGCAAGGCAACCGGCAACAACGTGGCGCTCAATTCCGGCGGTATCGGCCTGCCCGCGCCGGGCATCGGCGGGACCATTACCTCCACGGTGACGGGCTCGCTGGCGCCGCTGTCGAACGCGCTCACCGGCGCGCTTGGAGGAATGAAATGAGCCCGCTCGCGCATCCCCTCATGCTTCGGACGCTGCAGGCGGCGCTGTGCGTCTGCATGGGCGCGGCCCTGGTGGCGAACCACGCCCACGCGCAGTCCGTACCGACGATCGGCGCCACCTCGACCATCGCCAACGGCGCGGCGGCCGGCGTGACGGGCGCGTTCGCCGTCAACGAAACGGCCGGCCTGAACAACGCGCAGGCCAATCAGATCACGGTGTCGAACGGTGGCGTGGCCGGCAACGACAACGCCAGCGTGCAGAGCGCCGCCGTGGCCGCGAAGGTCACGAACGCGCGGGCGTCGATCGAAGCCAATGCTTTTTCGAATTCATCCGGTGCGGTGCTGGTGAACCAGTCCGCCGGAGCAGGAAATCTGCAGCGCAACAGTACCCAATTGGGCACTGCGGCGCTCGGAGTCGAGACCGTCGCGGATGGGGAGCTATCCGCGACGGCCGCGAAAAACGGAGGTCTGGGGCAATCAGCGGGGATTCACAGCGTACGCGAAGCAACGATTTCAGATGATGCCTTCAGAAACATCAGCGGGATCGTGCAGATCAACCAGACGGCCGGCGCCGGTAATGCCACGGCGAACAGTTTTGTGCTCCGTCCCCCGGCGGGCACTTTTTTTAACTGACCAAACTTAAAGTATCGGAGCGAATCATGAAGCGCACTCTTATTGCCGCAGCCGTTCTCGTTGCCGCATCCGGCAGCGCGTTTGCCGCACCGCAAAAGGCCTATCTGTTCAATGCGACGCTGGTCGGCGAAGCGGTCGGCATTGAAGGTCTGGTCGGCCTGTATGGTTGCGTCCACGTGTCCAGCACGGCCGGCGCGGTCGTCAACAACAACCAGTCGGTCAACGTCAACGCGACGCTCAACCCGCAATCGCAGAGCTATACGACCGGCCGCGTGACGACTACTTACAACAACAATAGCTCGTCGATCAAGGGCGGCGGGTCGGTGTTCGCCGTGGCGTCGCAAAGCCACTCGACTTCTTCGTCGAGCGCGCAGGGCTATCAGGCATCGGGCGGCTATGTGTACGGCAGCCACAGCAGCTCTGTCGCGGGCGGCGGCTATCAGACCAGCCAGCAGGCAGCGGCGATCACGGGTGGCTTCACGCACACCAGCCAGAATTCCGGCGGCCACATCGCAGCCGGCGGTTCGATCGGCGGCAACTACAGCTATTCGGGCATCAACACGCCGTTCGGCGGCGGCGGGTCGTTCCATGCAGCGGGCGGACTGCAGGCCGGCTACCGGGAATCGAGCTACTCCAACTCGTCGGGCGTAGCCGGCGGCTTCGAGGCATCGGAAGCATCCGGACAGGGCAAGGTGTGGGGCTACAAGGCCAGCGAAGGTTCGGGCTTCGCGGCGGTCGGCGAACAGTCGTCCGGGTACACGAGGAGCCGGACCTCGTCCAGCGACGCTTATGCCGCCGCATTCGGCGTCGACGCGAGCCTCACCACGACCGACGTGACAACCCGTGGCTCGGTGACGCAGCACATCAACACGCAAGCGGCCGGCACGCTGAACGCCACCACCGGCGCCAACGCGGCCAACGGTGTCTCGGGCAACCTGGGCATCAACATCGCGGAAGGTATCAGCAACGCCCAGAGCAATGACGTGTCGCTCGCCTCGGTCGACATCGGCAACGTGTTCGGCAATGCGCAGATCTTCAGCACGCAAGCGTCGAGCGGCAACGCCCGGATCAACAACTTCAATCTGAATGCGTCGATCGGGGACGGCTCGCTGTCGGGTGTGACCGGCAACGTCGGGGTGAACGTCGCCTCGGGTATCGGCAACGTGCAGAACAACAGCCTCGCCGGCGCCGTGACGACGACCAAGCCGGGCAACGCGCTGACCACGGCGATGGTCGCCACGGACGACAACTCGCAAACCGCCGGCATGACGGTGACGGGTCAATTCCAGGGCACCGCGATGCTGGGTTCCAACGCGCTCGCCAACGCATCCGGCAACATCGGCGTGAATATCGCCGGCGGCGCGGGCAACCTGCAGCACAACGGCCTTGCGATCGCTGCGCTGAACAGCGGCCACTAAGCCGGCGACAGGCACAAGAAAGAAGCCAGCAAGCAGTTGGGGGAGGACGCGCTGGCAGCCATCGCAGCGGCCGGCGCGTATAGAAGGGGGAGACCAGCATGTTGGGGTTCCGGTGGTACCCGGCACTACGGTTCGCCGTAGCGCTGGCCAGCTGCACGCTGTGCGTGGGCCAGAGTTACGCGCAGTCGAGCATCGACACGTCCACGCTGGCGGGCGTTCCGTTGAAAAAGACGGTGCGCTCGATGAAGGACATCCGCTACAGCCACATCGTCAATCAGCAGTTCGACTACAGCTGCGGCGCGGCGGCGCTGGCGACGCTCCTCAAATACGGCTATGGCATCGATATTCCGGAAACCGAACTGATTCGCCGGATGATGGTGTTCTCCACGCCCGAAGTCGTTGTCAAGAATGGCTTCTCCATGCTCGACATGAAGAAATTCGTCGAGACCATCGGTTTGCGCGGCCGCGGCTTCCGGGTCAACGCCGACGCGCTCCAGCACTTGCAGATTCCCGTGATGGTTCTGATGAACATCGACGGGTACGAGCATTTCGTGATCGTCAAGCATGCGCAGGACGGCCGCGTGTTCATCGCGGATCCTGCCCTCGGCAATCGCATCGTGCTCGAAGAGGACTTCATGCGGACCTGGAACGGTCTGGTGTTCGCGGTCCTCGGCAAACCCTTCAGGGAGGATTCCCCGCTCTTGCAGGACAACGAGTCGCTCGCGCTCAAGCTGCGCGCCAGCGCGCTGGCCAACGGCACCGCTGCGACTCCCTTCGTCGAGTACGGCTTGATCAAGGCAGACCTGTTCTGAACCAACCATGAAGCAACACCTCACCCAACTCGGGCTCGCGCTCTGCACCGTGATGTGCGGCTTGAGCGGAACAAGCGGCAGCGCCCAGGCGGCATCGGGCGCCGGCTCGCCGCCGTTGCCCGAATTTCTCGCTTCTCATGACAGCGGCTCCGCCGCCGTCAAGGTGCAGATGGTGGACGACGACGTCCTCGCCGGACAGACCGGCAAATATGCCGGCGCCACGATGATCTCCGGCTTCGTTCTGAACATCATCTCGCAATGGCAACTGCCCAACGGCGTGACCGCCGTCGCCCAGGGCACGCTCGGCGCGGCGCAGAACGCGCTCGGCCAGGTGACGACCACCGTCAGCACGCTCGCGAGCGTGAGCGGCGGCGGCCCCGGCAGCCACACCAATGCCGCCAGTTCGGGAGCCGATCCCAACGCTCACGTCAATGGTGGCCAGAGCATCACGGTCAACGGCGTTTCACAAGTGACCCAGGTGGCAGGCGACCGTAACAGCGGCGCCAATTCCGCGCTCATCGATTTCAATAACAACGCCGCGACGCTGGCGGGCACCGCCAATGCCCCGTCAGCCACGGCCAGCAATTCGACCGGCTCCGTCAAAGCCGGCATCTCGTTCGGCAGCAACGGCATCAGTGTCGTGCTGCAGACGCCGGCTGGGCTCGCCACCCAGACGGTCACGCCGGGCAACGGGCAAATCGCCCAGTTGCTGCAGATCGCAGGCAATAGCCAGCAAGTCGCCAACGCATTGCAGCTGCATTTGCAAACTCAGCCAATGTCGGCCTCGATGATCCGCCAGTTAGGCGTACTACAAGCGCTGCAAAACAGGAGGTGAACACGCGGGCCGCCACCCGCCGACCGTAGCAAGGCAGTACACGTCAGGCCGCGCATCGTCAGGACCGGGGGTGCGCGGCCCGAACACCGGGGGAATACAAAATGAACAGTCTTTCGTCGAAGAAGGTGCCACGCATGGCACTGGCGGCCATTCCGGCCGCCGTCATGCTGTTGGCGCTTTCGCAAGAAGCGAGCGCCCAGGCGCTCGCTGGACAATCGATCGAAGAACGTCTGAATACGTTGATGCGGGTCGTCGACGAGCAACAGCGGCAAATTCATTCACTCGAGCGCCAGGTGACCAATCTGGAAATGTCGCAACGCGGCCGAGGCGTACCGGGTGCCGGCGCGTCGGCGGGCAGCGAAGCCGTGGCCGAACAGCCCGGCGCCGACGGTTTGCCGGTGCCGCTGCCGCTGCTCGCCCAGGTCAGTCCCGGCGCGCCCGCGACTGGCGGCAACACGGGCACGGCGACCGGCGTGCCCGTCTATCCACCGACGCCCGCAGGCAGCAGCGCAGGCGGCCTGCCGCCGGCCAGCGACGGCAGCGGTGCGGTCGGCCAGACGCAGAAAGCGGCCGAGCCGGTGCGCACGCAGGCCGAGGAAGCGGTCGTGCAGCGCGAGCATGCCCCGCTCTTCGACCACAAGCTGACAATGGACTGGGGCATCAGCGACACCTACTACGATCGCCGCCAGCTGCAGTTGTCGGGCTTCCTCGCTCTCGACGCGATTTTCCTCGGCAACATCAATCTGGGCGAGACCAAGTCGCACCAGGTGATGGCGGATCTCGATACGCGCTACGGCCTGACCGACCGCATGAGTGTCGATGTCGACGTGCCGTACATCTACCGCCATAGCAACTTCATTGTGGGCGGCGCGGGCGGCGCGGCGAGCACGATGTCGGATGCCTCGGTGAACGGCAGCAATATCGGCGACGTCAATTTCGGGATCTACTACCAGTTCCTGAAGGAGACCAACAGTCTGCCGGACGTGGTCGGCAGCCTGCGCATCAAGGCGCCGACCGGCACCTCGCCGTTCGGCGAGAAGCTGGTGCAGCTGGACGCCAACAACACCAATCTGGTGGCGCCGGGCAAGCTGCCCACCGGCACGGGCTTCTGGAACATCACGGCCGGCGTTTCGCTGTTGAAGACCTACGACCCGGTGGTGCTGTTCGGCAGCCTCTCTTATACCTACAACGTCGCGCGCTCGTTCGCGGATATCTCCTCGGTGCAGGGGCAAACCCAGCCGGCCACCGTCAAGCTCGGCGACATCGTGCAGTTCGGCGGCGGCGTGGCGCTCGCATTCTCCGACAAGGACTCGGCCAGCATCTCCTACACGATGGCGCTCGCACCCGAATCGAAGACGCGCGCCCCCGGCGGCTCATACGAAAAGGTGCCGGGCAGCGAGACGACGGCCGCGGCGCTGAATTTTGGCCTGAACCACGTCGTGAACAAGCACCTGACCATCAACGGCTCGGTCTCCGTGGGCTTGACGCCCGACGCGCCGAACTTCGTGGTCGGCATGCGGTTTCCCTACACATTCTGACGTGTCAACGAAACGAGGTCGAACGTGCGTGAATCACCTCATCTGACCAGTGTTGCTCCGGCCGCCGGAGCGGGATCGGGGGCGCAGCGGGCACGGGCGCTGCCGAACGGGACGGCGGCGGGCTGTCCCGTCGATGCCGCGACAGGCCGGCCTTCGGCGGTAGTGTCGACGGTCGGCGGCGCGGCGCCGTTGGCCGCGGTGGCCAATGCCGGCGTCGAGCGCTTGCTGCTGTATGTGGCGCGCACACCGGACGACACGCTGATCGCGCACCTGAAAAGCCGTGGTTGGCACGTCCTCGCGGCGCGTTCGGCGCATGAACTCGGCCGGCTGGTGAAACCCGATGTGGCTTGCGCCGGCATCGTCGATCTGGCGAGCTTTCCGCCGCGCGACCTCGCCGGACTCGAAACGAGCTTGCGCCAGCAGCAGGTCGGCTGGATCGCGCTCGCCACCAGCGAACGGCTCAACGATCCGGTGGTGCGGCGCCTCGTGCGCCACTACTGTTTCGACTTCGTCAAGGTGCCGGTGGCCAACGCCACGGTCGACTATCTGGTCGGCCACGCATACGGCATGGTGACGCTGTGCGAGCCCGAACTCGCGCCGCCCGTGAGCGAGTCGGGCGACGAAGAAATGGTCGGCACCTGCGAAGCCATGCAGCAGCTGTTTCGCACCATCCGCAAGGTGGCCAACACCGACGCGAGCGTGTTCATTTCCGGCGAGTCGGGCACAGGCAAGGAGCTGACTGCGCTCGCGATTCACGAGCGCTCGCCGCGCCGCAAGGCGCCGTTCATCGCGATCAATTGCGGCGCGATTCCGCACCATCTGCTGCAATCCGAATTGTTCGGCTATGAGCGCGGCGCATTCACCGGCGCGAATCAGCGCAAGATCGGCCGCGTCGAGGCCGCCGACGGCGGCACGCTGCTGCTCGACGAAATTGGCGATCTGCCGCTCGAAAGCCAGGCGAGCCTGCTGCGCTTTTTGCAGGAAGGCAAGATCGAGCGGCTCGGCGGACGCGAATCGATTCCGGTCGACGTGCGGATCATTTCCGCCACCCACGTCGATCTGGAAGGCGCAATGCGCGACGGCCAGTTCCGCGCCGACCTGTTTCACCGGCTCTGCGTGCTGCGGGTGGACGAGCCGCCGCTGCGCGCGCGCGGCAAGGACATCGAAATTCTCGCGCAGCACATTCTGCACAAGTTCAAGACCGACAGCGCGCGCAAGATCCGCGGCTTCACGCCGTCCGCGATCGAGGCGCTCTACAACTACAACTGGCCCGGCAACGTCCGCGAGCTGATCAACCGGGTGCGCCGCGCGATCGTGATGGCGGAGAACAAGCTGATTTCCGCCGACGACCTCGATCTCGCGCACTTCACCGCGCAGCAGACCATGACGCTCTCGCAAGCGCGCGAGGCCGCCGAGAAGCGCGCGATCGAGGCGGCGCTGCTGCGTCATCGTCATCGGTTGAACGAGGCGGCGGCGGATCTGAATATTTCGCGCGTGACGCTGTATCGCTTGATGGGCCAGCACGGGTTGCGCGAATTGAGCTCCGCCGACGAGAAGGCGGCGTTCGGCGCGGGCGATGGCGCGCCGGTGTGAGGCGGCGCAGTGTGGATGCGGTCGGTGGTTTCTTGAAGCCGCGTGAAGCCGCGTGCTGCGCGTGGGGCGCGTGGTGCGTGTCACGCAGCGAAATCGAGCAGCCGCGCTGCGGATAGCGCATGGCTTGGCCGGGCGCGTCCCGGCCGACTGCGCGGTCACGCACCGAAACCCGCCTCCGCGGCCCAAACCCCCGCGTCAGGTAGAATCAGTCCGGTTACGTTCCCCTTTCCATTCGATGACGACGCTCACCCTGATCGTCGCTCGCGCCAACAATGGCGTGATCGGCCGCGACAACCAGTTGCCCTGGCGACTTCCCGAAGACCTCGCGTTCTTCAAGCGCACCACCATGGGCGCGCCCATCATCATGGGACGCAAGACGCACGAGTCGATCGGCCGGCCGTTGCCGGGACGCCGCAACATTATCGTGACACGGGATGCCACGCGGCGTTTCCAGGGCTGCGACGCGGCCACCACGCTCGAAGACGCGCTCAAGCTCGCCGCTCAGGACCAGGCGCCGGAAGCGTTTCTGATCGGCGGCGCGCAGTTGTATGCGGAAGGTTTGCGGCAGGCGGACAAGCTGATCATCACCGAGATTTCCGCCGACTTCGAAGGCGACGCCACTTTCCCGGCGCTCGATGAAAACGAGTGGGAAGAAGTCGCGCATGAAACGCATCGCGCGGATGCGCCGAACGATTTCGACTACGCGTTCGTGACGTATAAGCGCAAAGGCGCTTAAAGATTTCTTCGACTTAAGACACCAACGCCGCGCGCAGAGCAAACAATCGGCGCCGCCGCCCGATCAGGCATAAAAAACGCCACGCAGTGACTTGCGTGGCGTTCTGCTTTTTACGGGTCAACTGAAAACGCGGCGGGACCGCGGCTAAACCCGCTTACTGCCCCGCGATCGTCATCCGTTCGATCAGCACCGAGCCGGTCTGCTTGGTGCCGCGCGTGATCGTATCCGCGCCGATCGCGACGATGTGGTGGAACATCTCCTGCAGCGTGCTCGCCACCGTGATCTCCTCGACCGGATACTGGATCTTGCCGTTCTCGACCCAGAAGCCCGACGCGCCGCGCGAGTAGTCGCCGGTCACGTAGTTCACGCCTTGGCCCATCAGTTCGGTCAGCAACAGGCCCGTGCCGAGCTTGCGCAGCATTTCTTCGAAGTCGTCTTCGGGACGCGTGTTCGAGCTGCGCAGCGACAGGTTGTGCGAACCGCCGGCATTGCCCGTGGTCTGCATGCCGAGCTTGCGCGCCGAGTACGTGGACAGGAAATAGCCTTCCACCACGCCGTCTTTCACTACCGAACGCTGTTTGGTGCGCACGCCTTCTTCGTCGAATGGCGCGCTGCCCATGGCGCGAGCAATATGCGGGTCTTCGACCACTTGCACGTGCGGCGCGAACACCGGCTTGCCGAGACTGTCGACGAGGAACGAGGTCTTGCGATACAGCGCGCCACCGCTCGTGGCCTGCACGAATGCGCCGAGAATGCCCGCGGCGAGCGGCGCTTCGAACAGCACCGGCACCTTGCGCGTATCCAGACCGCGCGCGCCGATGCGCGCCAGCGCGCGTTGCGCCGCGTAACGGCCGACTGCTTCCGGATCGGCCAGTTCTTCCGCGCTGCGAGTGGACGTGTACCAGTCGTCGCGCTGCATGTTGCGGGCGCTGCCGGCGATCGGCGCGCACGCAATGTAGTGGCGCGAGTACGGATAGCCCGCCAGGAAGCCGCGCGAGGTGGCCAGCACGAACTGCGAGTGCTGCGCCGAGACGCTCGCGCCTTCCGAATTCTTGATCTGCGGATCGGTCGCGAATGCGGCGTCTTCGGCGCGGCGGGCGATTTCCACCGCTTCGTCCGCGGACAGATTCCACGGGTGATAGAGATCGAGGTCGCGCGGCGCCGTTTCCAGCAACTCCGCCTCGGCGAGACCCGCGCAATCGTCTTCCGCTGTGAAGCGGGCGATGTTGTAGGCCGCCGCAACCGTGTCCTTCAACGCCTGCGATGAAAAGTCCGAAGTGCTCGCATTGCCGCGCTTGTTGCCAATGAACACCGTCACGCCGACCATCTTGTCGCGGTTGTGCTCGATCGTCTCGACTTCGCCGCGCCGCACGGAGACGGACAGGCCGTCGCCTTCGGAAATCTCGGTCGCCGCGTCGGTTCCGCCGAGCGACTTCGCGTGACGAAGGATGTCCGAGGCGATTTCCTTCAGTTCATCCTGGGTATGCGGAAAAAAGCGCTGCTTGACGTCCATGTCTGCTGCCATTGTCGTTGCCGTCCTGTTCGGGGCCGAGCGGCCCTGGGTGGGTTCGCTATGTTGGCTGGGTCTGCTGTTGTGTTCGCACCGGTCACGTCCGCGCCTGACGCCTGCGCGCGTGTCTGGCGCGTGTATCCGTTACCTATCCCGCGATCATAGCAAGGTACGCGACGCCGTACCTGGCATTCGCTGCGCCTCGCGTCACGTCGGCCGGGCACCGCCTAAGGCGCAGCATTGTCATCGCTTCGCCATGCGCGAGATCTTGCGCGCGGCGGCACCGCGGGTTCGGTGGGCGCGGCACGTTACAATATCGGCATGACACGCAAAACCCGCATTCAACCCATCGAATCCGCCGAGCCGGAAGTCGACGAGAACGGCTACGACCGTCCCAGCAAGTCCCAGCTCAAGCGCGAAATGCACGAGCTGCAGGAACTGGGCTCGGCGCTGATCGCGCTGCCCAAAGACGCGCTCAAGCGCATGCCGATGCCCGAAAAGCTCGACGACGCGGTGCGCGAAGCGCGCCGCATCACCGACCACGAAGGCAAACGCCGCCAGGTGCAATATGTCGGCCGCGTGATGCGCTCGCTGCTGGACGAGGAAACCGCCGCGCTGCGCACCGCGCTCGACACCTACAACGGCGTCAACAAGGCGGAAACGGCCAAGCTTCACTGGATCGAACGCACCCGCGAAAAACTGCTCGCCGACGACGCCGCGCTGACCGATTTCATCCGCCAGCACCCGAACGCCGACCCGCAGCAAGGCCGCACGCTGATCCGCAACGCCCGCAAGGAAGCGCTGCAGAGCAAGCCGCCGCGCTACTTCCGCGAACTGTTCCAGTGGATCAAGAACGCGGACGGACCGTCCGCGCAAACCGATTCCGACGCCGACAACGCCCTGGACGAAGACGACGATGACGACCGCGACGCCTAAGGCGGCACGCAAGCACCCCGACGAAATCGTGATCGGCCTCGTGTCGATCAGCGACCGCGCGTCCACCGGCGTCTACGAGGACAAGGGCATTCCGGCCTTGCAGGAATGGCTCGGCGCGGCGCTGACTTCGCCGTGGCAAGTGGTCACGCGTCTGATTCAGGACGACGCGCCGACCATTTCCGCCACGCTGACCGAACTGGTGGACGAAGTGGGCTGCGATCTGGTGCTGACCACCGGCGGCACCGGCCCGTCGCGCCGCGACGTGACGCCCGAGGCCACGCTTGCCGTGGCCACTAAGGAAATGCCGGGTTTCGGCGAGCAGATGCGGCAGATCAGCCTGAATTTCGTGCCGACGGCGATTCTGTCGCGCCAGGTCGCGGTGATCCGCGAAACGGCGGAGCACGCGGCGCTGATCGTCAATCTGCCGGGTCAGCCGAAGTCGATCAAGGAAACGCTGGAAGGTTTGCGCGACGCCGAAGCAGGCGGCGCGGTGAAGGTGCCGGGCATTTTCGCCGCGGTGCCGTACTGTATCGACCTGATCGGCGGACCGTACGTTGAAACCAACGCCGACGTGGTGAAGGCGTTCCGGCCGAAGAACGCACAGCGCGCGCCCCGGCCGGCTTAGTTTTACTCCGCCCCGTTGGCGGCGTCCGGCGCCGACGGAATCAGGAAATGCTCGCGGTAGTACTTCAGTTCGTCGATCGACTCGTGGATATCGGCCAGCGCCGTGTGCATTGCGCGCTTCTGGAAGCCCTTGTAGATGGCCGGTTGCCAGCGGCGGCACAGTTCCTTCAACGTGCTGACGTCGAGATTGCGGTAGTGGAAGAAGCGCTCCAGATCCGGCATCCAGCGCGCCATGAAGCGGCGGTCCTGGCAGATCGAGTTGCCGCACATCGGCGATTTGCCGGGCGGCACGAAAACGCTCAGGAAATCGCGAATCTGTTCGGCGGCATCGGCCTCGCTGACTGTAGACGCCTTCACGCGGTCGATCAGGCCCGAGCGGCCATGCGTGTTCTGATTCCACTGATCCATTTTGGCGAGCGTCTCGTCGCTCTGATGAATCGCCAGGACCGGACCTTCGACCATTCTGTCGAGCGTCGAATTCGTCACCACCACCGCAATTTCGATGATGCGGTCGGAATCGGGCTCGAGCCCGGTCATTTCCATGTCCAGCCAGACGAGATTCATGTCGCTGCGCACGAGCGACGGCTGTTCGGTGGATGCGAGGATGTCAGTCATGAAGGCAACCCTGAGGGCCGCGCAAACGGCTTGGTGCAAGCCCGCCTGCCACGGCAATTGTTCGTTTGAGATTGGTTTGAGCGTGTTCCCGCCGCGCGGCGGGAAGAAACATATAATTCTCGCATAGATACCACGGAATCCCCGGATGCCTACTCTGTACTTCACCGTTCTGTTCGTCGTCGCCGTCGTGGCGATGGTCGGCACCAAACTGTGGCTCGCGTCGCGGCAAATCCGCTTCGTGGCCGGCCATCGCGAGCAGGTGCCGAGCCAGTTCGCCGGCACCATCGCGCTCACCGCGCACCAGCGCGCCGCCGACTACACCGTCGAGCGCACGCGTCTGACCATGATCGAAATCGTCGTCAGCGCGGCCGTGCTGATCGGCCTCACGCTGCTCGGCGGCGTGCAGGCGCTGGATCTTGGGATATCCGACTGGCTCGGCCGCGGTTACATCGGCCAGATCGCACTGGTCGCCGCGGTGATCGCGATCACCAGCGTGATCGACCTGCCGTTCGATTACTACCGCCAGTTCGTGGTCGAGCAGCGCTTCGGCTTCAACCGCATGAGCAAGGGCATTTTTTTCGTCGACCGGATCAAGGGCGTGTTGCTCGGCGCCGCGTTCGGTCTGCCGCTGCTGTTCGTCGTGCTGTGGCTGATGAACCAGGCCGGCAGTCTGTGGTGGCTGTGGACGTGGATCGTGTGGGTCGCCTTCCAGATGCTTGTGCTGGTGCTGTATCCGTCGTTTATCGCGCCGCTTTTCAACAAGTTCGAGCCGCTCAAGGACGAAGTGCTGAAAAGCCGTATCGAGGCGCTGATGCAGCGCTGCGGTTTCGCTGCCAAAGGCCTTTTCGTGATGGACGGCAGCCGCCGTTCGGCGCACGGCAACGCCTACTTCACCGGCTTCGGCGCGGCCAAGCGGATCGTGTTCTTCGACACGCTGCTCGCGCGTCTGTCGGGCAACGAGATCGAAGCCGTGCTCGCGCATGAACTCGGCCACTTCAAGCGCCGTCACGTGATCAAGCGCATGCTCGTCACCTTCGCGATCAGTCTCGCGATGCTCGCCCTGCTCGGCTGGCTCACGCAGTGCGTGTGGTTCTATGAAGGGCTGGGCGTGCGGCCGTCGCTGATCGGCGGCAATAGCGGCCTCGCGCTGGTGCTGTTCTTCCTTGCGCTGCCGGTGTTCCTGTTCTTCGTGACGCCGCTGGGCAGTCTCAGTTCGCGCAAGCACGAGTTCGAAGCCGACGCGTTCGCAGCGACACAGACCGATGCGCAAGACCTCGTCAACGCGCTCGTCAAGCTGTACGAAGACAACGCGTCGACTCTGACGCCCGACCCGCTCTACACCGCGTTCTACTACTCGCATCCGCCGGCGTCGCAGCGGATCGACCGCCTGCTGCGGCACGCATGAGCGGCCGCTCCCCGAAAGCGCCGCGCGCGCCGTCCAGCACGCGCGTAGGCGGCCTCGTGGTGGCCGCGCATGGCCGCCACTATCTGGTCGCGCCCGATGACGGCGGCGCCATGCTCCAGTGCTTCCCACGCGGCAAGCGCAGCGAGGTGGCCGTCGGCGATCGCGTGGTTTACGAGCTGGCTTCGGCGGATCAAGGCGTGATTGTCGAGATCGGAGAACGGCGCAATCTGCTGTATCGCTCGGATCAGTACAAGTCGAAGCTGTTCGCTGCCAACCTCGATCAGCTGCTGGTCGTGTTGGCCACCGAGCCGCATTTCAGCGAAGATCTGCTCGGGCGCGCGCTCGTCGCGGCAGAGGCGAACGAGTTGAAGCCGCTGATCGTGCTGAACAAGACCGACGTCACCGATGCACTCGAAGGCGCGCGCAAGCGGCTCGAGCCGTATCGCGCGCTGGGTTATACGGTCGTGGAAGTGTCGATCAAGATGCAACCCGAGGCCGCGCGTGCGGCGTTGATCGAACATCTGCAGGGTCATTCGACGCTGCTGCTCGGCCAATCCGGCATGGGCAAATCGACGCTCGTGAATCTGCTGATTCCCGATGCCGAAGTCGCCACGCGCGAGATTTCGACGGCATTGAACAGCGGGCGCCATACGACGACCTTCACGCGTCTCTATCCACTGCCTGATAGCGCGGACGGCGAAGGCGGCGCGTTGATCGACTCGCCGGGCTTCCAGGAATTCGGCCTGCATCATTTGACCGAAGGCCGGCTCGAGCGCGCGTTTCCGGAGTTCCGGCCGCTGCTGCCGAACTGCCGGTTCTACAACTGCCATCATTTGCAGGAACCCGGTTGCGCGATTCTCGAGGCCGTGGCCGATGGACGCATCCGCCGCGAACGGCATGCGCTGTATGCGCAACTCGTGCACGAAGCCAGCCAGATCGTCCGCTGACATGAAACTGATGCGCGCGCCGAATCTCATCATCGGACAGCATTGGGTCAATGTGCTGGCTACCGCGGGCATTGCTTGCGAGTTGCACAACCGTTATCTGAACGGCGCGCTCGGCGATATCCCGGCGGATCAGTGCTCGCCGGAACTTTGGCTCGTCGATGAACGTGATGAGGCGATGGCGCGGAGGTTGATCGACGCAGCCTCGCATGGACCGGCGGCGGGGTCGCCTGGGTGGACGTGCCGTCAGTGTGGCGAGGCGCTCGAGGCGCAGTTTACGCTCTGCTGGCAGTGTGGGACGGCACGCGATCCGCTGGACGGGTGAAGCGGCTCATCGCCGACCGGTGCATTGCGTACGGTGTCGCGGCATGAATGGAAAAGGCTGTGGCGATGCGCTCCATGATGCGATTTCCGGCGCTTAAAAACAAAACCCTACGTTTCTTCGAAGCGTAGGGTTTGGTCGGCAGACTGACACCGGAGCGCGGCGTTGTTTCTCTTCAGCGAATAGAGCGCTAGCCTGATGGCGTCAAGCCAGCCACACCGCAATCGTCAGCATCAGCAACAAAATCATCCACAGTACCACCGCGCGCCACACCAGGCCCACGGCCGATTGCAGCGTGCGCGGGGTGCAGTCGTCGCCGACCTGCATCGGGCCGCCGTCGCCAGTGGCGAGCGCGTCGAGGCTCGACGGTTCAGCCAGCGGCCCGCTCAGACGTGCGCCCAAGGCACCGCTGCCCGCGGCCAGCAACACGCCGTCGTTCGCGTCCGGCCATTGGCGCGCATGGTTGCGCCATGCATAAATCGCGTCTTCAAAATTGCCGACGATCGCAAAGCCCAGCGACGTCAACCGCGCCGGCACCCAGTCGATCACGAAGAAAGCACGCTGCGCAAAGCTCGAAAACGCGACGGTGCGATCGTCGACCGGCCGCGCCCACGTGCGCGCCAGATATTCGGCGATCCGATACAGCACGGCGCCCGCCGGTCCGACCGGAATCAGGAACCAGAAGAACACGCCGAACACGTGCCGATGTGAAGCGACCACCGCGTGAATCAGCGTATGACGCACGATCTCGCTGACGGGCATATCGACCGTATCGAGCCCGGTCCATTCGTTCAGGATCTCACGCGCGCGCGGCACGTCGTCGTTATTCAACGCGAGGTGGATGTCCGTGAAATAGTGGCTGAACTGGCGGAAGCCCAGCGTGAAGTACAGCACCGCGACGTTCCACAGGAACGCCAGCGCAAAGTGAATGTGATACAGCACGTAGTAGACGAGCGCGACGACCAGCGTCCACGGCACCACCACCACGAGCCAGGCAAGCAAGCCGTGCTTCGGCTTGCCGGCATCGAATCCGTGCGCCGCCGACTCCGCATGGTATTGAAGCAACGCGGACACCGGATTGTTCGGCGACAGCGCGCGTACCTGTTCAATGATCAGAGCCAGCAATACGGAGAAAAAAGTCATGCGGTGCGCCGTGCTTTTCGAGTTTTACGATTGTTTTATAACGATAGCACAGGGTCGGATGCCGCTGAGCGCGGACCTCGACAAACACCCGACAACTGCACAGTCCATGCGACTCATGCCGCGAGGAAGCGATAGAAGTTGCGCAGCATGGCGGCCGTCGCGCCCCAGATGAAATAGTGGCTGCCGACTTCGCTGCTGCTCTCGTCAACTTCAGGATCGGCCTCAGCCAATGCTGCACGCGGATACGGCATCGCGAAAAAGCGCCGTTCGCCGCCTTCATAACGGAACACGCGGACTTCGTGGTGCACGGGGTTCATCAGAAAGGCGAGCGGCACTTCGAAGACTTCGGCCACTTCGAACGCGTCCGCCTTCACTGTGAACGGCGGATGCACGAGGCCGATCACCGGCGTCACGCGAAAACCGGTGCCCGTCAGATAGTCGGGCAATGCGCCGAGAATTTCCACACGCGATGGATCGAGACCGACCTCCTCCTCCGCTTCCCGCAGTGCGGTGGCCGTAGCGTCGGCGTCGAAGGGTTCATGACGGCCGCCAGGAAAGCTCACCTGGCCTGCATGATCGTTCAGATGGTCGGCACGCTGAGTCAGCAGCACGGTCAGGCCGTGTTCGCGGACCACCAGCGGCACCAGCACCGCCGCGACTCGCGGATCGGCATGCGTATCGCGCCAGGGCGCATCGACGACGAGCTCAGGGGTCCAGGCAAGGGGTTGCTCGAAGCGTGCGCGCAAGCCGTCGGGCGTGAGACGGTCGCCCGCCACTGGCGGCAGATCGGTGCCTGTTGCTTCGACAGGCAGGGTTTCAGGCTCAAAGACGGGGCGGGTCAACGGGTCTCTCGAAATGAGCGGATAGGGGACATGCCGCTATTTTGACCTGGCAAACAAAAAAGCACCCGCGAGGGGTGCTTTTTCTTACAGCTTTTACGCTTCCGGAGCAGCGCGGTCTTTCTTCGCGACCAGCTTTTCCTTGATCCGGGCCGACTTGCCCGAACGGTCGCGCAGGTAGTACAGCTTCGCACGACGCACATCGCCACGACGCTTCACGACGATGCTTGCCAGCAGCGGCGAGTACGTCTGGAACGTACGCTCGACGCCTTCGCCCGACGAAATCTTGCGGACGATGAACGACGAATTCAGACCACGGTTGCGCTTGGCGATCACGACGCCTTCGTAAGCCTGAACACGCTTACGCGTACCTTCGACCACGTTCACGCTGACGATCACCGTATCGCCGGGGGCGAATTCGGGGATGGTCTTCTCGCCGAGGGCGCGGCCGATTTCTTCCTGCTCGAGTATTGCAATCAGATTCATCACTGACTCCTAGGTCCATCTTGTCGGCGTTCGTACCTGCCTCGTGAAAACACTTGGCTACGGCCCCGATAGAGGATGGGTTCACATCTGGCGCCGTGCACGCATGCGCGGCGCCGCCTAATGTCCGCTCGAAAGACCGAAGCCTTTACGCCTTCGACTCTTCCTTTGCGAGACTCGCAAGCCATGCCTCGTCGGCACGGCTCAACATCTTGTTCCTTCTGGCCTTCACGATCAGATCGGGCCGTTTCTTCAACGTGTTACGCAAGGCTTCACGCCGGCGCCACGCTTCGATCTCCGCATGATGGCCGCCGAGCAGCACATCGGGCACGCGCACGCCGTCGTATTCCTCGGGGCGCGTGTAATGCGGGCAATCCAGCAGCACGTCGACAAAACTATCCTGCACCGCCGACTGCGAGTCGTTCAGCACGCCGGGCAACTGACGCACCACAGCGTCCATCAAGGCCATGGCCGGCAGTTCGCCGCCCGACAGCACGAAGTCGCCCAGGCTGACTTCTTCGTCGACGACACGGTCGAGCAAACGCTGATCAATCGCTTCGTAGCGCCCGCACAACAGGATCAGGCCGGGTTCGGCAGCAAACTGCATGACGCGGTCGTGATTCAACGTGGCACCTTGCGGCGACATCATCACAACACGCGACGCGCCGATGCCCTGCTCCGCCTGCGCCGCTTTCGCCGCGCCGATCGCGTCTTCCAGCGGTTTGGCCAGCATCACCATGCCGGGGCCGCCGCCATATGGGCGATCGTCGATCGTGCGGTAGTTGTCGGTCGTGAAATCGCGCGGATTCCACGTACGCAACGCGTAGCGCTCCTGCTTCGCCGCACGGCTGGTGATACCCCAGTCGGTCAGCGCGCGAAACATGTCAGGAAAGAGCGTAACGACATCGAACTGCATCGCTCTCTCCATTCAGCGAAATTATTTAGTAATCGGCTTCCCAGTCGACAGTGATCTGCTTCGCCGCCTGGTCCACCGTTTTGACAAAGACGCCGACGAACGGGATCAAACGCTCGCCGATGACCGGCTTGCCGCTTTTGTCGGTATCCGGGTATTCGATGCGCAACACCGAGTGCGCACCGTTGTCGATCATGTCTGCAACCTTGCCGAGATTGACCCCGGCAACGTTCACCACATCCAGGCCGAGCAGGTCGACCCAGTAGAATTCGTCGGCTCCGAGAGCCGGAAATTCGCTGCGGCTGATATAGACGCGGGAGCCGCGCAGTGCCAGAGCCACATCGCGGTCAGTGACGCCGCCCAGATGGGCAACCACACTGTCGCTATGCATTTTCGCCTGCAACGACGGCGCCGATTTGCGCTCCTGGCCTTTGATCAGCCACCAGCGCTTCGCGCTCAGCAACGCATCGCCACCGTGGCCGGCATCCGCGTGCGCGGCCACCTTGACCCAGCCTTTGAGGCCGTAAGCGTCGACGATTGCGCCGACCTCAACCGCATCGGCCGGCCAGCTTTCCACCGTTTCCATGCGCATTTCTGCCGCGCCGGAACCGGCGTTAGCAACTTGGGCTTTCGCCTTGCCTTCGGCTTTTTCGACCGGCTTGCGGACGAATGCACCGAACGGCGCCGGACCAGACGTCTTCGCGCGCGGGGTTGCTGCCGCTACTGCCGCCGCTGCCTTTGCGCGACCTGAACTGCCGGAATCACGCTCAGACATAAGAACACCTCGAAGAGAACCTCGCTGCCAGCTTCGACGCCTGCTTCAGCAAAACAACTCGCGCATCGGACTGCTCACGCACACCGCGCGAGCCGCCGGTCGAACCGACGACGATACGCATGCTAGCTACCATTAAGCAGCCGGCTGCGCCTTTGCAGCTTCCTTCACGAGGCGCTCGACGGTCGGCGACAGTTGTGCGCCAACGCCTTGCCAGTACGTCAGGCGGTCCTGAGCGATACGGAGGGACTCACCCTTCGTAGCGA
Source organism: Paraburkholderia phytofirmans PsJN (assembly GCF_000020125.1). Taxonomy (NCBI): domain Bacteria; kingdom Pseudomonadati; phylum Pseudomonadota; class Betaproteobacteria; order Burkholderiales; family Burkholderiaceae; genus Paraburkholderia; species Paraburkholderia phytofirmans. The sequence goes on from NC_010681.1 coordinate 3,360,667, forward strand.
CCGGGTTGTAGAAGCCAACGCGCTCGATGAAGCGGCCGTCACGACGGTTACGCGAATCGGTTGCGACGATGTTGTAGAACGGGCGCTTCTTGGAGCCGCCACGAGCCAAGCGGATGATGACCATACTAGAATCCTTGAAAACCGGGGTTCGGAACGACTGAAACACGCGATTATAGCGGGAAACCAACGCCATAACAAACACTTACCCGGATAAACTGAGCGACGGGGTTGCGCCGGCCATACGGGCGGGAGCCCGGAACCGCGTCAAAACGCCCGAATTACCTGACGGAGCGCCCGTGAAACTCCTGCCGCCAACTGTGTTTTTACGCGCTTTCTGTACCGCCGCCACACGGCTCGCCACCTCGACGCGCGATTTGCAAAGCCGGGGCCTTCGCATAGGCACGGCCGTGCTGATCGCCGCAACTGCCCTGCCTGCGCTCGCCGCGCTGCCGGTGGACCGGATCAAAGTGCCGCCGGGCTTCCGTATCGAGGTCTTGTCGAACGCCGTGCCGAGCGCGCGAGCCATGGCGCTCTCGCCGAAAGGCATTCTTTATATAGGCAGCCTCGACGGCCACGTCTACGCGCTCGAATTGCAAAACGGACGCGTAACGGCCCGGCACGTGATCGCTTCCGGCCTTGAAACGCCGGCGGGCGTGGCTTGGCACGATGGCGCACTCTATGTATCCGCAGTGTCGAAAATTGTACGCTTCGACGCGATCGACACTCATCTGAACGATCCGTCCAAACCCGTCGTGGTAATCGACACATTGCCCGCGGAGACGCACCACGGCTGGAAATTCATCGCGTTCGGCCCGGACGGCAAGCTCTACGTGCCGCAAGGCGCGCCCTGCAACGTCTGCCTGAAAGATCGCAACCGCTTCGGGTTGATCGGCCGCATGGACCCGGACGGCAGTCACTACGAGGTCGTGGCGCGCGGCATCCGCAATTCAGTCGGCTTCGCGTGGCATCCCGTGACGCATGACTTGTGGTTCACGGATAACGGCCGCGACCTGCTCGGCGACGACGTGCCGGACGACAAGCTCAACCGCGCGCCGCGCGCCGGAATGGATTTCGGCTTTCCGTACTGCCATGGCGGCGACACACCCGATCCCGAGTTCGGCAAGGACCATCCGTGCAGCGCTTTTACGCCGCCCGCGGTCAAACTCGGCGCGCATGTCGCGGCACTCGGCATGCGCTTTTACGACGGCCCGATGTTTCCGGCCACGTACCGGAACAGTATTTTTATCGCCGAGCACGGCTCGTGGAATCGCAGCAAGAAGGTCGGCTATCGCGTCGTGCATGTGACCACAGACCCGGATGGCAGCAATGCCCGCCAGGAAGTGTTTGCCGAAGGCTGGCTCCAATCCGGCGAAACCGAGTGGGGACGACCGGCCGACGTGCTGCCGCTGCCCGACGGCTCGCTGCTGATCAGCGACGACTACGCCGGCGCTGTCTATCGCGTGACCTATTCGGCGCCGTAGGGCGCCTTTTGGGGCAAGCAGCGTCAAATTCCGTGCGCTTCCAAAGCCTGGCCGGTCAACTGAGCGCCGGCACCCGCGCCGCCGGTCCAGCCAGATCCGGCGCTCCTCGCACCACTCGCCAAGCTGCCATGATCACCCACTGCACCGCCGCCACAACCACCCACCCTTCGCCCCGCGGCTGAGCGCGCCTTCGGTCCTGCCGCGACCACCCATTAAGTGACCGGCGGCCTGTGGCGGGCGTAGAATGCGCGTCGGTCCGCGCGCCGCGCGCTGCTCCTTTCGACCGCCTGTCACTCTGCTCTGGCCTACATGTCCACCCTTGTCTCGACTTCCTCGCGTTTCAGATCCAAGACGATTACCGCCGCACTGGCGTTCTTCTTCGGCAGCCTCGGCGCTCACCGGTTCTATCTGTACGGCATGCGCGACATCTACGGATGGGCACACGTAATCGGCACGCTGATCGGCATTCCGGGCGCCATGCTGCTGATAGCGAGCGAACGGTCTTCGATGCTCGGCTGGGTGCTGGCCTTTCCTGGCGCGGTTTCGCTGCTTGCGGCGTTTCTCGCCGCGATCGTCTACGGGCTGCGTCCGGACGAAAAGTGGGACGCGCAGTTCAACGCTCGGACCCAGCGCAAAAGCCGCTCCGGCTGGACGGTCATTTTCGTCGTGATCTTTTCGCTGCTGATCGGCGCCTTCCTGCTGATGACAGGTCTCGCCATTTCGTTCCAGACGTATTTCGAAAGCCAGGTGCAGGCGGCCAAAGCGCTCTCGCAATGAGCCGCCGCGCGTCGCGCTAGAAAAGATTCAGTTGAGGATCGTCGCGTGCCGGTTTGTCGGCACGCGGCACGTCCACTGGGCGAAAGTGCGACATATCCAGAATCCCGCGGTCGCGCCGATTCAGGCCCAGACGGCGCACCGCCTTGTGGAATCGCTGTTTGAGCAGATCGGCCCACAAACCTTCGCCCTTCATGCGCGTGGAGAACGACGAGTCGTAGTCCTTTCCACCCCGCATGTCCCGCACGCGACTCATCACCCGATCGGCACGATCTGGAAAGTGCGCCGCGAGCCAGTCCTTGAATAGCGGCGCGACTTCCCACGGCAGACGCAGCACGATATAGCTCGCGTTGCTCGCACCGGCCTCCGCGCAGGCTTCCAGCACGCGCTCCATGTCCGGTTCCGTGACGAACGGAATCACCGGCGCGATGCTGACGCCGACCGGGATACCCGCCTCGCTCAGCGTGCGGATGGCGCGCAGCCGCCGTGACGGGGTCGCCGCGCGCGGTTCCAGCGTGCGAGCGATCTCTGCGTCCAGCGTGGTGATGGTGATGGCCGCCATGAATTGCCCGCGCGCCGCCATGGGCGCCAGCAGATCGAGATCGCGTTCGATCAGCGACGACTTGGTGATCGCCGCAAACGGATGCTGACGCTCGCTGAGCACTTCGATCACCCTGCGTGTGAGCCGCAGGTCGCGCTCGACGGGCTGCCAGGCGTCTGTATTGACGCCCAGCGCGATCGGCTCCGGCACGTAGGACTTCTTCGACAATTCCCGCTCGAGCAACTCCGGCGCATTAATCTTGGCGTAGATTCGACTTTCGAAGTCGAGCCCCGGCGACAGCCCCAGATAAGCGTGTGTGGGCCGCGCAAAACAATAAATGCAGCCGTGCTCGCAGCCGCGATACGGGTTCAGCGACACGCTGAACGGAATATCCGGCGACGCGTTGCGCGTAAGAATGGTCTTGGCCCGCTCTTCGAAGACCTGCGTGCGCAAGACCTTGGGCTCGTCACCCTCTTCCGGCGCCGAGAGCCAGCCGTCGTCCACCGCTTCGCGTTGGTCGACTTCGTAGCGGCCTTGCAGATTCGTCACCGCGCCGCGGCCCTTGCGAGGCGCGGGCGGCGCGATCGGAAATTCGTTGACGAAGTGGGAGTCGGAATCGGTCACGGCTGGAACACGTAAAAACAGAAAACGGCGCAAAACACCTGTACAAATATACAGTGTTTACGCCGTTTGTCGAGTCCCGCCGGGCACAGTCGTGCCGTTCAATCCCCTACCGGAATCATCAGCGTTTCCTTGATCTCCTCCATCACGACATAGCTTTTCGACTGCACCGCACCGGGCAACTGCAGCAGGATGTCGCCGAGCAGCTTGCGGTAATCGGCCATTTCGCCGATGCGCGCCTTGATCAGATAGTCGAAATCGCCCGACACCAGGTGACATTCCAGCACCTCGGGGATCTTCTGCACCTCGCGGCGGAACTGGTCGAACATGTTGCCGCTCTTGTGATCCAGCGTGATCTCGACGAACACCAGCAGCGCCGCGCCCAACTCCGCCGGATTCACGCGCGCGTAGTAGCCGGTGATCACGCCGTCGCGCTCCATCCGCTTGACGCGCTCGATGCACGGCGTGACGGACAGTCCGACCTGTTCGGCCAGGTCCTTCATGGCCATGCGGCCGTCTTGTTGCAGCAGCCGCAGGATCTTGCGATCGAGTTTGTCGAGAGCCCGGACCGGTTGGCGCTGTGTACGCATGGTGTTTTTGCTGAAAATCTTGAAAATACAATAACAAAACCTGCCTGACTGTTAATAGTATAGCGGTTAACACTGGACGATCCGCGAAACACCTCGTTAATCGAGCGAATTCCAACGAATCGACAAACGCACCGTCCTCAGACCTCATTTGAATACCTGGAGCATCTATGCGAGTCGTCGTTTTGGGCAGTGGCGTTGTCGGCGTGACCAGCGCGTATTACCTGGCGCGCGCGGGACACGAAGTGACCGTTATCGATCGCGAGGCCGGGCCGGCGCTCGAAACCAGTTTCGCCAACGCCGGCCAGATCTCGCCGGGCTACGCGTCGCCGTGGGCTGCACCGGGCGTGCCGCTGAAGGCGGTCAAGTGGATGTTCCAGAAACACGCGCCGCTGGCGATCCGCCTCGACGGCACTCAATTCCAGTTGCAGTGGATGTGGCAAATGCTGCAGAACTGCACGTCGTCGCGTTATGCGGTGAACAAGGGCCGCATGGTTCGCCTCGCCGAATACAGCCGCGACTGCCTGCAAGCGCTACGCGCCGAAACCGGCATTCAGTATGAAGGCCGCACAGGCGGCACGCTCCAGGTATTCCGCACGCAGCAGCAATTCGATGGCGCCGCGAAAGACATCGCCGTGCTGCAGGAAGCCAACGTGCCGTACGAACTGCTGTCGCCGGCCGAGCTCGCGCGCGCCGAACCGGCGCTCGCCGCCGTGTCGCATAAGCTGACCGGCGGTCTGCGCCTGCCGGGCGACGAAACCGGCGACTGCCAGATGTTCACCACGCGCCTCGCCGCGCTGGCTGAAGAACTGGGCGTCAAGTTCCGCTACAACACGCCGATCGACGCACTCGCGATGGCCGGCGACCGCATCGCCGGCGTGAAGTGCGGCGAAGAACTGGTGCGTGCGGATTCGTTCGTGGTCGCACTGGGTTCGTACTCGACGCAGTTTCTGTCCGGTCTGGTGAAGATTCCGGTCTATCCGCTCAAGGGTTATTCGATCACCGCGCCGATCGTCAACGAAGCATCGGCGCCGGTATCGACCGTGCTCGACGAAACGTACAAGATCGCGATCACGCGTTTCGACGACCGGATTCGCGTGGGCGGCATGGCGGAGATCGTCGGCTTCGACAAATCGTTGCGCCAGGCGCGCCGCGAAACGCTGGAACTGTGCGTGAACGACCTGTTCCCGGGCGGCGGCGATACGTCGAAGGCCACCTTCTGGACCGGTCTGCGCCCGATGACACCGGACGGCACGCCGATCGTCGGCCGCACTCCCGTGCCGAACCTGTTCCTTAACACCGGCCACGGCACGCTGGGCTGGACGATGTCGTGTGGCTCGGGCCAACTGCTCGCCGACGTGATGTCGGGCAAGCAACCGGCCATCAAGGCGGACGATCTGTCGGTGCATCGCTATCTCGGCGAGGTTGGCGGTGCGCATCGCCCGGCTTATGCCTAAGGTTTAACGACTACGCTTCGCGAGAGCGGCAGCGCTGGTTTGTGATCTCACGGACCAGCGTCACAAAAACAAACGGCGTCAACATGGCGCCGTTTGTTTTTTCAAGCAATGCAAAAGCAGAAGCCGAAGCAATCTTAGAACTGATCTTCCGACAAAGCCAGCACACTCTCTCCACCCTTTGCGCTGACAATCGACGCTTCAAGTGCCGATGTCAGCGGCAGCACATGCTCCGCGTAGAACTGCGCGGTCGCGATCTTCGCGCCGTAGAACGACGGATCTTCGTCGCGCTTTTGCGCCGCCACCAGCAACGCACGCGCCATCTGCCAGCCGCCCAGCACAATGCCCGCGAGCTTCAGATACGGCACGCTGCCGGCGAACACCGCGTTCGGATCGCCCTTCGTATTGGCGACGACGAAATCTACCGCCGCGCCCAACGATTGATGACCCTGCGCGAGATACTTCTTCATCGAGTCGAACGCAGGGCCTTGCTGCGCGCCGAGTGCCTCGATCGTTTCCGCCACCCCGGCGAGCAGCGACTTCGCCACCTTGCCGCCGTCGCGCACAGTCTTGCGGCCGATCAGATCGTTGGCCTGAATCGCGGTCGTGCCTTCGTAGATCGGCAGGATGCGTGCGTCACGGTAGTACTGCGCGGCGCCGGTTTCTTCGATGAAGCCCATACCGCCGTGCACCTGCACGCCGAGGCTCGTCACGTCGATCGACAGCTCGGTGCTCCAGCCCTTCACGATCGGCACGAGATACTCGTAGATCGCCTGATGCTCGGCGCGCTTTGCTTCGTCCGGATGACGATGCGCGATGTCGCAATGCGCCGCGGCCACGTAAGCCAGCGCGCGCGATGCTTCGGTGAGGCCGCGCATGGTCGAGAGCATGCGACGCACGTCCGGATGCTGAATGATCGCGACCGACTGTTTCGCGGAGCCATCGACGGGACGGCTTTGCACGCGATCTTTCGCATACGCGACCGCCTTCTGATACGCCCGATCCGAAATGCCGACGCCCTGCATGCCGACAGCAAAACGCGCCGCGTTCATCATGATGAACATGTACTCGAGGCCGCGATTCTCTTCGCCGATCAGATGACCGATCGCGCCGCCGTGGTCGCCGAATTGCAGCACCGCGGTCGGGCTCGCCTTGATGCCGAGCTTGTGTTCGATCGACACGCAATGCACGTCGTTGCGCTCGCCGAGCGAACCGTCTTCGTTGACGAGAAACTTCGGCACGATAAAGAGCGAAATGCCTTTCACGCCTTCCGGTGCATTCGGCGTGCGCGCCAGCACGAGATGCGCGATGTTCTTCGCCATGTCGTGCTCGCCCCACGTGATGAAAATCTTCGTGCCGAACAGCTTGAACGAACCGTCGCCCTGCGGCTCGGCGCGCGTACGCACCAGCGCGAGATCGGAACCGGCCTGCGGCTCGGTCAGGTTCATCGTGCCGGTCCATTCGCCCGAAATCAGTTTGGGCACATAGGTTTGTTTTTGCGCTTCGGTGCCGGCGGTGAGCAGCGCTTCGATCGCGCCGTCGGTCAGCAACGGACACAGCGCGAACGACAGGTTCGACGCGTTGAGCATTTCAACGCACGGCGTCGCGATCAGCTTCGGCAGGCCCTGGCCTTCGTAGTCGACGGGATGTTGCACGCCTTGCCAGCCGCCTTCACCGAACTGGCGAAATGCTTCCCTGAAGCCGGGCGTCGCGGTGACCACGCCGTCTTTCCAACTGCTCGGATTGCGATCGCCTTCGACATTCAGCGGCGCCAGCACGCTACCGCACAGTTTCGCCGATTCTTCGAGCACAGCCTGTGCGGTCTCGAGGTTCGCGTCTTCGAAGCCCGGCAAGGTCGCGATGTCTTCGAGACCCGCCAGTTCTTTCATGACGAACAGCATGTCTTTGATGGGCGCCGTATAGCTCATTTCAGTTCTCCCCCCGCTTCGGATATAAAAAAAGGGCGCTGGACTTGATCGGTCCCGCGCCCTTCCTGTGCTGCCAGACGCCTTTTATGCGGCGCTACGGCGCTTAGCCAAGTTCGCCGACGAGTTCAGGCACGAGCGTAAACAGGTCGCCCACCAGACCGTAATCGGCGACGCTGAAGATCGGCGCTTCTTCGTCTTTATTGATCGCGACGATCACCTTGCTGTCTTTCATGCCGGCCAGATGTTGAATCGCACCCGAGATGCCGACTGCGATGTACAGCTGCGGTGCGACGATCTTGCCGGTCTGGCCCACTTGATAGTCGTTCGGTACGAAGCCTGCGTCGACTGCGGCACGCGAAGCGCCCAACGCGGCGTTCAGTTTGTCTGCCAGCGGTTCGAGTACCTTGGTGTAGTTCTCGCCGTTGCCCAGACCGCGGCCACCCGAGACGATCACCTTCGCTGAGGTCAGTTCCGGACGGTCCAGCTTCGTCACTTCACGGCTCACGAATGACGAGATGCCGCTGTCCGCTGCCGCTTCGATTTTCTCGACCGATGCGCTGCCGCCTTCGGCTGCGACTGCATCGAAACCGGTTGTGCGGACCGTGATGACCTTGATCGGATCAGCCGACTGCACCGTTGCGATTGCGTTGCCGGCGTAGATCGGACGTTCAAAGGTATCAGCCGAATCCACCGCGGTGATGTCGCTGATCTGCGCGACGTCGAGCTTTGCGGCGATACGCGGCGTGATGTTCTTGCCGTACGCGGTCGCCGGCGCGAGGATATGCGTGTAATCCTTCGCGATATTCAGCACCGTTGCTTCGACGTTTTCCGCAAGGCCCGCTTCGAGTTGCGGCGCGTCGGCCAGCAGCACTTTGCTAACGCCTGCAATCTTCGCTGCAGCATCCGCCGCGGCTTGCGCGTTGTGGCCTGCCACCAGCACGTGAATATCGCCGCCAATCTTCTGCGCGGCGGCGATCGTGTTCAGCGTCGCGGCCTTGATCGATGCGTTGTCGTGTTCTGCTATTACCAGATTCGTCATTTGCTCTGTCTCCCTCACAGCACCTTGGCTTCGGTCTTCAGCTTCTCGACCAACGTCTTCACATCCGGCACCTTCACACCGGCGGAGCGCTTGGGCGGCTCGACGACCTTCAGTGTCTTCAGGCGCGGCGTGACATCGACGCCCAGATCTTCAGGCTTGAGGACTTCCAGCGGCTTCTTCTTCGCCTTCATGATGTTCGGCAGCGTGACGTAGCGCGGCTCATTCAGGCGCAGGTCGGTCGTGACGACAGCGGGCAGCTTTAGAGACAGCGTTTCAGCGCCACCGTCCACTTCACGCGATACGGTTGCCTTGCCGTCAGCGACGACAACTTTCGATGCGAACGTCGCTTGCGGCAGACCAGCCAGCGCAGCGAGCATCTGACCAGTCTGATTCGAATCGTCGTCGATAGCCTGCTTGCCGAGAATGACCAGCGAAGGCTGTTCCTTGTCGACCAGTGCCTTCAGCAGCTTGGCCACGGCCAGCGGCTGCAGTTCCTGCGAAGACTCGATCAGGATCGCGCGATCAGCACCGATGGCCAGTGCCGTACGCAGCGTTTCCTGCGACTGCGTGACACCCGCCGACACGGCGATCACTTCCGTCGCCACGCCTGCTTCTTTCAGACGCACGGCCTCTTCAACCGCGATTTCATCGAACGGATTCATCGACATTTTCACGTTCGCGATGTCGACGCCCGTGCCGTCCGACTTGACTCGAACTTTCACGTTGTAATCGACCACTCTCTTGACTGGCACCAGGATTTTCATGCACACGCTCCAAAGTTACGAATACGTCAACCCAACGAACATTATAACGACTGCCCTCACGGCAGCCCGGTCGCGGGTGCTTTAGCAGGAGGATATCGCTCCTCAGCGGCGTGACGGCAATAACGAACGATCGTTCTATTTTAAACTCGAAAAAACCCGGGCGACAACCCCGGGTTAAGACTTACGACTCTAAACTTTCCATTGCCGTCGTATCTTGCTTGCTTTGTAGGCAACCCGCTTACCACGCGGTGATGACCGACCCGCCGAATTTGCTTTCCACGAACTGCTTCACTTCCGGCGAATGATACGCCGCGACCAGCTTGGCAACCCACGGCTTATTTTTGTCTGCCTCGCGGATGGCGATGACGTTCACGTAAGGACCTTTCGGGTCTTCGATCGCGATAGCGTCCTGCTTGGGCTTCAGACCTGCTTCCATCGCGAAGTTCGTGTTGATCGCGGCCGCGTCCACGTCGTTCAGCGAGCGCGGAATCTGCGCAGCGTCGAGCTCGACGATCTTCAGCTTCTTCGGATTGTCGACGATATCGAGCGGCGTCGCCTTCAGGCCCGCGTCGGCACGCAGTTTCAGCAGACCCTGCTTTTGCAGCAACAGCAGCGCGCGGCCGCCGTTGGTCGGATCGTTCGGCACCGCGATCTTCGCGCCCGGTTGCAGTTCGGCGAGCGTCTTCACTTTCTTCGAATAGATGCCCATCGGGTACGTGACCGTATCCGCGATACGGATCAGCTTGTAGCCGCGGTCCTTCACCTGCGCTTGCAGATACGGGTCGTGCTGGTAGCTGTTCGCGTCCAGATCGCCGCCGGCGAGCGCGGCGTTCGGTTGCACGTAGTCGGAGAATTCGACGATCTTGATGTTCAGACCGTTCCTGGCCGCGACCGTCTTCACGACCTCCATGATCTGCGCGTGCGGACCGCCGGTGACGCCGACCTTGATCGTGTCTTCAGCGTAAGCCGCGTTGGCGGCGATGAGCGATGCGGCGCCGAGCGCGGCAGCCAGCTTGAGAATGAAACGACGTTGCATGATGGACCTTTCCAACCTATCGACTTTGTTGTTTTACTTATGGCTCAAACGACGCACGAGCCAATCCCCGAACGACTGCACCAACTGTACGAAGACGATCAGAATCACCACGACCGTCAACATCACTTCCGGCAGGAACCGCTGATACCCATAGCGAATGCCGAGATCGCCGAGCCCGCCGCCACCGATCGCGCCGGCCATCGCCGAATAGCCGACCAGCGAGACGAAGGTGATCGTCAAGCCGGCGACCACGCCCGGCAGCGACTCCGGCAATAACACCTTGAAGACAATCTGGCTGGTGGTCGCGCCCATCGCCTGGGCCGCTTCGATCAGACCGCGATCCACTTCGCGCAGCGCCGTCTCGACCAGACGCGCGATGAACGGCGCGGCAGCGATAGTCAACGGCACGACGGCAGCCGCCGTGCCGATCGAGGAACCGACCACCAGACGTGTGAACGGAATCACGGCGACGAGCAGAATGATGAACGGCGTCGAACGCACGGCATTGACAATCACGCCCATCGCGCGATTGACGGCGATGTTCTGCAGCACGCCCTGGCGATCCGTGAGATACAGCACCACGCCGAGCGGCAAGCCGACCAAAGCGCCGACCAGTCCGGAAATGCCCACCATGACGAGCGTTTCCCAGAACGACTGGACGAACATATCGAACATTTCACTCAACATACGAGAGCTCCTCCACCACCACACCCTGTTCACGCAGATACGTCAGCGCCTGCGCCACCTTCGCCGGTTCGCCGCCCGCGAGCACCGCGAGCGAGCCGAACGCCTGCCCCTGGATCTCGTCGATCTGGCCGTGCAGGATGTTGAAGTCGAGTTCGTAGCGGCGAATCGTTTCGGAAAGAATCGGTTGATCGACGCCTGAGCCGGTGAAGGCGAGACGCAGCAAGTGGCCGCTGCCGGTCTTCAGCCGCTCGGCGACGCGCGCCTTCATGGCTGGCGGCAATTCCTGCGCGATCACGTCGCCGATCAAAGCGCGCGTGACTTCGTGATGCGGTTGCAGGAACACGTCGATGACCTTGCCTTCTTCGACCACACGGCCCGCGTCCAGCACGGCGACGCGATCGCAGACCTGCTTGATCACGTCCATCTGGTGCGTGATCAGCACGATGGTCAGGTTCAGTTCGCGATTGATGCGCTTGAGCAAGTCGAGAATCGCGCGCGTGGTTTCGGGATCGAGCGCGGAAGTCGCTTCGTCGGAGAGCAGCACTTTCGGCTTGCTGGCCAGAGCGCGCGCGATGCCGACGCGCTGCTTCTGTCCGCCGCTGATCTGCGCCGGATACCGATCTTTCTGCGCTGAAAGACCGACCAGTTCGAGCAGCGGCAGCACGTTCGCTTCGATTTCGTCGCGCTTCATGCCGGCGAGTTCGAGCGGCAGCGCGACATTCTCGTACACCGTGCGCGAGGACAGCAAATTGAAGTGCTGGAAGATCATGCCGATCTCGCGGCGCGCTTCGCGCAATTGCGCGGCGGGCAGCGTCGTCAGATCGCGGCCGTTGACGACGATATTGCCTTCGCTCGGGCGCGTCAGCAGGTTGAGGGTGCGCACGAGCGTACTCTTGCCCGCTCCGCTGCGGCCGATGATGCCGAACACCTCGCCCGCCGGAATCGACAGATTGACGTTGTGCAGCGCCTCGACCCAGCCCCGGGGCCCGGCGAACCGCTGGGAGATATTGCGTATTTCGATCATGGAAAAACGAAACGGCGGAGTCTGTCGGCGAGCGTTGTGTGCTCCCGGCAAGCGGCCGCCGTTGCTTTTATTGGGATTTGAGCCCGCAATTCTACCGCAGCGTCGTCATTCCCTTTAATAATCAATTACGATCTTTTCATAACCTGAAAGCATTAGAGGCTCGCTCCGTGTGGGGCACTCGCGCGCGCACGGTCGCTGCGACTATGATCGGCGGAACAAAAACGGGAGAGGCGCGCAGGCATGGACACATTTCAAAGCAGCAACGTACGGTCCGTCGCGGGCAACAGCGGCGGCAACACCGCCGGCGAACCGCAGCGCGGCTCGGTGACGACCGCCGACGGCGTCGACCTACCGCTATACCGCTGGCCGGCGACCCCGCCAATGCGGGCCACCGTCGCACTGCTGCACGGCCTCGCCGAGCACGCCGGCCGCTACGCGGCATTGGCTGCGCGGCTGAACGCGGCCGGCATCGAACTGGTGGCGATCGATCTGCGCGGCCACGGCTACGCACCCGGCAAGCGGTCCTACGTGAAACGCTTCGACGACTATCTGCTCGACGCGCAAGCCTTGCTCGACGCCGCCGCGCAAAGTTGCGCCCCGCTCTTCCTGATGGGCCACAGCATGGGCGGCGCCGTTGCCGCGCTGTACGCGATCGAGCGCCTCGACGCGAGCGGCCGGCGTCTGAACGGCCTGATCCTGTCGAGCCCGGCGCTCGCACCCGGCCGCGACGTGCCGCGCTGGATGCTCAAGCTGAGCCAGGTGATCAGCCGTCTCTACCCAAGCTTCCCGGCGATGAAAATCGACGCCGCCTTGCTCTCGCGCCTTCAGCCCGTGGTGAACGCCAATCGCAACGATCCGCTTGTGCATCACGGCGCGATTCCCGCGCGCACCGGCGCGGAACTGCTGCTGGCAATGGCGCGCATCGAACGCGGCCGCGCGGGTTTGCGTGTCCCGCTACTGGTTTATCACGGCACCGCCGACAAGCTCACCGAACCCGAAGGCAGCCGCGAATTCGGCCAGCACGCGGGCTCGCCGGACAAAACGCTGACGTTGCACGAAGGCAGCTATCACGAGACGATGAACGACCTCGACCGCGATCGCGTGATCGGGGCGTTGATCGACTGGATTGAAAGACGGCTGGTGATCCGATAGAGCCTGAGTCACGCGCGGCTAGCCCGCGTCGCGTTTCCAGTCAGGCGGTCGTTTGTCGATGAAAGCCTGCACACCTTCGAGCGCTGACTCATCCATCATGTTGCAGGCCATGGTCTGACCGGCGAGTTGGTAAGCCGCCTCGATACCCATCTCCAACTGACGATAGAAGAGGCCTTTGCCGGCGCTCACAGCTTCGACGGGTTTCGCGCAGATACTGGTGGCGAGCCGCGTGATTTCCGCGTCGAGCGCGTCCGCTGAGACAACGCGGTTGACCAGACCTTGCTGCTTCGCTGCGGCGGCATCGATGAAATCGCCGGTGAGCAGCATTTCAAGCGCCGCCTTGCGCGACAGGTTGCGCGACAGCGGCACGGAAGGCGTCGCGCAGAAGAGCCCAAGGTTCACGCCCGACACTGCAAACCGCGCCGTGTCGGCGGCGACCGCCAGATCGCACATCGCGACGAGCTGACAGCCGGCCGCCGTGGCAATGCCTTGCACCCGCGCGATCACCGGTTGCGGCAAACGCTGGATCGTCATCATGAGTTTCGTGCAGCGGGCGAACAGCGCCTGGTAGTAAGCGAGCGACGGCGCCGCGCGCATTTCCTTCAGATCGTGCCCCGCGCAGAATGCTCGGCCCGCGCCAGCGATCACGACTACGCGAGCATTCGACCGCCCGATTTCGCTTAATGCGGTGTGTAGCTCGTCGAGCAAAGCTTCTGAGAGCGCGTTGAAGGCATCGGGCCGGTTCATCGTCACACGCACGACGCCCGGCACGCCGTACGCGCCGTGTTCGATCTCGACCAGTGAAGCGTTGCTCGCATCGGCATTCATGGCTCGGTCCTAATGCGTTTTGAGTGGATGGCGCCGCGCGACTCGGCGACTCGGCGACTTAGCGACTCGGTGGCTCAGATCCCAGCCAGCGAGCGCACATGCGCGACTACGCTACGCCCGAGCGCGGACAGGTTGTAGCCGCCTTCGAGACAGCTGACGATCCGTCCGTGCGCATAACGCTTGGCGATCTCGCGCATCTGATCGGTGATCCAGGCGTAATCGTCTTCGACAAGGCCCATATTGCCAAGGTCGTCCTCGCGATGCGCGTCGAAGCCCGCCGAGATGAACAGCATCTCCGGCTTGAACTCATGCAGGCGCGGCAACCACAGCATGTCCACCGCTTCGCGCACCGCCATGCCTTTCGAGCGCGCCGGCATCGGCACGTTGCACATGTTGGGCGCCTGATTGTCGGCGCCGGTGAACGGGTAAAACGGATGCTGGAAGATGCTGCACATCAGCACGCGCGAGTCGCCCGAGAAAGCCGCTTCGGTGCCGTTGCCGTGATGCACGTCGAAATCGATGATGGCGACGCGCGCGAGTCCATGCACTTCGAGCGCATGACGCGCGGCGATCGCGACATTATTGAAGAAGCAGAAGCCCATGGCGCGCGCCGGCTCCGCGTGGTGGCCGGGCGGCCGCACGCTGCAGAAGGCGTTGTCGTAACGGCCTTCGATCACCGCATCGGTCGCGGCGACCGCAGCGCCGGCCGCACGCAACGCGGCTTGCAACGTGCGCGGGCACATCGTCGTATCGGGATCGATTTCGGCGACGCCTTCGACGGGCGAGCGGCTGCGGATATAGTCGACGTGAGCTTGCGTATGCACGCGCAGCAGCGCGGCATCGTCGGCGAGCGGCGGCGACTCGCGCTCGATCAAGGAGTCGATGCGGCTCGCGATCAACTGATCTTCGATTGCCTGCAGACGCGCGGGGCATTCTGGATGCCATTGCCCCATATCGTGCAGCAGACAGTCGGCGTGGGAATAGAAGCCTGTTGCCATGATTCTCTTTCTGCGGCGTCGCGCCTTCGAGGCGCGCGCGGCATGTCTCCATCCAGGGGTGCGCGCCCTCGGCGCGCCAACATTCATCAAGTTACCACACGACGCGGCTGTGACGCGTCAGGCACAGTTTTGCGGAAGGCGTCGGGTATACTGCCCCGATCGGTTTTCCCCGTCTTTCACTTGTCTCCTGCGCCACGCGCCTTTAGCTCACTATGACCGTCAAGCTTGCTCTGTCTGCACGAAACCGGCTACGCACCAGAACCATGGCCGCCGCACTGTCCGTCGCATCGTGCATGTTCATGGCAACCAGTCCGGCGAGCGCGCAAAGCGCCGCCAAAAAGCCGCCGGTGCTGCTCGCGCAAAGCCAGCCGCAACCCGCGGTGCCGCAAGGGCAAACGTTTGAAGAAGAGATCATCCCGCAGCGCTACGCGAACAATGCCGACGTCAACGCGTTCATCAACGACATGGTCGCGCGCTACGACTTCGACGAATCCACGCTGCACTCGCTCTTTGCCGGCGTGAGTTATTCGGCCACCGCGGTCAAGCTCGTGACACCATCGCCGTCGCCGTCGGTGAAGAACTGGCGCGTGTATCAGTCGCGCTTTCTCGACCAGGTGCGCATCAATGCCGGCGTGCGCTTCTGGCGCGCGAACCAGGCCACGCTGCAACGCGCCTATGAAGAGTTCGGCGTGCCGCCGGAAGTGATCGTCGGCATCATCGGCGTCGAGACGATCTATGGGCGCTTCATGGGCAACTTCCGCGTGCTCGATGCGCTGACCACGCTCAGCTTCGATTATCCGAGCACCGCCAATCGCGCGGATCGCCAGGCGACCTTCCGCAAAAACCTTGAAGACTACCTGGTGTGGACGCGCGATTCGCAGATCGATCCGACCACGGTGCTCGGGTCGTACACCGGCGCGATCGGCATTCCGCAGTTCCTGCCGAGCAGCATCGTGCAATACGCGGTGAGCTACGATGGCAACAAGCGGATCGACTTGCGCACGAGCCAGGCGGATGCGATCGGCAGCGTGGCGAATTATCTGCGTCAGAACGGCTGGGAAAACGGCCGGCCGGTGGTGTGGAAGATCGGCTCGGACGCCGGCAGCCTGGGTGTCGCGCAAGCCGCCGCCGACGGCCAGCCGGAGCCGCACTGGCCGCTCGATCAATTGCTGCGCGCCGGCTTGCTGCTGAACGAACCGGGTGTGGATGTGGCGTCGGAGGCCGGCACGCCGGTGACGGTAGTGGACCTGCCCTCGCCGGGACGCGGCACCGAGTTCATGCTGGGCTTGAAGAATTTCTATGTGCTGACGCGCTACAACCGCAGTTTCTTTTATGCGCTGGCGGTGTATCAGTTAGGTCAGCGGGTCAAGGCGCAAATGGAAGCCGGCGACACAACCAACGCCGTCAACAACGCGGCGCCGCCGGTTGCGGCCTCGCAATAGGCTGCCGTGCGGGCACCGGGTGCGCCTCACAAGTCGACGAGATGAAAAAAGCGCCGGTCTTGAACCGGCGCTTTTCATTGGAGAGCGAGACTTTAAGCTACGCGCTCAAGCGGGAAACACACCCGTCGACAGATAGCGGTCGCCGCGATCGCAGACGATGAACACGATCGTCGCATTCTCGACCTGCCGTGCGATGCGCAGCGCCACTTCGCACGCGCCGCCCGACGAGATGCCCGCAAAAATCCCTTCCACCGACGCCATGCGGCGCGCCATCGCTTCCGCGGCCGCCTGACTCACGTTCTCCACGCGGTCCACGCGGCTGCGGTCGAAAATCTTCGGCAGATAAGCTTCCGGCCATTTGCGGATGCCCGGAATGCGTGAACCTTCTTCAGGTTGCGCACCGATGATCTCGATAGCCTGATTCTGTTCTTTCAGATAACTGGACACGCCCATGATCGTGCCGGTCGTACCCATCGACGACACGAAGTGGGTGATGCGCCCTTCCGTGTCGCGCCAGATTTCCGGGCCCGTGCCTTCGACGTGGGCGGCCGGATTGTCCGGGTTGGCAAACTGGTCGAGGATGATGCCCTTGCCTTCGCGCTGCATCTGCTCGGCCAGATCGCGTGCGTACTCCATGCCGCCCGTGACCGGCGTGAGCACGATCTGCGCGCCATACGCGGCCATGCTCTGACGGCGTTCCACCGACAGGTCTTCCGGCATGATCAACACCATCTTGTAGCCACGGATCGCGGCCGCCATGGCGAGCGCGATGCCCGTGTTGCCGCTGGTCGATTCGATCAGCGTGTCGCCCGGCTTGATGCGTCCGCGCGCTTCCGCTTTCTTGATCATCGACAACGCCGGGCGATCCTTCACCGAGCCCGCCGGGTTGTTGCCCTCGAGCTTGGCAAGAATCACGTTATTGCGGCTGCGGATCTCGTCGTCGGGAAGCCGGACGAGTTGTACGAGCGGCGTGTTGCCGATCGTGTCTTCAATCGTTTTATAAGCCATATCGGTTCTGGTGCTGTCGATGCGCGGAGTCTTCGATCCATCGATTCTAAACCACCGTGCCCGCGGCTGCCGTGCGGCCCTTCTGCCCGCATGGATGCAGGCGCCCGTGTGCGGGCGCCTGCAACGCAAAAAGCCCGCGGCTGAGTACCGCGGGAGCCAGTCATTTGCATGACAGCTGAAGGAGCGTTATTGCCAACTCCGACCATGAAGGGAAAACGATGCGGACCGACCCGCGCGCGGCTCATAAGGCCGCGCGCGCCCGGTCCGTGTCAGGCTATTTCTTCACTGCCACCGTGGCACCGTTTTTTGGCGTGGCGGCCGGAACGGCCGCGCCTTTGGTCTGTGCAGACGCCGCAGCCTGCGGGTTAGCAGCCGCGCCAGCCGGACCGACAGCGAGACCCTCCGCTTGCAGGCGCTCGACGGTATGCCCGCCCATGCCCTTGACGCGCTTGCCGAGGTCGGCCGGGTCCTTGAACGGACCATGCGCTGAACGCTCTTCGAGAATGGCTTTCGCTTTGGCAGGACCGATGCCCTTGATGCCGCGCAGCGCGTCCTCATTAGCCGTGTTGACGTCGACCGCCGCATAAGCGTGGCCAAAAGCGGCGAGCATGGCCGCGGTAACCAGAATTTTTCGAAACATATGGAATCTCCCTCGTACAACCGGTTGGCGACCATCACCAACCGGGAGATTCCAGTTTAAAGAGGGATCCGAATTATTTACACCTGGCCGAATAGCCAACGCACGTAACGGTCGACACCTTCCTGCACGCTCAGGAACGGCGCGTCGTAGCCGGCCGCGCGCAGCTTCGACTGATCCGCCTGCGTGAAGCACTGGTACTTGCCGCGCAACGCGTCGGGGAACGGAATGTATTCGATCAGCCCGCGCTGCACCTGATCCGCGAGCGAGAGCGCCGGTTCGTTGTTCAGCGAGCGCAGCGTGTTGACCACCGTGCTGGCGATGTCGTTGAACGGTTGCGCGCGGCCGCTGCCCAGATTGAAAATGCCCGATTTGTCCGGATTGTCGAAGAAGAAGAGGTTGACCTTGACCACGTCTTCCACCGAGACGAAATCGCGCGTCTGCTCGCCCGCGGCGTAGCCGTTGTATTCGCCGAACAGCTTGACTTTGCCCTCGGCGCGGAACTGGTTGAAGTTGTGAAACGCCACCGACGCCATGCGCGCCTTATGCGTTTCGCGCGGCCCGTAGACGTTGAAGTAACGAAAGCCTGCAATCTGGCTCTTCGCCGTAGGCAGCACGCGGCGGATCACCTGATCGAACAGGAACTTCGAGTAGCCGTACACGTTCAGCGGCTGCTCGACTTCGCGCTCTTCGACGAAGCGGCTCGACCCGCCGTACGTCGCCGCCGAGGACGCGTAAAGGAACTGGATGTTCTGCGCGAGGCAGACGTCGAGCACGTCGCGGCTGTAGCGGAAGTTGTTGTCCATCATGTAGCGGCCGTCGGTTTCCATCGTGTCCGAACAGGCGCCTTCGTGGAAAATCGCGCGTACCTTGCCGAAGTCGCCGCGCCTGAAGCGCTCGACGAACTCGGTCTTGTCGAGGTAGTCGTCGATCTCGCAGTCCACGAGGTTCTTGAACTTGTCCGCGCGCGTGAGATTGTCCACGGCGATGATGCGTTGTTCACCGCGCTCGTTGAGCGCCTTCACGAGATTGCTGCCGATAAAACCGGCCGCGCCGGTGACGATGAGGGTCATGATTGATGATCCTGCGGTAGTGAGCTTGGCATTGGATCGGAGTCAGCGCGTGGCGCCCGCTCCGATCGACAGGTTCAGTCGACGCCGCGCGGATCCCTTTTGCACGCCGTTCATGGAAGCACAGCGAGGGACCCGGCGGGCCGCGTCAGTGAAAAAGTTCGTCGTAGTCGACAGTGGCGGTGCCGAGTTTGCCGACCACGATGCCGGCCGCGCGATTCGCGAGCCCGACCGCCTCGACCAGCGTGAGACCCGCGCCGAGCATGGCGGCGAGCGTGGCGATCACGGTGTCGCCCGCACCCGAGACATCATACACTTCGCGCGCAACCGCCGACGCGTGCAGGATGCCGTCGTCCGAGAAGAGCGTCATGCCCTCTTCCGAACGCGTCAGCAGCAGCGCCTTGAACTGCAGATCGGTGCGCAGCTTCGTCACGCGCGCGATCAGATCTTCTTCGGATTTCCACTGGCCGACCACTTCCCGCAACTCGGCGCGGTTCGGCGTGATCAGCGTCGCGCCGCGATAGCGTTCCCAGTCGTCGCCCTTCGGATCGACCAGCACCGGCTTGCCCGCTGCGTGCGCTTTCGCGATCATCTGCGTAACGTGGGTCAGGCCGCCCTTCGCGTAGTCGGACATGAGAATCACGTCGTGCGACGGCAGCAGCTCGTCGAACCGCGCGAGGCCCGCGAGCAGCACTTCGTGCGCCGGCGAGTTTTCGAAGTCGACGCGCAACAACTGTTGCTGCCGCGACAGCACACGCAACTTGATCGTGGTGAGCAGCGCCGGATCGCGTTCGAGATGCGGCTTCACGCCGCTTTCGTCGAGCAGTTGCACGATGCGCTCGCCCGGTTCGTCATGGCCGACCACGCACAGCAAGCCGGCCTGCGCGCCGAGCGCGACCGCGTTGCGCGCAACGTTCGCCGCGCCGCCGAGACGATCTTCCTGACGCTGCACGTGCACGACCGGCACGGGCGCTTCCGGCGAAATGCGGTTCACGTCCCCAAACCAGTAGCGATCGAGCATCACGTCGCCCACCACCAGCACGCGCGCGGCGGCAAGCTGTTCCCGCGGCACTACCGTGAGTTGTGGCGCGGGCGTGGTCGGCGCGGCGCCGGGCGCGGTCTCAGGCAACGGCCGGAAGTTCAGAGGGTTGGGCATAAGGGCGTCCAATCGAGTGGTAGTCGATGCCGAGCTCGGTCATCGCGTCCGGTTCATACAGGTTGCGGCCGTCGAAAATCAGCGGCGACTTCAGCACCGATTTCAGATGAACGAAATCCGGGCTCTTGAATTCTTTCCATTCGGTCACGATCACGAGGGCGTCGGCACCCGTGAGCGTTTCGTCCTGCGTGGTCGTGAAGGTCAGACGCGCGAACTGGTCCGGTGCGTCGTGCAGGTCCATGGCGAACACGCGGCGCGCTTCGGTCACCGCGACCGGATCGTACGCGCGCACCTGGGCGCCGCGCGCCAGCAGTTCCGCGATCAGACGACGGCTCGGCGCCTCGCGCATGTCATCGGTATTCGGCTTGAACGCGAGGCCCCATACGGCGAACGTGCGGCCGCTCAGATCATCGCCAAGCTTGTCGGTGATCTTGTGCACCAGCACGTCTTTCTGCTTGTGATTCACTTCCTCGACCGCTTCGAGGATGCGCAGATTGTGGCCGCTCTCGCTGGCCGTGCGGATCAGCGCCTGCACGTCTTTCGGGAAGCACGAGCCGCCGTAGCCGCAACCGGCGTACAGGAAGTGATAGCCGATCCGCGGATCCGAGCCGATCCCTCGGCGCACCGCTTCGATATCCGCGCCGACGCGGTCCGCCAGATTCGACATCTCGTTCATGAACGAGATGCGCGTGGCAAGCATGGCATTGGCGGCATATTTCGTGAATTCGGCCGAGCGCACGTCCATGTACAGCGTGCGTTCGTGATTGCGATTGAACGGCGCGTACAGACGCTTCATCAATTCGCGCGCGCGCATGCCGGGTTCATCTTCGTCGATGCCGATCACGATGCGGTCGGGGCGCATGAAGTCGTCGACTGCCGCGCCTTCCTTCAGGAACTCGGGGTTGGACACCACCGAGAAGCGATGCTGCGCGCTGGCGGCGAGCCCGCGTTTAGCCAATTCTTCCTCGACTACCGTGCGTACGCGCTGCGCGGTGCCGACCGGCACCGTTGACTTGTCGACGATCACCTTGAAGCCGTTCATCGTGCGGCCGATGTTGCGGGCCGCTTCCAGCACGTATTGCAGATCGGCCGAGCCGTCTTCGTCCGGCGGCGTGCCGACGGCGATGAACTGCACGTCGCCATGCGCAACGCTGGCTTCGACATCCGTGGAAAACGTGATGCGGCGCGCTGCGCGCGTGCGCGCGATCATTTCCTGCAGGCCCGGCTCGTGAATGGGCACGCCGCCGTTGTTGAGGATTTCGATCTTGCGCGGGTCGACGTCGAGACAGAAAACGTCGTGACCGATCTCGGCGAGACACGCGCCAGTGACGAGACCCACATAGCCCGTGCCGATAATGGTGATTTTCATACGCTTTCCGGTAGAGGGTTCCGGTGAGGATTCCCGGCGGTGAAGCCGGTCATGAACATCTTGCGATAGGCGTGCGCACGTGGGCACTTGCCCTGCTGCGCCCGGTGACGGCCAAGCCGCACGGCCGGAGCCGGTTTGGCCGCCCGAGCATCAGTTCGATGCGGTAATTGGCTCGATGCGGCGCGGCGCATAGGTTTCCCAACCGCTGCAACCCGGGCACTGCCAGTAGAAAAGCCGCGCCCTGAAACCGCAATTCTGGCACGTATACCGTGGCAGATTTTTGGTGCGCTGGCGGATCAGCGTGCGCATCAGTTCGAGTTCGCTGCGCCGCGGTTCTTCCGCGACGGCTTCCTGCGCTTCGAGCAGCCGCGTCATGCCCGCCAGATTCGGCGACTTCTGCATTTGCGAACGCGCCAGCGCGTGGGCGGCGTCAGGTCCGCGCAACGAGGCGACGTGCTGATAGGCAACATCGAGCAGGTCGTTGGTCGGATAGCGGTCCACCCACGTGGTGAGCAGATCAGCGCCATCTTGCGGGCGTCCGAGCGCCTCGTAGGCCTTCATCAACTTTTCCGCGACCAGCGGCAGATAGGCCGGATTCTGCTCCTCCACCCGGCGCCATTGGGCGATGGCCGCTTCCTGCGCGCCGCCGGCCGCGTCGACGTCGCCGAACAGGATCGTGGCGCGTACGTTGGTCGGGTTCGCCTTCAGCGCGAAGCCGAGCTGGCGGCGGGCTTCGTCCGGCTTCTTCTGTTGTAGCGCTTCCTGGGCGAGTTCGCAGTGGAACTGCGCGATTTCCTTGTCCAGCGACTCGGCGCCCATCGTTTCCAGATGGCGGGCCGTATCGATCGACTTGACCCAGTCCTTCTCGATCTCGTAGATGGTGAGCAGCGCGCGCTGCGCGCCCAACGCGTAGTCGCCGGTTTCGAGCGAGCGGAACGTTTCTTCCGCGCGATCGAGCAGACCCGCCTTCAGGAAGTCTTGCCCCAGCTCGTAGAGTGCGTGATCGCGCTCGCTGACCGGCAGATCGGCACGGCTCAACAGGTTCTGATGCACGCGAATCGCGCGGTCCGTTTCGCCGCGGCGACGGAACAGATTGCCCAGCGCGAAGTGCAACTCGACCGTTTCCGGATCGAGCTTGACCACTTCGATGAACGCGTCGATTGCCTGGTCGGGTTGCTCGTTAAGCAGGAAGTTCAGGCCGCGAAAATACGAACGCGGCAGGTTGGCGCTTTCGGACAGCAGCGTCTTGAGGTCGTAGCGCGCGGCCATCCAGCCGAACGCGAACGCGACGGGTATGACGAGCAGCCACCAGAAGTCTAGATCCATGCGATTAATGCAAATATGCGGGAAAGCGAAAACGGAAAGCCGCGCTCAAGCGCGCGGCGGAAGGCATTCAGATTAACGGCGGCATGGGCGGTTGTTCGACCACGACCGGGGTTTCGCGCGCCACCCGCAACTCGCGCTTGAGCCGGCCATTTTCCATGCGCAAGCGCAGCATGGCCGGCATCGACGACACCAGCCCGGCCAGCAACCCCACCACGAAGAACGCGAGGCCGATCAGGATCAACGGCGCCGACCATGCGTAGCCCGCGAGGAAATTCAGCGTAGCAGGTTGTGTATTGGCGAGCGCCAGCACCAGCAGCAGCACGAACACCAGCACACGGATCAGCCAGACGATAAATTTCATGAATAGGTCTCTTGACGGCAGTTGCGGGGGTGACGCCGGCTTGATGACGCGTCGCGCCACGGTGTTGCCCGCGCCGAAGTGACCCGTATTGTAATTGAAGCCCTCGCGGCTGGGCAGGAAGTGGGGGATTCGGGGGGTTATGCGAGGTTGGCTTGTTTTGGGCGGGAGGGTGTGGGCGGTGCGGCGATGGGTTAGCGTTCGGCGGCTTTGTTTGTGGGTTGTGCTGGCGGACAGCGTTGATTCTGCTGCGGATCGCCGTGGCGGCGTACTGCGGCCGTTCTTGCCTGCGTGAGCGTGCTCGCAGGTCACGCCCGCTGGCCACGCGTCGAATTCGGGGCAAAACG
The DNA here is from genome assembly GCF_000020125.1 of Paraburkholderia phytofirmans PsJN. NCBI lineage: Bacteria > Pseudomonadati > Pseudomonadota > Betaproteobacteria > Burkholderiales > Burkholderiaceae > Paraburkholderia > Paraburkholderia phytofirmans. Next base: position 3,384,294 of record NC_010681.1, read on the forward strand.
CCGCGGCGCAAACGCCAAACATATAGGCGAAAAAAAAGCGCCCGAAGGCGCTTTTTCTGGTCTTTTGCCGACTGGCTTTGGCCGCTGACACTACCAATGCCACGCTGCAAACAGCACAGCGAAGCATTTACAGGTCGTCATCCGGCTCTTCGGCCTTCAACGGCTCACCCGCGCGACGATCTACCCGTTCGCGCAATTCCTTGCCAGGCTTGAAGTGCGGTACGTATTTCTCAGGTACCAGCACCTTCTCGCCCGACTTGGGATTGCGCCCCACGCGGGAGGGACGGCGGTTAAGGCCGAAGCTGCCGAAGCCGCGAATTTCAATGCGATGGCCGTTGGCAAGTGCCTCCGACATCGCATCAAGCATCGTCTTCACCGCGAAATCCGCATCTTTAAGGACAAGTTGCGGAAATCGCGCAGCCAGCTGGGCGACCAATTCCGATTTGGTCATACTGCAGCAGACCTCTCAGGCTTACTGGTTCTGGCCGTCGAGCTTGGCCTTCAACAGCGCGCCGAGGTTCGTCGTGCCGGTGGCAGCCGAGCTCGAGTCCGACGAAGCCAGGCCGCGGATCGCTTCCTGTTGCTCAGCCGAATCCTTGGCCTTGATCGACAGGTTGATGCCACGCGACTTGCGATCGATGTTGATGATCATCGCGTTGACCTTGTCGCCGTCCTTCAGCACGTTGCGAGCATCTTCCACGCGATCTTGTGCGATTTCCGAAGCGCGCAGGTAGCCTTCGACTTCCGCCGACAGCTGAACCACAGCACCCTTCGCGTCCACCGTCTTGACCACGCCGTCGACGATCGAACCCTTGTCGTTCATTGCAACGAAGTTGCTGAACGGGTCGCCTTCGAGCTGCTTGATGCCCAGCGAAATGCGTTCCTTCTCGACGTCGATGCCGAGAACGATCGCTTCCACTTCGTCGCCCTTCTTGTACTTGCGAACGGCTTCTTCGCCCGTTTCCGACCACGACAGGTCCGAAAGGTGAACCAGACCGTCGATGCCGCCCGGCAGACCGATGAAGACGCCGAAGTCGGTGATCGACTTGATTGCGCCTTGCAGCTTGTCGCCCTTCTTGAAGTTGCGGCTGAAGTCGTCCCACGGGTTCGGCTTGCATTGCTTCATGCCGAGGCTGATACGGCGGCGGTCTTCGTCGATTTCCAGAACCATGACTTCGACTTCGTCGCCCAGTTGCACAACCTTCGACGGTGCAACGTTCTTGTTCGTCCAGTCCATTTCCGACACGTGAACCAGGCCTTCGATGCCCGATTCGACTTCGACGAATGCGCCGTAGTCGGTGATGTTGGTGACCTTACCGAACAGGCGCGTGCCCGACGGGTAACGGCGCGAAATGCCTTCCCACGGATCGTCGCCCAGTTGCTTGATGCCCAGCGAAACGCGGTTCTTCTCTTGATCGAACTTGAGGATCTTCGCGGTGACTTCCTGGCCAACCGACAGCACTTCGCTCGGGTGACGCACACGACGCCATGCGATGTCGGTGATGTGCAGCAGGCCGTCGATACCGCCGAGGTCCACGAACGCGCCGTAATCCGTGATGTTCTTCACCACGCCTTCCACGATCGCGCCTTCCTTCAGCGTTTCGAGCAGCTTTGCGCGCTCTTCGCCTTGGGTCGCTTCGATCACGGCACGGCGCGACAGCACGACGTTGTTACGCTTGCGGTCGAGCTTGATGACACGGAATTCCAGCGTCTTGCCTTCGTACGGGGTCGTGTCCTTGACCGGACGCGTATCAACCAGCGAACCCGGCAGGAACGCGCGGATGCCGTTGACCATGACGGTCATGCCGCCCTTGACCTTGCCCGTGATCGTGCCCGTCACGAGTTCGTTGTTGTCGAGAGCCTTTTCCAGCGACAGCCACGAAGCGAGACGCTTCGCCTTGTCGCGCGACAGGATCGTGTCGCCATAGCCGTTTTCCAGCGCGTCGATCGCGACGGAAACGAAGTCGCCCGCCTGCACTTCTACCTCGCCCGCGTCGTTCAGGAACTCTTCGAGCGGGATGTAGGCTTCGGACTTGAGACCAGCGTTGACGACCACGAAGTTGTGGTCAACACGCACGACTTCGGCGGAGATCACTTCGCCGGCGCGCATGTCTTGCTTGGTCAGCGACTCTTCGAACAGAGCCGCAAAAGATTCGGTATTCGGGGTAGAGGTTTGCAGGTCGGACATAAAAATCAAAATTTGCATGGTTCTCGCGGTGCCAGGCTGGCCGGATGGTCAGCAACAACGGCCAAGAAAGCGAATGCCACGCGGGGTTAAAGGGTTAAACACAACGCTCCACGACGATCGCGAAGCACCTACTGACAACGGACTTCTACTGCACCCACACCTGAAGCACAACGCGTACTTTCATCAGGCATGTGGGACTAAAGCTTCATACCACTGCACCACTTGCTCGACCGCCTGGTCGACCGACAATGCGGAGGTATCAAGCAGCTTGGCATCCGCTGCGGGCTTGAGTGGCGCGGCTACACGCTGACTGTCACGCTCATCGCGCTCACGCAAATCCCGGAGCAAGTCATCTATATTAGCAGAAAATCCTTTTTGGATCAATTGCTTATGCCGGCGCGCCGCGCGGGCCTCGACGCTTGCGGTCATGAACACCTTCAGCACGGCATCCTGGAAGATCACCGTGCCCATGTCGCGGCCGTCGGCGACCAGTCCCGGCTCCTTGCGGAAAGCCCGCTGACGCGCCACCAGCGCGGCACGCACCGGCGCGTGCACGGCAATCGCCGAGGCACGGCCGCCCACCTCCTCGGCGCGAATCTCGGCCGATACGTCGACGCCGTCGAGTTGCGCCAGTCCCTCGCGAAAGGTGATGTGTAGATCGTCGATCAGTTTTACAAGGGCGTCGACATCGTCGCCCGAAATGCCGTAGCGCAAGCTGGCGAGCGCGGCGAGACGGTACAGCGCGCCGCTATCCAGCAAGTGGAAGCCGAGGCTCGCGGCCACCAGCGCGGCCACGGTGCCTTTGCCGGAGGCACTCGGGCCGTCGATCGTAATGACGGGCGTCTGGTGAAAGGGACGGGTCGGTTTCATCGAAAAAGTCGCACGTCAGTCGATTCGGGGTCGAATCAGGGTTGAGCGAGCGCGGTGAAGCGCTCGAAATAATCGGGAAACGTCTTGCCGACGCACTTAGGGTCGTTGATCCGCACCGGCACGCCGCCGAGGCTCACCAGCGAAAAGCACATGGCCATACGGTGATCGTCATAGGTGTCGATAGCGGCGTTCGGAGTCAGTTTTTCAGGCGGTTCGATCACGAGGTAATCCTCGCCTTCCTGCACCTTGGCGCCGACTTTGCGAAGCTCGGTCGCCATCGCGGCGAGCCGGTCGGTTTCCTTCACGCGCCAGCTGGCGATATTGCGCAGCGTGGTGGCGCCGTCCGCGAACAGCGCCGCGACGGCGATCGTCATCGCGGCATCGGGAATCAGGTTGCAGTCCATGTCGATCGGCTCGAGCTTGCCGCTGTCGTGGCCGACGCCGCGCACTTCGATCCAGTCGTCGCCCATCTGCAAGTTCGCGCCCATCTTGATGAGCGCATCGGCAAAGCCGACGTCGCCCTGGATACTCGCCCGGCCGACGCCTTCCACCCTCAGCGGCCCGCCGCCGAGCGCGCCGGCCGCGAGGAAATACGACGCGGACGACGCGTCGCCCTCCACCATGATCGTGCCCGGCGACTGATACCGCTGCCCCGCCGGCACGACGAATTGATGCCAGCCATGGCGCTCGACCTTGATGCCGAAGCGCTCCATCAGCTTGATGGTGATCTCGATATACGGCTTCGAGATGAGCTCGCCGTCCACCTGCACGGTGCTTACGCCGCTTTCGGTGCGCAAAAGCGGCAGCGTCATGAGCAGCGAGGTCAGGAACTGGCTCGACACGTCGCCGCGCACGGTAATCGGCGCGTCGGCGTTGATTTGCCCCGGACGGATGCGCAGCGGCGGATAGCCTTCATTCTCTTCGTAGTCGATCCTGGCGCCGAGCTGGCGCAAGCCGTCGACCAGGTCGCCGATCGGCCGCTCGTGCATGCGCGGCACGCCGTGAATGCGGTAGTCGCCGCCGTTGACCGCCAGCGCCGCCGTCAACGGACGCACCGCCGTGCCGGCGTTGCCGAGAAACAGATCGGCCGTGCGCGCCGTGAATGCGCCGCGCGTGCCGGTCACGACGCAGGTGTCGCCGTCGCGCTTCAGACGCACGCCGAGCTTCTCGAGCGCGTCGAGCATCACGCGGGTGTCGTCGGAGTCGAGCAGATTTGTGATCGTCGTTTCGCCTTCGGCGAGGGCGGCGAGCAGCAGCACCCGGTTCGAAATGCTCTTCGAGCCAGGCAGGCGAATCGTGCCGGACGCGCGGGAAAACGGTCCGAGATCGAGGAATTCCATGATTGAGTCCAGTTTCCGGTTATTTCGACGCGTCGCTATTCGCGACGCCGGCCGCGCGCTGCTCCTGCCATTCGGTCCGCGCCACGCGAGAACGCGCGAACACGGCTTCGAGGGCCGCGCCGTCGGCGGCTTCGATGGCGGCGCGCAGGCGCGCCAGCACCGCCGTGTAGGCGTCGAGTTCGTCCAGCAGCGCGACGCGATTGGCGACGCACACGTCGCGCCACATTTCCGGGCTCGACGCGGCGATCCGCGTGAAGTCGCGGAAACCGCCCGCGGCGAACGAGAATTTCAGCGCGGCGTCGGGCGAATTGAGAATCTGCTCGACCAGCGCGAACGAGAGCACGTGCGGCAAATGGCTGACCGACGCGAGCACGCGGTCGTGCTGCTCGGGCGCCATGTCGCGCACGAGCGCGCCGGTAGCGCGCCACATCGCCGCGACGCGTTCCACGTCTGCCGGCGCATTCTCAGGCAGCGGGCACAACACCACGTTGCGGCCGACATACAGATCGGGCAACGCCGCTTCCACGCCGCTGGCCTCGCGGCCGGCAATCGGATGCCCCGGCACGAACTGGCCGATGCGCGCGCCGAGCGCCGCCCGAGCGGCGGCGACCACGTCCGATTTGGTGCTGCCGGCGTCGGTGACGATCGTCGCGGCGTCGAGAAACGGCGCGATGCGTTCGAGCAGCGGCTGCGTCTGCGCGACCGGCGCGGCCAGCAGGACGAAGTCGGCGCCCTTAAGCGCTTCACTGAGTGCGGCATCGTCGTTCAGCGACGCCGAACCGTCGATCACACCAAGTTCCAGCGCGCGCTCAGTCGATGCGGATGAACGTCCCACCCCGATCACCTTGCGCGCACCATCGGCCTCGCCACGTTCGCGCAACGCGCGCGCAAGCGATCCGCCGATCAGGCCGACACCGAAAATTACCAGCTTGTTAAATGAAAACGCGGCCACGTCGGTCACAGATAAAGCGCGCCTTTCATGCCGACGAGGCGCGCGGGTCAAGGGTTACCGCTTACGCGGCGGCGAGCGTCCTTTCAAGCGCCGCGATAAATGCTTCGTTTTCTTCCGGCAGGCCGATGGTGATGCGCAGCCACTGCGGCAAACCGTAGTTGCCGACCGGACGCACGATCACGCCTTGCTTCAGCAATTCGAGGTTGACGCGGTTGCCGGCCGCGTCGTCGTTGCCGACACGCACCAGCACGAAGTTGCCGTCCGACGGCACATACTCCAGGCCGAGCTTGTCGAACGCTTCGGTCAGTCGGCGATAGCCCTGCGCGTTCAGCGCGGCGCTCTTTTCCAGGAACGCCTTGTCGTTCAGCGCGGCGATTGCCGCGGCTTGCGCGAGCGTGTTCACGTTGAACGGCTGACGCACACGATTCAGCAAATCGGTCAGTTCAGGTTGCGCGATCGCGAAACCCACGCGCAAACCGGCAAGACCGAAGGCCTTCGAAAACGTGCGCGACACCAGCAGATTCGGATAGCGACGCACCCACGCGATCGAGTCGTAGCGCTTCTCTTGCGGCAGATATTCCGTGTACGCCTCGTCCAGCACGACGACCACGTGGCGCGGCACCTTGTCGAGAAACGCCTCGAGCTTCGGGCCTTCGATGAACGTGCCGGTCGGGTTGTTCGGATTCGCGACGAAAATCAGGCGCGTGTCGTCGCTAACGGCGGCGAGCATCGCGTCGAGGTCGTGACCATATTTAACGGCCGGCACGACAATCGCGCGCGCACCCAGACCTTGCGTAGCCAGCGCATAAACCGCGAACGAGTACTGTGCATAAACGATTGACTGGCCCTTTTCGACAAACGCGTGCGCAGCGATTTCGAGGATGTCGTTGCTGCCGTTGCCGAGTGTGACCCAGTCGGCCGGCACACCGTAGCGCTCGCTCAGCGCCGCCTTCAACTCGAATGCGTTCGCGTCCGGGTAGCGGCCTAGTTCACTCGCGGCCTGCGCCATGGCGCGCTGCGCCGACTCCGGCATGCCGAGCGGATTTTCGTTCGACGCGAGTTTCACGATGGTCGCTTCGTCCAGACCGAACTCGCGGGCCACTTCCGAAATCGGTTTGCCTGCGATGTAAGGCGCAATCGCGCGCACGTAGGAAGGACCGAAAGACGCTGTCATGAGAATCTCCGAACGACTATGAGTAATTGAATGCGCGGCGGCCACCGCAAGATGCCACGCGCCGCCGCCTGAATTTCGTTACCGGGCGCGCGGATACGAGCCCAGAATCTTCAGGAACGCGGCCTTCTCGCCGAGTTCGGTGAGCGCGGCGGCGACCGCCGGATCGTCGCGATGGCCTTCGACGTCGATGTAGAAGTAGTACTCCCACGTGCCGACGCGCGCCGGACGCGATTCGAAACGTGTCATGGACACGCTGTGACGCGCCAGCGGCTCCAGCAGCTTGACCATCGCGCCCGGTTCGTTCACGACCGACACGATCAGCGACGTCTGGTCATATCCGCTCGGGCCGGCCGGCTGCTTGCCGATCATCACGAAGCGCGTGCGGTTGTGCGGATCGTCCTGGATCAGTGCGTACGCCACTTGCAGGCCGTAATGGGTCGCGGCGCGATCGCCGGCGATCGCCGCCACAGTCGGATCTTCCGCTGCCATGCGTGCCGCTTCGGCGTTGCTCGACACCGCCTGACGCTCAAGATGCGGCGCGTTGGTCGACAGCCAGCGCTGGCACTGTGCAAGCGCCTGCGCATGCGCGCACACGCGCGTCACGCCGGTGAGCCCGCCGTTCAGCGTCAACAGATTGTGATGAATCGGCAAAGCCAGTTCGCCGCCGATCGTAAGTTGCGTTTGCAGCAGCAGGTCAAGCGTGCGCGACACCGCGCCTTCCGTTGAATTCTCGACCGGCACGACGCCGAATTCCGCGGCGCCGGCTTCGACCGAACGGAACACTTCGTCGATCGACGGACACGGCAGGCCTTCGATCGACTGACCGAAGTATTCGTGCATCGCCTGTTCGCTATACGTACCGACGGGCCCGAGATACGCGGCCTTGATGGTTTTCTCGAGCGCGCGGCTCGCGGCCATGATCTCGCGCCAGATCGCGCTGATATGCTCGCTCGCGAGTGGCCCCTCGCTCATGTCCTGCAAACGCGCGATCACTTGCTGTTCACGCTCGGGCCGGAACACCGGCGCGTTGAAATGCTTCTTGACCTCGCCCACTTCGAGCGCCACCGCGGCACGCTGATTGAGAAGCGCGATCAATTGCGCGTCGAGCGCGTCGATGCGTTCGCGAAGGGGTTTGAGTCGGGTATTGAGTTCGTCGTCCATGCGTGAAAACGGCCCTGCCGGTAGCTGCTGCACAAATGCGTGTTGGAAAGGATGCGCGCGCCGTAATGCTCAGGCGCTGCGCTGTTCGAATTCCTTCATGTATTCGACAAGCGCTTTGACGCCCTCGAGCGGGACGGCGTTATAAATCGACGCCCGCATGCCGCCGACGGACTTGTGGCCCTTTAGCTGCACCATTCCCCGCGCTTTCGCGCCGGCCAGGAAATCTTCGTTGCGCGACTCGTCGGCGAGGAAAAACGGGACGTTCATCCGCGAGCGCGAGCCACGCTCGACCTTGTTCAGATAGAAGCTGCTCGTGTCGACAGCGTCGTACAGCAGTTTCGACTTTTCGACGTTACGCGCTTCCATCGCGGCAAGGCCGCCCTGCTTCTTCAACCACTTGAACACCAGCCCGGCGATGTAGATCGCATAAGTGGGCGGCGTGTTGTACATCGAATTGTTCTCGGCGACGGTCTTCCATTCGAACGCCGACGGGCAGATCGACTGCGCGCGATCCAGCATGTCTTCGCGCACGATCACCACCGTCACGCCGGCCATGCCGATGTTCTTCTGCGCGCCGCCGAACAGTACGCCATATTTGGCGATGTCCATGGGACGCGACAGGATGTGCGACGAGGCGTCGGCCACGAGCGGAATATCGCCGAGATCGGGAATCTCGAATGTCTCGACGCCGTGGATCGTCTCGTTCGTGCACAGATGCACGTAAGCCGGGTCGTCCGACAGTTGCCATTCGGAGCGCGCGGGGGCGCGCGTGAAACCCTCAGCCGTCTGACCGCTCGCCGCCAGATGCACGGTGCCGTACTTCTGCGCTTCCTTGAACGACTTCTGCGACCAGGAACCCGTTACGACGAAATCCGCGCGCGGCTTCGCGCCCATCAGATTCATCGGCACGATTGCGTTCTCGCCGAGACCGCCGCCTTGCAGGAACAGAATGCGATGGCTCGCCGGCACCTCGAGCAGGTCGCGCAGATCGACGAGCGCTTCCTCGTGGATCGACATGAACTCTTTCCCGCGATGGCTCATTTCCATCACGCTCATGCCGCTGCCTTGCCAATCGAGCATTTCGTCGGCGGCTTGACGCAGCACTTCTTCGGGCATGGCCGCAGGGCCGGCGGAGAAATTAAAGACGCGCATCGTGAGATCCTGGAAGCAGGCGCAAAAAAAGGAAGAACGCGCAAAGATCGGCGAAGCTGGCAGCCGTGCGAGCAACCGCGGTAACACTAACAACGCAGTTTTGCCCGCGCGATTTTCTGACGCGGATTCGGACCATTTCGCGCCGGAAAAAGATAATGGCCGTCTGCGCGCGTGCGCAAACGGCCATTATCGCATTGTCATCGCCAAGCCGCCAAACCCGGCGCGCCATTCAGCCTATGAGGCGCGCTTGCGGGGCAGCAGCTGGCGCGATGTCAGCGCAGCCTTTCGACCGTAGCTTTACTTGGCCGGCTTGACCGAAGCGACTTCCTTGTCGGCCTGGTCACGCGTTGCCTTGATCGATTGCGGCATGTACTTTTGCATCAAGCCGTTCACGACATCGCGGCCAACCTGGTCTTGCACCTGGATGAACTTGCGGCCGGTCGGGCTCTTGTAGAACGTGGTCAGATCCTTGATTTCCGACGTGCTGTAGTACTTCGCGTACGCGTCGTACTGAGCTTGCATGGCGTCCTGACGGAACGAATCCGTAGCGAACACCTGGCCTGCGCCGTCAACCAGCTTCGGCACTGCGTTCTTTTGCAGCGTCGGCACGGAAGCCTGCTTCTGCTTGTCCGTCATCGTCTTGTTTTCGCTCAGCGCGTCCGACAGGATGGCCGGCACCAGCTGCTTGGCTTGCATCTGGGCGCTGTTGCCGATCGCGCCCACGAGCTTCTGCGCGTCGATTGCGTCCAACAGGTCCTTGATTGCAGCCTGCTTGGCCGGATCAACCGGTGCCGCGGCAGCAGCCGGAGCCGCCGGAGCCGAGCTCTGAAGTGCTTGAGCCATGGCAAAGGTCGGCACGAGGGCAGCCAGCAACACCAGTTGTTTGAATCGTTTTTGCATCATTACTCCCTAATAGAAATGAACTTGAGCAGCAAGCCGCGCGGGATACGTATCAGCCCGACACGCCATTATTCCCGGCGCAGCTTTCAACTAATCACTGAGACTGTGAGACGCTGACGCGAATCAGGCCGCACCGCCTTCTTCGCCACCGTTGTCGCCTTCTGCGGGACCTTCGGCGTCGCCTTCCGCATCACTTTCTGCCTCGGCCTCAGCAACCTGTTGCAGACCTGAAAGCTTGGTCCCTTCGTCAAGGCTGATGAGTGTAACACCTTGGGTTGCACGTCCCATTTCTCGAATTTCCGAGACACGCGTACGGATCAGCACGCCGGTATTGGTGATCAGCATGATCTGCGCTTCCTGATCCACTAGCGTGGCGGCCACGACCTTGCCGTTACGCTCCGACGTCTGGATTGCGATCATGCCCTTCGTGCCGCGACCATGACGGGTGTACTCGGTGATCGGCGTGCGCTTGCCGAAACCGTTTTCCGTTGCGGTCAGCACCGACTGCTGCTCGTCGCCGGCCACCAGCAGCGCGATCACGTTCTGACCGTCTTCGAGCTGCATGCCGCGCACGCCGCGAGCTTCCCGGCCCATCGGACGCACGTCGTTCTCGTCGAAGCGAACCGCCTTGCCCGAATCCGAGAACAGCATCACGTCGTGCTGGCCGTCAGTAATGGCGGCGCCGATCAGGTAATCGCCGTCATCCAGACCGACCGCAATAATACCCTTGCGCAGCACGCGACCAAAGGCTTCCAGCGGCGTCTTTTTTACGGTTCCTAACGCGGTGCCCATGAAGACGAATTTGTCAGCCGAAAATTCCTTGACCGGCAGGACGACCGTGATCTTCTCGCCTTCCTGAAGCGGGAAGATATTGATGATCGGACGGCCGCGCGAGTTCCGCGAACCTTGCGGCACTTCGTACACCTTCACGCTGTAGACGCGACCGCGATTCGAGAAGCACAGAATGTGATCGTGCGTGTTCGCGATAAACAGCGTGTCGATCCAGTCGTCTTCCTTCATTGCCGTGGCCTGCTTGCCGCGGCCACCGCGCTTCTGCGCGCTGTATTCGGACAGCGGCTGCGACTTCACGTAGCCCGCGTGCGACATGGTCACGACCATCTCTTGCGGCGTGATCAGGTCTTCGGTGTTCAGTTCGGTGGCGTTCAGCTCGATCTTCGAGCGACGCGCGTCGCCGAATTCGGCTTTGATCGACGTCAGTTCGTCGACGATGATCGCCGTGATGCGTTCCGGACGAGCCAGAATGTCCAGCAGGTCGGCGATTTGCGCCATCACTTCGCGGTACTCGCCGATGATCTTGTCCTGCTCCAGGCCAGTCAGGCGCTGCAGACGCATCTGCAGAATTTCCTGAGCCTGGGTGTCGGACAGACGGTAGAGGCCGTCGGACTGCATACCGAACGACGGATTGAGTCCGTCAGGACGGTAGGCATCGCGACCGCCCGCCGTCGCGTTTTCCGTCTCGGCACGCGACAACATTTCGCGCACCAGCGACGAATCCCACGGACGCGCCATCAATTCCTGCTTGGCGATCGGCGGAGTCGGCGCGGCCTTGATGATCGCGATGAACTCGTCGATATTGGCGAGCGCGACCGCCAGACCTTCAAGCACGTGGCCGCGTTCGCGCGCCTTGCGCAGTTCGTATACAGTGCGCCGCGTCAGCACTTCCCGGCGATGCGACAGGAAGCACGACAGCATTTCCTTCAGGTTCAGCAGCTTCGGCTGGCCGTCGACCAGCGCGACCATGTTCATGCCGAAGGTGTCCTGAAGCTGGGTCGCCTTGTACAGATTGTTCAGAACGACTTCCGGCACTTCGCCGCGCTTGAGCTCGATCACGACGCGCATGCCGCTCTTGTCGGACTCGTCGCGGATGTCGGAAATGCCTTCGAGCTTCTTCTCGTTGACCAGCTCGGCGATGCGCTCCAGAAGTGAGCGCTTGTTCACCTGGTACGGCAGTTCGTCGACGATGATCGACATGCGCTGACCGCGGTCGATTTCCTCGAAGTGCGTGAGCGCGCGCATCACCACGCGGCCACGGCCCGTGCGATAGCCGTCGCGCACGCCGGCCACGCCGTAGATGATGCCGGCGGTCGGGAAGTCGGGCGCCGGAATGATCTCGATCAGTTCGTCGATCGTGGCTTCCGGGTTCTTGAGCAGATGCTGGCAGGCGTCGACAACCTCGTTGAGGTTGTGCGGCGGGATGTTGGTCGCCATGCCGACCGCGATGCCGGACGAGCCATTGATCAGCAGATTGGGGATGCGCGCCGGCAGAATGGCCGGTTCGTTTTCGCTGCCGTCGTAGTTCGGCGTGAAATCGACCGTTTCCTTGTCGATGTCGGCAAGCAGTTCGTGGCCGATCTTCGCCATGCGGATTTCGGTGTACCGCATCGCCGCGGCGTTGTCGCCGTCGACCGAGCCGAAATTGCCCTGACCGTCAACCAGCATGTAGCGCAACGAGAAGTCTTGCGCCATCCGGACGATGGTGTCGTAAACAGCCGTATCGCCGTGCGGGTGATATTTACCGATGACGTCGCCGACAATACGCGCCGACTTCTTGTACGCCCGGTTCCAGTCGTTATTCAGTTCGTGCATCGCGTACAGCACGCGCCGGTGCACCGGCTTCAGGCCATCGCGAACATCGGGAAGCGCACGCCCCACGATCACGCTCATCGCGTAATCGAGATACGAACGGCGCATTTCCTCCTCTAGGGAGATTGGCAGAGTCTCTTTGGCGAATTGATCCATTATCCGTATCTTTTACGTGCCAAGACGACGGCTTAACTTCAATTCGCCGCGCCTTCGCGTAAGCATTGCAGGCGCAACGCATCACGCGATTCTAACATGCCGCGAAACCGCTCCCGACGAAGGTACGTATACCTATTAGTGGGATATGCGCGGAGCGCTCGTCGACGCTTATTTTTGGAACCGGTCAGGCTCGATTCGTGCGTGGGGCAATTCGCCGCTGAGCCATGACTGGCGGAGCCTCCAGGGAATTGCTTTTGTTGCGCATGCACCACATTTGGAGGGTGATTTGATGGGGGGCAGATTTTTTTATCGTTGGAAGGGAACGATATGGCAAAATGCCAACGCACAAAGAGTTAGACACTGCTCGAAGTCTACACAGCACGTTTTTTGTTCTACACCGATGTTATACTTCGAGCAATGTATGACTTGTCTTCGTCAACAGGCTCGCAGTAAACCTGCGGTAATCTCAATTTCGAGAGGAGAAATATGAATAAACTTTCAAAGCTCGCGTTCATTGCAGCTACCGCGGTTATGGCTGCATCCGCCATGGCACAGTCGGTGCCGGCGTCGCGACAAGCTACGAACGACAACTGGGTGAATGGTACCGGCGAATACGTGTGGATGAACGGCACGAACGAGCTGTGCTGGCGCGATGCATTCTGGACTCCGGCAACGGCCAACGCAAAGTGCGACGGCGCTCTGGTTGCTCAAGCTCCGACTCCGCCGGCTCCGGTCGCACCTGCACCGGCTATTACGAGCCAGAAGATTACGTATCAAGCTGACGCACTGTTCGACTTTGACAAGGCAATCCTGAAGCCGGCTGGCAAGGAAAAGCTGGACGATCTGGCATCGAAGATCGGCGCGCTGAACCTGGAAGTCGTCGTCGCAACGGGTTACACGGACCGCATCGGTTCGGACAAGTACAACGACCGTCTGTCGCTGCGCCGCGCTCAAGCTGTGAAGGCATACCTGGTCAGCAAGGGTATCGAATCCAACCGTATCTACACGGAAGGCAAGGGCAAGCGCAACCCGGTCACGACCGGTTGCAACCAGAAGAACCGCAAGCAACTCATCGCCTGCCTCGCACCGGATCGTCGCGTGGAAGTCGAAGTTGTCGGTACTTCGAAGCAGTAAGCTACAAAATACCGCAGTATCAAAGCCCCGCTTCGGCGGGGCTTTTTTTATGTCCAGCCACAGGTGCGACGCCACATCGGGCACCGCGCCGACCCTCCAGCAAGCGGCATTTTGCCGTCCGTCCCGCGCCCTATATACTCAGGGTTTATCCTCGAGCGCCCGCTCACCGCTCTCTTCGAGGCAGCTTCCGCCATGACCAACGCCGATCCCCACGAACTGCAGAAATTTAGCGATCTCGCGCATCGTTGGTGGGACCCGAATGCCGAATTCAAGCCCTTGCATGAGCTCAATCCGATTCGCCTGAAGTGGATCGATGCGCACGCGCATCTCGCGGGCAAGACGGTGCTGGATATCGGCTGCGGCGGCGGCATTCTGTCCGAGTCCATGGCCGGTTTGGGCGCGCATGTGAAGGGCATCGACCTGTCGACCCAAGCTTTGGGCGTGGCCGATCTTCACAGCCTTGAAAGTGGTGTAACCGTCGATTACGAAGAAATCGCCGCCGAGGCGCTCGCCGCCCGCGAACCCGCGAAGTACGACGTCGTGACCTGCATGGAAATGCTCGAGCACGTGCCTCAACCTGCCGCCATCGTCGAGGCGTGCAAGACGCTGGTGAAACCCGGCGGCTGGGTGTTCTTTTCCACCCTGAACCGCAACGTGAAGTCATACCTGTTCGCCGTGATCGGCGCCGAATACATCGCGCGCATGCTGCCCAAAGGCACGCACGATTACGCGCGCTTCATTCGCCCGTCGGAACTGGCGAGCTTCGTGCGCGCCGCCGACCTGCGCACGGCCGATATCAAAGGCATCGTGTACAACCCGCTCAGCAAGCATTTCATGCTGTCCGCCGACACGAGCGTGAACTACATGCTCGCTTGCCGCCGCGACGTTTGATCCGCCCCGACCTGCCGGACCTATCGAACCAATGAGCGATCCCACGCCCCTGCCCCAACGCGAAGACAACGAAGATGCACTCGGTCTTTGCCACGCCGTCCTGTTCGACCTCGACGGCACGCTAGCCGACACGGCGCCCGACCTCGCGGCGGCCGTCAACAAGATGCGCCACGATCGCGGGCTCGAGATGGTACCGCTCGAAGATCTGCGCCCGCTTGCGTCCGCGGGCGCGCGCGGGCTGATTGGCGGCGCGTTCGGAATCGGCCCCGATAGCCACGAGTTCGCGTCGATGCGCGAGGAGTTCCTCGCCAACTATGAGGCGGACCTGTGCATCGAGACCACGCTGTTTCCAGGCATCCCCGAGATACTCGACGAGCTGGACGCACGCGGTGTGCGCTGGGGCATCGTCACGAACAAAGTGGCGCGGCTTACCGAGCCGCTGATCGCACAACTCGGCCTTGAAGAGCGCGCAGGTTGCGTCGTGAGCGGCGACACTACGCCGCATTCGAAACCGCACCCAGCGCCATTGCTGCACGCGGCGCGCGAACTGGACGTGATGCCGGAGCGCATCGTCTACGTCGGCGACGATTTGCGCGACGTGCAGGCTGGTTTCGCCGCCGGCATGAAGACGGTCGCGGCGGCGTACGGCTACTGCGGCAACGACATCCCGCCGACGCAATGGCATGCGCAACACGTCGTCCAATCGCCGGCGGAGTTGCAGAGGCTGCTGCGCGACCTCGGCTGAAGCGCAGGCGGCAAAAGCCGAGCCCCCGCGCCGGCCGCGCCAATGAGTCAGGACGTGGCCGTCGATCTATTGTAAAATCTCCGTCTGGCTCAGAAGTTTGAGCAACGAACCGCGGGGGCGACCTGGTTTCGACAGGGGTTGCGAAGCGGCTAGGGCATGTCGAGGCCCCGTCACCTCGTAAATCAGCGGGAAAAACGTAACTGCAAACGACGAAACGTTCGCACTGGCAGCCTAAGGG
Organism: Paraburkholderia phytofirmans PsJN; assembly: GCF_000020125.1. Taxonomy (NCBI): domain Bacteria; kingdom Pseudomonadati; phylum Pseudomonadota; class Betaproteobacteria; order Burkholderiales; family Burkholderiaceae; genus Paraburkholderia; species Paraburkholderia phytofirmans. The sequence goes on from NC_010681.1 coordinate 3,399,799, forward strand.
CCGCCGTCCTCTGCCTAGTTCACTGACGGGCTAGAGTCGCAAGACCGGTAGCAATACCGACAGAGGTCATATACGTCAGTTAAGCCTTGGTGGTGTCACGACATCCGGGTCGAAAACCTAGTGAATCGCCGTAGTGAAGCGTGTTCGTCCGCGTCACTATGGTTAAATCAAAAGACAGAACTACACATGTAGAACTAGTCGTAGAGTGCTTCTGGACGCGGGTTCGATTCCCGCCGCCTCCACCAATACATCATCCCGATTCCTCGCAGGATGTCCCAAGAACCCCGCCAGCTAACGCTTCGCGGGGTTTTGCTTTTCCTGGCTCGCCTGTAATCGTCCTGACTAATCCGGAGGGTGCTGGAGGTATTTCCGGGAGTACAGATCGTCTTCCTTTGCCCCGATACCCCCAAGCAGCCAGAACATGCCCAGATCGGGTTGACTATGCCGCTACCAGACGCGGAAATTCGCGGACCCCCACCTTGCGAGAAGCCGGACAAGCTCGCCGATGGCGGCGGTATCTACCTAGGTGCGCCCCAACGGCGCGCGCTATTGGCGGCTTAATACAGGTTTGCCAGCAAGGAAAAGCTGCTGGCGCTTTGGCGTCTACCCAACGGTCAGTTTGAAAGACGTGCGCGAGAAGCGGCGAAAAAAGAGCTGTCCAAGGGCGTTAACCCCGGCGAGGCAAGGAAGGCCGCGATCAATTCCGAAAAATTCTTCGAAGCAGTTGCGCGCGAATGCCATGCGAAATTTACGGTGGACCAATCGAAGTCGCACGCGGATCGAAATTTGAGGAGGCTTGAGGTGCACGTCTTCCCGTACGTTGGTGACCGCCCCACAACGTTGATAGAGCTGGCCGAAGTACTCGACGTACTTCAGCACGTCGAGAAAAAAGGAACAATCGAAACTGCTCACCGCGTCCGGTCGCGCGTCGGGCAATCTTCGTAGACTCGGAACAAAAGCACAGCTTTGCCGTCCGACGTCGCTGCTTTTTCATCAAATTAACGCGGGGATATCGCACTAACCTGCCTTGACCAGTTGCGCGCCCTTGCAGGGCTGCTGAGTCTTAAGGATGTGGCCGAGGAGTTTGCCGGTCTGCCATTGCAGGGACAGCCGTCGATCTTTGGCTTGTTCGAGGATGGCCTTGGCGACGTGCGCGCAGTATTAGCTCGCGACAGGTAGCCGCACATTCGCGACGCCGTAGTGACCTGAAGCCGACCGTTATGGTCGGCTTTTTTTGTTGACAGCATCGCAAGAGTGCTACGCATCCCTGAATTCATGCCTGATAAATATTCCATTGCGGCACGAGCGGGCAAAGCACTGTGTCACGTCAACAAACAGCAGCCCGTCATCTGTTTTCAGAGTTGTCCGATATGGCTGTCGGCCAATCATGCGGGGTAATGCCTTGCCGTGTCAGCGTGTCGGTTTCCGCGCGATGCGGCGGAGTGACTTAATCAGGACAGGAGACTTGAAAATGCCGGATCAGCAGAAAAACGAAGCGATATATGACCAACAGGTCCACGCCGCCGCGTGCGTGAGGCTCGACGGCTATCCGTATCTGATCGAGACACCAGACGGCCAGATGCACGCGGGACGCCTCGATGCATATGGACAGCTATCGCGCATTGATGCCCGCGAGAGTAGCGACGACTACACGGTGTATTGGGGCGATAAGGCGCGCGCACGCGATGACATGGCGCGCGTCGAGTACCACATGGAACAGGCCACGGAATCATGATGCGTCGAATCGCCGTAGTCGGTGACAGGCTGGAACGCGGTGGCGAGATACTGCCCTATGCAGGTCCGCTCTTTACTATGGGTGATGCGGGTCGCCAGGTCGCCCTCATCGGAGGAACGGCTTATTGCGAAGCCAAGAGCGCCGGCACGATTGCGAAGGCCGGCGGCCCCCGGCGTATTGACTTCATGGGCGAAACCGCCGCCGACCGCGATATCGTCCTTTGCAAATGCCCGTCGCCACCGCATATTCTCGCCACACTTTCCGGCGAGTCGTGGTGTGACGACATGGCCGAATCATTGGGTGAGGTTGCGTCGAGCCGAACCGTCAGCGGCGGCGTCGCTTCAGTCGCAATTGGCGCATACGACGAGCAGATCACAGCGACCGGGCGCGGAGCATCCGCAGGCTATCCGTATTTCATCGAAACAGCGCACGGGCGGACTCTCTCGGGGCGATTGGATCACGGCGGCCACCTGCCGCGCGTCCACTCTGATGCCGCCGACGATTACACCGTTCATTGGGGCGATGCAGCCCTTGCAAAACAGGAAGTCTGAATAATGCCGAACAAGAGGACAATAGTCAGGACTAACTCGACGCCTAACTCCATTAAGGAAGTGCAGTTGAACGCTGTTACCTTTGCCGAGTTGTGGGCAGCATATCCGTCGGGAAATCCGTATGATAATTCTGTATACAAGGATCAATGCACGATTCGCATGAGCGTTACTTTCCATCGCGTCGGCATTGAAATGAAGTCGTTTTCTTCGAGACTGGTGCGTCCACTATCGAGCCAATCTACGATTGGGCGAATCATCCTTGATGGCAAACCAACGGCAACTCGTGCAGATGAGCTTGGTGAATGGTTGAAGCTGCGCCCTCTTGCCGGTCTGCCGAACGCCGAGGACATTACCGGGCAAGAATGGGAATCGAAGGTCAAAGGGCGAACTGGCATCATTCAGTTCTCGCGCTATTGGACGCGGGACGGTGAAAGCGCAGCAGACGCAAGCGGCGGACACATTGACCTATGGAACGGTTCTCGATTGACGATCAGCGGCCCAGTAGACTCCGTTGCAACGGTCGGGCGAATGTTTGGGATGAACTCCCTCTTCGCAGGTACTTCGTTCGGCTTCTCTGATTTACGCAGTTCAAAAGAAACCCTTTTTTGGGAGATCAAGTGAAACGGTTCGTCGTTAGCCTTGGAGGAATTGGATACGGACTCGTTATTACATGGGCTTGCCTGACTACACTGAGCAGATTCGACTGGTTTCGCGATACACACATGGTTGTGCACGGCTGCCACGAACTGGGCAAATGCGTATTTCCTTGGTACAACTGGCTCATTCTGTACCTGCTCATATTCGGCCCCGCCACTTTAGCGGCTGGTGTCAATGCTTACGCATGGCAGCGATGGCCGGTGAGGCGGTGGACATACTGCACAGGCGGCGCGACGATTCTGTGCGTGGCGCTCTATTTTGTCAGTGCGGTTATTCTAGAGAGTTAGCGAAAAGCCCCGCTTCAGCGGGGTTTTTTATTGATGCTAGCACAACAACTACAACGGCAAGACGAGCTGTGCCCACGCTTCCATCACCGGGCGGCGCTGTTCTATCAAATCGGTTCGGTGACAAGCCGCTTCAACCTTGTTCGAGATTGTATGGGCGAGCACCCGCTCGGCAAGGTCGCGCGCGTAGCCATTTCGCCAGCGCAATCCCGAAACGAACTTCTAAACCCTTGCGCGGTTGCCACGCGCCCTGCCGTATCGCTTTTTGCATTCATGCGGCGCAGGAATGACGTGAGCAACATGTCACTCACGACCCTTCCTGCGCGGCGAAGGGAATACGAGCGTCTCAGGCAGCTTCTGTTCCTTCAGCTTTTTGACGAGTACGAGCGCCGGGGCTGACAGCGCCAGGCGGTGCGCCTGCTTCGCTTTCATTCGTTCGCCTGAAATGGGTCCACACGCCTTCTTCCAGGTCGAACTCATTCCACGCCGCACCGCACACTTCACCGCCGCACGCCGTTCGCGTGCATCTGCAATGGGCGTTTCGGGCAGGGTCCAAGGCCCGCATCGCGCCGCTTTCCTGTAGCCGGACGGGTGAATCGCAAAGTCCATTTGCTGCCGGTTTTGTGGGCGTAAGCATGAGCCCCGTTACCTTGCCTTCAAAAACCGGTCTGTCGCCGGGCCGCAATGCTCTGCGCCTGCCTATCAAAGAGTGCCATATCAGTCCATCATTCAGCCCATCGCGAAGCGGCTGATAGTGCGGGATCAATACAGCTGCTTGCGGGTTTTTTCTTATCCCTCGCGTCCTTCCCGCAGCGCGCTTTAGCGCACTATCCTTTTCCTATCTCATCCACGCGCCGTTCCCTGACGGATCCAATTCCGATCGTCTCGCGAAGAAACGATTGGAATAAACGCATCTGCTCAGTCGTTTGATCCTCACGCGCGCACGCCGTGCCTCGCGTGAGACCAACACCAAAATCAGGAGCCGACATCATGCGCAAGACTCTCTTCTGCCTCGCCCTTCTCGCCCTCCAACAAAGCGCTTTCGCCGAAGCACCGAAAATCGTCGACGGGCGTTTCGTTAGTGCAGACGGCATGACGCTCTACACCTTCGACAAGGACACCACGCCCGGCGTGAGCGCCTGCACCGGCGGCTGCATGAACTACTGGCCCGCGGCCACGGCGAGCGCGTCAGACAAACCGTCCGGCGACTGGACCGTGATCACTGGCGCAGACGGCAAGCCGCAATGGGCGTACAAGGGCCATCCGCTCTATCGCTACGCAGCGGACAAGCAGGCGGGAGACATGAAGGGAGAAGGCTTCAAGGACATGTGGCACACGGCAAAACCTTAAGCGCGCGCCGCGAGCCTACGACAACTAAGCCAGACTGAACCTGGGAGCCAAACGGAAGACGCCGGCAGAACGCCGGCGTCGCACCAACAACGGACACGCGCGTCCGCTTATTCGTCTTTAGGACACTGCAGATTGCAGCCATTCGGATCGCCCAGATCGCCGCGCTTGCGCATGGCCGATTTTTTGCCAGTCTGGTATTTGCCCGAAGGAGTAGACGCCGCAAACGGCATTTGCGGATGCTCGGCGAGACGGAACTGATCTTGCAGAATGCCGCCCGGAACACCCGGCGAATTCTGCGCGAAAGCAACCGATGCGGTCGCGAGGAGCACACCAGCCGTCGCAACGGCAGCACATGCGTGAAGAATGACTTTCATAAGGATCGGCGCGACGTAACGCGCGGTTTAGGCGGAAGCGGAAGCTTAGAGAGTATCCCAAACGGACGCCACTCGCAGCGCCAGATACACGCAAATGTTTACGGCCGCTTACGCCACCGCTTCGCCCAAGCCCTCTTCGAGATCGACTACCTTGCCGCAGTCTTGCGGGTCATAGCCTTCGAGCTGGTCGACGCTACGGCGAAACGCGCTGCCGCGCAGCAATCCGAGCACCGTCGCCAGCGGCATACGTTCGAGGCGCGCGCGGTCGCAGGCGAAATAATAGTCTTCGTCGACAATCGGGATGAAGTCCAGACCGAAGTGGTGCGCCGCGGGCTCCACGCCAAAACCCACATCCGCCATGCCGCTCGCGACGAACGCCGCAATCGCCGAATGCGTGAGTTCGGCCGACGCATAGCCATTGACCCGATCCGGATCGACTCCGACTTTCCGTAGCGCGAGATCGAGCAACATACGGGTGCCGGAACCAGGCTGTCGATTCACGAACCGAATATCGTCGCGCGCGAGATCGCCCAAGCCGGCAATTCCCTTGGGATTGCCCTTGCCAAGAAAAAGCCCTTGCTTGCGTCGCGTGAGATGTACGAGCACGTGACGCTGCGGATCGAGCCAGCGCCGATACGCATCGGCACACACCGAGCGAAACTCGCCGAGCGGCAAATGGAAGCCGGCCAGATCGCATTCGCCGCGCGCAAGCGCGCTGACGGCGTCCACGCTGTCGCGATACTTGATGTCGACCGGCAAATCGTCGGCGACCAGCGCCGTCACGAGCGCGGCCACCGCATAGCCGTGCGACGCGAAGATGCGCACGTCGTCGGCGGGCGGCGCGAGCCAGCGGTTCAGATCGCTCGCCACTTCGCTGGCGAGTGCCTGCATGTTGCCGTCGAGTCGCTCGCCGCACAGACGCTGCGCGCGCAACACCGCCTGCCCGAGTTCGGAGAGCACCGAGCCGCGGCCACGCTCCTTTGCGATCAGCGGCCCGCCTAGACGCTCTTCGATACTGCGCAGCAAACCCCATGCATGACGGTAGGACAAACCCTTAAGCGTCGCCGCCTGCGCGATGCTGCCGGATTCGTTCACCAGTGCAAGGAGCGGCACCACGTCCGACAGGCTTGCCTCCCGGCCGTCCGGGCCCTTCACAACCAGTTGCACCTGACACTCGATTCTGACCATATATGTTTAACTCTTTCCTATTGCATCGGCCGAAATGCCCGCCTATTGTTCGGCTATCCCATATCGAATAAACGAAGCATAAGTGCACGCATTATGAATAACAAGTGCATATATGACTTTGGAGGAGCCCCCACTTGGACGATTCCCTCGCCATCGCGCCGGATCAACTCGTTGAGCGTCACGCGCAACCGGGCGTGTCGCTGCTAGCGGTCTTGCACGCGATCCAGGACGAAGTTGGTTACGTGCCACCCGCCGCGGTCGCGCCGCTCGCGCGCGCCATGAATCTGTCGCGCGCGGAAGTGCACGGCGTCATCACCTACTACCACCACTTCCGCACGCAGCCGCCCGCGCCCGTCACGGTGCAACTGTGCCGCGCGGAAGCCTGCCGCAGCATGGGCACCGAAGCGCTCGCGCAACATATCGAGGCGCACACGGGTTGCCGCTTCGACGGCGAACATCAGCACGGCGCGACGGTGGAACTGGAATCGGTGTACTGCCTCGGCCAATGCGCGTTGTCGCCGGCGCTGATGCTCAACGGCACGCTGCACGCCAGAGTCACGCCGCAAAAGTTCGACGCGATCTTCGCGGCCGCCAGCAAGTGCGTGGAGGTGACGGCATGACGCGCATCTACGTTCCCCGCGATTCGTCGGCGTTGGCGCTGGGCGCTGACGCGCTCGCACAGGCAATTGAAAACGAAGCAGCACGCCGTGGCCTCGCCATCGAACTGGTTCGTAACGGTTCGCGCGGCTTGCTGTGGCTCGAACCGCTCGTTGAAGTTCAGACCTCTGAAGGCCGCATCGGCTATGCGAATATCGAAGCCGGCGATGTCTCGGCGCTGTTCGACGCCGGCTTCCTTGAAGGGGGCGCGCACGCAAACCGCGTCGGCGTGGTCGACGCGATTCCGTATCTGAAGAAGCAGCAGCGCCTGACGTTCGCCCGGATCGGCATTACAGACCCGCTTTCCATCGACGACTACGTCGCCCACGGCGGCCTCGAAGGCTTGCGCAACGCTTTGCAAACCGACGGCGACGCCGCCTGCGAAGCCTTGATCGAATCCGGCCTGCGCGGCCGCGGCGGCGCGGCCTTCCCCGCCGGCATCAAATGGCGCACGGTGCGCGGCGCCAAGGCGGCGCAGAAGTACATCGTCTGCAACGCGGACGAAGGCGATTCCGGCACATTCTCCGATCGCCTCGTGATGGAAAGCGATCCGTACGTGCTGATCGAAGGCATGATCATCGCGGGTGTCGTGACCGGCGCGACGGTCGGCCATATCTACGTGCGCAGCGAGTATCCGCATTCGATCGCCACGCTCGAAGCCGCCATCGCCAAAGCGCGCGCCGCCGGCTGGCTCGGCGACCGCGTGCTCGGCTCGGCACATCGCTTCGAACTGTTCGTCGCGAAAGGCGCCGGCGCTTACGTATGCGGCGAGGAAACGGCGCTGCTCGAATCGCTCGAAGGTAAGCGCGGCATCGTGCGCGCCAAGCCGCCGGTGCCGGCGCTCGTCGGCCTGTTCGGCCAGCCGACCGTGATCAACAACGTCATCACGCTCGCCACGGTGCCGATCATCTTCGCGCGCGGCGCGGCGTTCTACAAAGACTTCGGCATGGGCCGCTCGCGCGGCACGCTGCCGTTCCAACTCGCGGGCAATGTGAAGCAAGGCGGCCTGGTCGAACTCGCGTTCGGCGTGACGCTGCGCGAATTGCTGTACGACTACGGCGGCGGCACGGCGAGTGGCCGGCCGGCGCGCGCGGTACAAGTGGGCGGCCCGCTGGGCACGTATCTGCCGGAAAGCCAATGGGACATTCCCATGGACTACGAGGCGTACGCGGCAGTCGGCGCGGTGGTGGGTCACGGCGGCCTCGTCGTGCATGACGACACCTCGAATCTCGCCGAACTCGCGCAGTACGCCATGCACTTTTGCGCGCTCGAATCGTGCGGCAAATGCACGCCGTGCCGGATCGGCTCGACGCGCGGCGTCGAAGTGATCGGACGGATTCGCAACGGCGACACGTCCACACGACAAGTGCAGTTGCTGCGCGATCTGTGCGACACGATGGTGTCCGGTTCGCTGTGCGCGATGGGCGGCATGACCCCGTTCCCGGTGTTGTCCGCGCTCGATCATTTCCCCGAAGACTTCGGTCTCGCCGACGTATCTCATCACACGCCGAAAGCGGCCTGACCCAGGAGCCCACCATGTCCGACGTGCTCAACTCTCCCACTGGCGGCTGCGGTTCCGGCAACTGCGCGTGTAAATCGCAGGCGCAGCAACAGCGCGCGCCCCGCTCCTTCTTCGACGACACCGATTTCGGCACGCCCGAGCGTCACGCCGATATCGACATCACGCTGGAAATCGACGGCCAGTCCGTCACCGTTCCCGCCGGCACCTCAGTCATGCGCGCCGCCGTCGAAGCGGGCGTCAACGTACCGAAGCTCTGCGCAACCGATTCGCTGGAACCGTTCGGCTCGTGCCGTTTGTGTCTGGTGGAAATCGAAGGCAAGCGCGGTTATCCCGCTTCGTGCACGACGCCGGTCGAAGCCGGCATGAAAGTCCGCACGCAAACCGATCGTCTGCAGTCGTTGCGCCGCAATGTGATGGAGTTGTATATCTCCGATCACCCGCTCGACTGCCTCACCTGCCCCGCCAACGGCGACTGTGAACTGCAGGACATGGCGGGCGTAACGGGTTTGCGCGAAGTGCGCTACGGCTTCGACGGCGCGAATCACCTGAAGGACAAGAAAGACGAGTCGAATCCGTACTTCACCTACGACGCGTCCAAGTGCATCGTCTGCAATCGCTGCGTGCGCGCGTGTGAGGAAACGCAAGGCACATTCGCGCTGACCATCGCCGGACGTGGTTTCGAATCGCGCGTGGCGGCCAGCGAAAACGTGCCGTTCATGGAATCGGAATGCGTGTCGTGCGGCGCGTGCGTGGCCGCGTGCCCGACCGCTACCTTGCAGGAAAAGACCGTCATCATGCTCGGTCAGGCCGAGCATTCGGTCGTCACCACCTGCGCGTATTGCGGCGTCGGCTGCTCGTTCAAGGCGGAGATGAAGGGCAACGAGGTCGTGCGGATGGTGCCGCACAAGAACGGCCAGGCCAATGAAGGCCACGCCTGCGTGAAGGGCCGCTTTGCCTGGGGCTACGCGACGCACAAGGACCGCATCACCAAGCCGATGATTCGCGCGAAGATCACCGATCCGTGGCGCGAAGTCAGTTGGGAAGAAGCGCTCACGTATGCGGCCTCGGAATTCCGCCGCATTCAGGCCAAGCATGGGCGCGATTCGATCGGCGGCATTACGTCGTCGCGTTGCACGAACGAAGAAACGTACCTGGTGCAAAAGCTCGTGCGCGCGGCGTTCGGCAACAACAACGTCGACACCTGCGCGCGCGTTTGCCACTCGCCGACTGGCTATGGACTGAAGACCACGCTCGGCGAATCGGCGGGCACGCAGACTTTTGCGTCCGTGGATAAGGCCGACGTGATTATGGTGATCGGCGCGAATCCGACCGACGGCCATCCGGTGTTCGGCTCGCGTCTGAAGCGGCGTGTGCGTGAAGGCGCGAAGCTGATCGTCGTGGATCCGCGGCGCATCGATATCGTCGATACGCCGCACGTGAAGGCCTCGCATCATCTGCAATTGCGGCCGGGCACCAACGTGGCCGTCGTGAATGCGCTGGCGCACGTGATCGTCACCGAAGGCCTCGTCAATGAAGCGTTCGTCGCCGAGCGCTGCGAAACGCGCGCGTTCGAGCAGTGGCGCGATTTCGTCGCGCTGCCGGAGAACGCACCCGAGGCAACCGAGGCTGTGACCGGCGTGCCGGCTCAATTCGTGCGCGAAGCCGCCCGCATCTATGCGACCGGCGGCAACGCCGCGATCTACTACGGCCTCGGCGTCACCGAACACGCGCAAGGTTCGACGATGGTGATGGGCATCGCCAACCTCGCGATGGCGACGGGTAACATCGGTCGCGAAGGCGTGGGCGTGAATCCGCTGCGCGGCCAGAACAACGTGCAGGGCTCGTGCGACATGGGCTCGTTCCCGCACGAACTGCCGGGCTATCGCCACATCAGCGACACGGTCACGCGCACGCTGTTCGAAGACGCCTGGAACGTCACGCTGCAACCGGAACCGGGCCTGCGCATTCCGAACATGTTCGACGCCGCCGTGCACGGCACCTTCAAGGGGCTGTACTGCCAGGGCGAAGACATCGTGCAGTCGGATCCGAATACGCATCACGTATCGGCCGCGTTGTCGTCGATGGAATGCATCGTCGTGCAGGATATTTTCCTGAACGAGACTGCCAAGTATGCGCACGTGTTGCTGCCGGGTTCGTCGTTCCTCGAAAAGGACGGTACGTTCACCAACGCGGAACGCCGCATTTCGCGCGTACGCAAGGTCATGCCGCCGGTGCCGGGTTACGCCGACTGGGAAGTCACGGTGATGCTCTCGCGCGCGCTCGGCTATGAAATGGACTACACGCACCCGTCGCAGATCATGGACGAGATCGCGCGTCTCACGCCCACTTTCCACGGCGTCTCGTACAAAAAGCTCGACGAGATGGGCAGCATTCAGTGGCCTTGCAACGAAGATGCACCGGACGGCACGCCGACCATGCACATCGACAGTTTCGTGCGCGGCAAGGGCAAGTTCGTGATCACCAAGTTCATCGCGACGCCCGAGAAAGTTACGCGCAAATTTCCGATGCTGCTCACTACGGGCCGTATCCTGTCGCAGTACAACGTGGGCGCGCAAACCCGCCGCACCGAGAACTCGCGCTGGCACGACGAGGACCGGCTGGAAATCCATCCGCATGACGCCGAAGAGCGCGGCATCAAGACCGACGACTGGGTCGGCATCGAATCGCGCGCGGGACAAACCGTGTTGCGCGCGAAGGTGACGGAGCGCATGCAACCGGGCGTCGTTTATACGACATTCCACTTTCCTGAGTCGGGCGCGAACGTGATCACCACCGATAGCTCGGACTGGGCGACCAACTGTCCGGAGTACAAGGTGACCGCGGTGCAGGTAATGCCGGTCGAACAGCCGTCGCAATGGCAGAAAGAGTATTCGCGTTTCAACACCGAACAGCTCGATCTGCTGAAGCAACGCGAGTTGGCCAACGCGACATCGGGCAAGTGAGGGCGGCCATGGACAATCAGAACCTGATCGACATGGCCAACCGGATCGGCGATTTTTTCGATTCGATGCCGGACCGCGAGGAAGCGCTCGCCGGCATCGCCGACCATATCCGCCGTTTCTGGGAGCCGCGTATGCGGCGCGCGTTGCTGGCTTCGCTCGATGAACCGGATGCGAGCGGCATCGAGATGTCGGCCATCGTCACGGAGGCGCTCGTTAAACACCGCGAGCAATTGACGCCGGCGGCGCCGGCGACAGTGTAGCCAGGCGCGGCGGCTGCGGCTGCGCAGCCTTGGCCGCTTGCTCGCGCGCGCAATCCAGGTCGCACCAGCGACCTCGCACCACTCACAGACCAGCTCAGCAGGCGGCCGTCACAAGGTCGCTTGCTCCTGTATCTCGCCATTCACCGTAAGCGAGTCAGCGGGTACCGCTGCGCTTTCCGCCTAAGCTCGGCAAGCGGCCCCGCATCACAACGCCGCCTGCTCCGGTAGCTCGCCATTCACCGTGAACCACGCTTCGCAATGCCGCAACAGACCGTGCAGATCGGAGCCGGTGCGTCCGCGCGCGCTGATGTAGCCGTCCGGGCGCACCAGATAAAACGACGGCCGCGTGCGTCCATACGATTCGGAAAGCGCCGGGCCGCCATCGCCGTTGGTATCCGTGATGCGCCAGATGCGCACTGCGCCCGGCAGCAAGCGCTCGACTTCGGCCGCCACCCGTTCCATTTCCGGGTCCGGCGGCGGCGCATGCTTCGCTGCGGGATCGAGTGGTGTTTCGTCGACGGGCAGCGGCGGCACCAGCAGGAACAGCGAGAAGAACGCCGGATCGTGCAGATCGAAAATGCAGCCGACGCCGGGCGCGCGGCCAAGCGGTCCGTCCACCACATGCACCAGCGCGTCGGGCGCGCGCTCGCCGGCGCGCGGGCCGCCGTCAAGCACGCGCTCGAGCGTCAGCGGACTGCGCCGGTACTGGATCGACAGTTCGCTGATCGTGGCGCGTGCGGCATCGCGCAGCGGACCCAGCGCGGCGAGCACCGGCATCACGCGTTCGCGCAACAGCCTGAGCGGTCCGTGATCGGCCTCGGCCATTTGGGTAATGAAGCCGGTCTGCCGCAGCACGTCACGTTCGATCGGATGACGTTCGGTGTGATAGGTGTCGAGCAGCCGATCCGGCGCCGCGCTCTTCATGACACGCGCCAGCTTCCAGCCGAGATTGAGCGCCTCCTGAATACCGGTGTTCATGCCTTGCGCGCCGGCCGGACTGTGCACATGCGCGGCGTCGCCCGCGAGAAAGATGCGGCCCACACGCAACCGGTCCACCATGCGGCTGTTCACATGGAAATACGCGGACCACGCCAGATCCGACACATCGACCCGCTCGCGCACGCGCCGCGCGATCAGCGCCTTGCATTCCTCGAGCGACGGCGCCGGCACCTTGTTCAACGGCGGTTCGCCCAACACCGCAGGCGTCGCGGCGGGCGCGAGCGCGGCAGGCTCGAGCGCATGATCCGCAATCAGGCGATGCCGGCCGTGGCCCATCGGAAAGAGCGCAACCAGACCTTCGCCTGACGCGAAGATATGAAACTCGTCTTCGGGCCAATCGGTTTCGGCGTGCAGATCGGCGAGCAGGAACGTCTGCTCGAAGGTCTTGCCTTCGAAGTTCAGACCCAGCCGGTGACGGATCGCGCTATGCGCGCCGTCGGCGGCGATCATGTACGACGGACGCATCGTCTCCGTGTGACCGTCCGCGCGGCGCAGCGTCGCCTGAATGCTGGCGGAGCCTTGCGCGAACATGGTCAGCTCGACGCCGCGCTCGACCGTCACGCCGAGCGTCGCGAGATGCTCCGCCAGCAAGCGCTCGGTCACGGACTGATCGAGAAACAGCAGATACGGATAGCGCGTGTGGAGTGGATCGAAATCGAGTTGCGCGAGACGCATGCCGTTCGAAAACAGATTGGCGATGCGCGCGCGATGGCCGAGTTCGAGAAACGGTTCGACTAGCCGATGCTGCTCGAGCAACTCGAGCGTGCGCGCCTGGATGCCGATGGCCCGCGAATACGGGTTCGGTTGCATGGCTTTGTCGATCAGACGCACGGGGATGTGGGCACGCGCCAGACTCATGGCCGCGGCGAGCCCGGTGGGGCCAGCACCGACGATCAGTACCGGCGACGCATCGTTTGCGGCAGCGTCCATGCGGAACTCCGGAAACAACAATGCGTTCTAGTGTACGCCCGGAGGAACTCGCCCTGAAGCGCCGCCGGCAAGCCGCTGACGGTGCGCTGCATCAATCATGCGATTGGCTTGCACTTGCCCAAGGCTTGCTGCGCATGCCAGTTTGCCTCAATGCGCGTGCGGCGCATGATCCATTGCGCACCGATGGTTCGTGGTGCCGAGGTCGACTTGCAGCGTCGCGTGCTGCATCGAAAAGCGTTCGCGCAGTATGACGACGATGCCGTCGAGCGACTCGTCGCCGGGGTGGCCGTCCGGCATCACCAGATGCGCGCTGAGCGCATTGCCGGTGGTCGACAGGGCCCACACGTGCAGATCGTGCACATCGACGACGCCGGGCTGCCCCGCCAGATAATCGCGGATGCTTTGCAGGTCGACGCCGGGCGGCACGGCGTCGAGCGCGAGGCGCACCGAATCGCGCAACAGGCCCCACGTGCCGACCACCACGACCGCCACCACGAGCAGGCTCATGATCGGATCGAGCCACGTCCAGTTGGTATAGAGAATCACGAGACCGCTCACCGCGACCGCCGCCGAGATGCCGGCATCCGCCGCCATATGCAGGAAAGCGCCGCGAATGTTCAGGTCATCCTTCTGCCCGCGCATGAAGAGCCACGCGGAAATCCCGTTGACCACCACGCCGAGCGTCGCGACGACGAACACCGCGAACCCCGCCACCGGCGCGGGATTCATCAGCCGCCCGATGGCTTCGGCGACGATCACGCCGCACGCGAACAGCAGCAGCCCGGCATTGACGAGCGAGGCGAGGATCGACGAGCTGCCGTAACCGAACGTATAGCGCGCCGACGGACGGCGCGTGGCGAGCCACGAAGCGCCCCAGGCGAGCAGCAGCCCGAGCACATCGGAGAGATTGTGGCCGGCATCGGCGAGCAACGCGGTGGAATGCGCGAGAACACCGTAGACGGCTTGCGCGATCACGATGGCGATGTTCAACACGACCGCGAGCGCGAAAGCACGGCCGTGGCCCGCGACGGGAGCATGGGCGTGGTGGTGGCCGGCGTGGCCGTGGCTGTGGCCGCCGTGACTGTGGCCGCCGTGATTGTGGTTGTGCCCACCGTGGCTGTGGCTGTCGCCGTGGCTGCTTTCGCTGTGGCCGTGGACGCCTTGCGCCTGACCAACCTGGTCAGCGTGGCCCGAAGTGCAATCGTGACGATGTGCTGCAACTAAGTTTGGAGTTTCCGGTTTCTTCATGACGGTTCCAGTGAATCATCGCCGGCCGGTTCGGCCACGTGTTCGAGCATGCCGGCCAACATCGCGCTGATGTGGCGGTCGGCGGCGAGATAGAAGACCTGCTTGCCCTGCCGCTCCGCGCGCACGATCCGCGCCGCGCGCAGCAGCCGCAAATGATGGCTTACCAGCGACGACGACAAACCCAGCGCCTCAGCAATCGCCCCGACGGCGCGCCGCTCGTCGAGGCAAGCCAGCACGATGCGCAAGCGCGTGGGGTCGCCGAGCAGACGAAACAGATCGGCCAGCGGCACGATCGTGTCGACGGAACGATCGTCAAAGCTTGCAAACGACGAGGTAGAAGCAAGGGAAGAAGCCATGGCGGGCGGCGCTGCGGAATAACATATGAACATCTATTCACATGTTATAGATATCGAGACAACCGGTCAAATCGGAGCGCGGTCCGGCGAGTGTGGGAAAATGCGGCCTCTGCCTCACCCGAATGCCATCCCCCGTCATGCAACCTGTATTTGACCGCGCTTTTGCGGCGCATCGTGACGGCCGCCTCGACGACGCCGAACGCGGCTACCGCGCGACGCTCGACGGCAATCCCGCGCACGTCGATGCGTTGCACCTGCTGGGCGTCCTGCGCCACCAGCAGGGCCAGCACGCCGAAGCCGCCGAGCTCGTGCGGCGCGCAGTGAACCTGCGTCCGGAAGACGCCGCGCTGCAACTGAACCTGGGCAACGCGCTGAAAGCGCTGGGCCAGATCGACGACGCCATCGAACAGTTCCGCAACGCGCTGACGCTCGCGCCGTCGTTCCCGATGGCGCACTACAACCTCGGCAATGCCTACGCCGCCGCGGGCCGTCATGAAGACGCCGCCGATGCGTTCGAAAAGTCGTTGCGGCTGCAACCGGACGACGCTTCGTCGCACAACAACTTCGGCAATGCGCTGCATGCGCTCGGGCGCCATACGGAAGCCATCGCCGCGTTCCGGCGCACGATCGAACTGCGTCCCGGACACGCCGGCGCGCTCAATAACATGGGCATGTCGCTGAACGCGCTCGGCCGCGCGGAAGAAGCGATCCCGTGTTTCCAGACGGCGTTGGCGGCCGAACCGCGCTTCGTCGCCGCGCACTTCAATCTCGCCAACACCTTCGACGCCACCGGCCGCCATGCCGAAGCCGTCGCGTCGTTCAAGGCGGCGCTGGCTTTGCAGCCGAACCTGCCGCCGGCGATCTTCGGCATGGGTAACGCGCTCGCGGCATTGGGACGCCACGCCGAGGCGCTGCCGTATCTGGAACGCGCCGTCGGTCTCGATCCGCAATTCGCGCTCGCGTGGCTGAGTCTGGGCACCGCGCATCAGGCGCTGGGCGCGCATGGCCCCGCCGTGCGTGCGCTGGATCAGGCGCTGCGTCTGCGTCCCGATCTTGCCTCCGCGCATATGAACCGCGCACTCGCGTGGCTCGCGCAGCGCGATTTCGCGCGCGGGCTGCCGGAGTACGAATGGCGCCTGCAAACCATGGCGCAGCCGGTGATCCAGACGCTGCCGCGCTGGCACGGCGAGCCGATCGCCGAACGTACGCTGCTGGTTCACGCCGAGCAGGGTTTCGGCGATACGCTGCAATTCGTGCGCTTCGTCCCGCTGGTTGCGCAGCGTGCGGCGCGCGTCGTACTCGAAGTGCAGCCGCAACTGCTGCCCTTGCTGGCCCCGGCCGCGCAGGCCTGGCGCGTGACGCTGATCGCCCAGGGCGCGCCGCGTCCCGCCGCCGACCTGCACTGTCCGCTGCTGAGCCTGCCGCTCGCACTCGGCACGACCTTCGACACCATTCCGCAGCGCACGCCCTATCTCAGCGTGCCGGCCGCCTACGGCCGCAAATGGCGCGGCTCGCTCGGCGGCCAGGCCAAGCGCAAGATCGGCATCGCGTGGTCGGGACGCATCCAGCAAAACGAAACGCGTTCGATGCAGCTTGCCGCGCTCGATCCGTTGTTCGCACTCGAAGGCATCGATTGGATCGTGCTGCAGCCCGAGTTGAGCGCCGAGGAACGCATGGCGCTCGACACGCATCCGCGCGCGGCGTCGATTCATCGCTTCGACAAGCGGATCGGCGACTTCGCGGACACGGCGGCGATCATCGAACGGCTCGACGCGGTGGTGTCGATCGATACATCTATCGCGCACGTTGCCGGCGCGCTGCGCAAGCCGCTGTGGTTGATGCTGCCGTTCGCGGCGGATTGGCGCTGGTTTGCCGGCGAAACAGGCAGCCCTTGGTATCCGGGCGCAACGCTGGTGCGTCAGCCGCAGCCCGGCGCGTGGGGGGATGTCGTCGAGGCCGTGGCGAACGCGTTGCGCAAGGGTTAGCGCACATGCCAGCCGGCGATGTCAGCCGTCGCCGCCGAGCACAAAACAAAAACCCCGCGTTCGTGAGAACGCGGGGTTTTTTACTTGCCCGAATGAATCGTAGACGGTGAAGCTCAGGCCGTTCGATATTGATTGCGCGATTCCGGCGTGCGATACAGCACCAACGTCGCGATCAACCCGCAAATCGCCGCCGCACCCAGGAACAGACCCGGTGCCGCCTTGTTGCCGGTCGAGTGAATCAGCAACGTCGAGATTGCCGGCGTGAAGCCGCCGATCGTCGTGGCGAGGCTATAGGCAAGCGAGAAACCAGCGGTCCGCACCTCGACCGGCATGACTTCGGTCAGCGCCACGACCATCCCGCCGTTATAGCTGCCGTACAGGAACGACAGCCACAGTTCGACTTCCAGCAGACGCGCGAACGACGGGTCCGCCACCAGCCACTGCAGCGCCGGATACGCGGTGAGGATGGTCAGGATCGTGAACGCCAGCAACACCGGACGCCGGCCAATACGGTCGGACAACGCCCCCGCGAGCGGCAGCCAGACCAGATTCGACAGACCGATGCAGACCGTAACGATCAACGTATCGATCGACGACAGCTTCAGCACTTCCTTGCCGAAGGTCGGCGTGTACGCCGTGATCATGTAGAACGACACGGTGGTCATGATCACCATGCCCATGCCGCCGAGCACGATGCCCCAGTTCGCGGCCATCGTCTTCATGATCTCGCCCATCTTCGGATGGTGCTTGCGTGCCTTGAACTCTTCGGTCTCCTGCAACGAACGGCGGATCAGGAACAGGAACGGCACGATCAGGCAGCCGATCAGGAACGGCACGCGCCAGCCCCAGGCGGTCATCTGGTCAGCCGGCAACAGCTTGTTCAGGAACACGCCGATCAGCGCGGCGAATACCACGGCGACCTGCTGGCTGCCCGACTGCCACGCGCAGTAGAAGCCCTTGTTGCCCTTGGTGGCGATCTCCGACAGATACACCGACACGCCGCCCAGTTCGACCCCGGCGGAGAAACCTTGCAACAGCCGGCCACCCAGAACGAGCACCGGCGCGAGCAAGCCGATCGTCGCGTAGCCTGGAATCGATGCGACCGTGAGCGTGCCGAGCGCCATCAAACCGAGCGTGAGGATCAGGCCTTTGCGCCGGCCGTGATGATCGATGTACGCGCCGAGGACGATCGCGCCGAGCGGCCGCATCAGGAAGCCCGCGCCGAATACCGACAGTGACAGCATCAACGAGGCGAATTCGTTGCCGCTTGGAAAGTAGGTCTTGGCGATCGCCGAAGCGTAATAGCCATAAACCATGAAGTCGTACATCTCAAGGAAGTTGCCGCTGACAACGCGGAAGACTGTCTTGACTTTGGATTCTTGCGATGTGGAAGTAGCGTGTGTCGCTGTAGACATGACATTCTCTGATGAGCCTGTCGCCACGCGGAATTCGGCGACGGCAGGCAGTTGAAACGATCCACCGCGTTCGGCAGGCGGATGCCTCGGACGGCTGCAAGAGAACGCGCCCGGGGGCGCTGCATTCTCATGCTGAACGCATTCTCGCGGTATCAGGGTAAACGTTGTGAATCATGCGGTGGCCGCTCCACGTAATGTTACCGATGAAGTCGCTGTCGCGAAATGCATACAGTTTCCTTACATAGAACGGCCGGCCGTCGCGATAACATTTGCAGTCAGGCATTCCGTTGATTACTACCCCGATGCGAACCACCCCCGCGCTTTCACTGCGCCCCGCGACTCTCGCGGACGCCGCGCTCATTGCTTCGATCCACAGCACCAGTTGGCAGGCCACCTATCGCAGCCTGTTGCCCGACGCATTTCTCGACGGTGAAGTCACGCGCGAACGCGCAGCCTATTGGGAAGCACGCCTGAGCGCGCCCGGCGGGGAACGCCGCATCGTACTGATCGCCGAACTTGCGGGCGAGCCGACGGGGTTTGTCTGCATCGAACGTCAGCCGGAGTCCGCGTGGGGTGTGCTGCTCGATAACCTGCACACGCTGCCGGACTATCAGGGTATCGGCGTCGGCAAGCTGCTCATGCAGGCCGCCAAAGACTGGGCTCGCGCGCAGGGCGAAGCGCAACTCTATTTGTATGTGCTCGAAGGGAACGCACCGGCGATCGGCTTCTATGAGCGGCAAGGTTGGCGGTTCGTCGGCGCCGAACCGGATCATATGGGCGGCGTGGATATTACAGCGTTGCGCTACGTCTACAGGCTCGATCGATAGGACAAGCGCGGCCGGCTTGATCGATGTCGAGGCCTGACTCAAGCCAAGACGATTCGACATGGTCGTTGGGAAATTTCCGCACTCCAACTCGACTGCATCCAGGTACCATCCTCCGCACCCCTACGGCTTCACTGAGTGACACGCCCATGCGCCTATGTGCTTATCCAGAGCACAACGCGGGTGGCCGGCGTCGACGTACGGCGTGCGTGTCTGGCGTTTCACGCGCATCGCACCGAGGCCTGAGTCCCCGCAGATCCCGGGACCGCCGAACGGCGGCCCCTTTAAGAGGCGCTGGAAACGACCGATGTCCACCATTCCTTTCACCCCGATCCAGGGCTACCTGGCCATGCCGCGCCTGCGTCCGCTGGGTCATGTACCGGCGTCCTTCGGCCGGGACTGGGCACTGCTCCCGCCAGGTTACAGTTTGCGGGCGGAACTCAAGGCACTTTACGCAGCCATGCTGCGCACGTTCTGCATGAGCGATCAGGCCATTCGCTCGCTTTGCCGATGGTCGCCACCGGAAGAACGGCGCGCGACCGAGGCGCCGGCTCCTGTGTTTGAAAAGCGCTTCGACGCGGCCGCGCAAATCGCCGCAGCCGCTGCGGCCGTACCGCCGCTTCTGCCGCATAGGCACGCAACGGCGGGACGCGGGTCCGGCCATCATTGGAGTGCGTTGGCAGGCGGCGCCTGCGTACTCGGCGGCACTGCGATGCTTGGATGGATCGGGTTCGATCATCTGATGCATCGGGACACCGCCGCTCATATGGACTTCGCGGGCAAGGTCTCGCACGAACACGATTCGCGGTCAGCGAAGGCTGTGCCGCCGGTCGCAGTCACCGCTCGCGCGGTGGGTAACGCAGCGGCAAGCACGTCTGCGGCAGTCGCGGCATCAACGCCTGCGTTCTCAAGTGCGGTGCCTGAGTTCGCGCGTGCGTCTCGTTCCGGGGCAGCGTCGGTGCCGATGCCGGTGCCTGCTTCGAACGCAGCATCCGCGTTGCGCTTCGCTTCGGCGCATGTCGTCGCCGATAAAACCGTCTCGCATCGCCGTCAGCCCGTCCGCGAGGAAAGCCGCAAGCAAGCCGAACAAATTCACCCGCGCACGGCGCGGTTAGCCGTCGCAAACCAATCGCCGCACGCAATGACTAGCGGCGCTCAGGCGACACGCGGCGCGACCCCAAAGGTTGCAGTAAATGCGTCGCCAAAGCTGTCGGCTGCCGGAGCCTATTCGCCGGTCGCCCCGGCTCGACTCGGCGTCGACGAATACGCGGGCGTCTCCATGTTCGCCGCGACACACGTGCGCGACATTGCGCCCATGCCGCGCGCCGGCTCGTCAAACAATTCGTCCAGCGCCAGCGGGACCGAATGGATGAACCATCTTTCACAACGACGCCTGACCGATGTTCCGGATCAATTTGCGAAGTAAGCACGACGCGACCACATAGATGTAGCGTTGCGCAGTACAAAAAAAGCGCGGCCATTCACCCAAGAATGGCCGCGCCTTTTACGTTCATGCATTTACTTCTGAACCGGCAATCCCATTTCAGTTTGCCGCTGCAACTGCATCACTTCGCCCTGCACCTGGCGCAACTGCGCTTGCACTCTTTCCTTCTCGGCATGCAGCGTGACCGCTTCACCTTGGGTTTGACGCTGATAGTCGTTGACCTTGGCCTCTTGTGTGCGAGCCACGTCGAGATCGGCTTGCAGGCGTTTCGCGCGATCTTCGGACATGGCAATCACGTCTTCGATATACGCCTTCTGCGCCTGCAACTGCGTGCGGCGAATCTCGACATCCGCGAGTTGCGCTGTCTGCTGGCCAAAGCCCGCATAGATCGCTTCTGCGCGCGCCATGTCCTCGGTCTTGATCACACGCCAGAAATGCTTGTCCTGAAATAACGCGATGTAGTACGTCATTTCCCGCGGATGGAAAAACAGACTGGCGCCGTAACTGCCGTTATACGTGGTGCGCAGTTCGCTCAGCTTCGCGTCGTGAATCATCTGCATCAGTTCGGCGACATTGCCTTGCGCATCGCCCGCCGTGGGCGATGCGGGCGACGTGGCTGATGCAGATGCAGCGTTGCGCAGCGCGTCGGCGACAGGCTGCGGCGTCAGCGTATTGATGGCCGGCCGTGTGCCAACCAGCGGCGCGGCCTCGTCGCCTTGCGCGGCCAGCACAAACCCGCCCTGCTGCAATAGCGCACACGAGGCTGCGAGCAGCATGGCGCGCCGCATTAATAAGGAATACTTCATACGCGCATGCTCCATGCGAATCCAAAACAGCCGCAGATTATCGCGCGGATTCGCCTTTAAGCGAAGCATTCCAATGTCACGCCGACAGACTTTAAATCGAGATAATTAGCTGACGAGCGATTTGACCAAGGGGGCGCGTCATCGCGAAATAAACGCGTGCGGATGAGGCGAAAACGCGACGTTCCGCCTCGTGCGGATGACTTTGAATTTACGCGAGGTTGTGCGAACTCAGACGTAAGCGGATTCGCAATATGGAGATAGAGCGCCGGGCAATGAGATACGCGCAGTTCGTTCAAAGAAAAAACTCGCATTCCTGATTATCCGTCTTGATAGCGAGATGTTTCCGACTTCAAAAACTGATGCTGCCGCATGCATCGGCAAGCCGATGCGAAAGTCGAACGAGAAACGAATCGGAAAAACAGCAAGAGAAAAATGCAAGAGGCGCACCGTTGCAAGCCGCAACGGTGCGCCTCCAACAAACTACCGGCCAGACTATCCAACCCGCCTCGCCAGCCAGCGCGTATTAAAACCGCGTCTCGCGCGCCACACGCAGGAACGTATCGAGCAGCGGCGTGCAGTCGAGCAACTCCGGCCCGCCCGCGCGATGAAACTCCGGGTGCCATTGCACGCCCATCACGAACGGCGCGCGCCGGTAGCGCACGGCTTCGATGATGCCGTCCGACGCCGACACCGCTTCGATATTGAGATCGCGGCCGAGCGTCTTGACCGCCTGGTGGTGAATCGAGTTGACGATCGCATCGCGCCGGCCGGGGAACATGTTGGCGAGCGTCGAACCGTCCGGGAAATGAATGCCGTGCCGATGCTGATCGTAGTTCTCGTTGACGTGCGTAGCCGCGGTCGGCACATCGGTGGCGATGTCCTGATACAAGGTTCCGCCGAACGCTACGTTGATCAGTTGGCAGCCACGGCACACGCCGAGCACCGGCTTGCCCGACTCGACGAACTCATGCAGCAGTTCGAGTTCGTACATGTCGCGCACGCGGTCGCCCGGCCATTCGTGACTGGCAGCCTGTTCCGCGTAGGACTGCGGCGAGACGTCGGCGCCGCCTTGCAGCAGCAGGCCGTCGAGATGCTTCGCATAGTCGCGCAAGCGGATATTGCTCGGATGCAGCATGCCCTGATGACCGACTGTCGGAATCATGAACACCAGCACGTCGCGCGACATCACCCAGTGCGCGATTGATTCCTCGAGGTACTGCAAGGTCTTGCCGCGCAGTCCCTTCGCCCCCGGCTCGGGATGAAAAATACGCGCCGACACGCCGATGCGCAGCGTGCGTTGCGTGATCCGCTGGCCCGCGCGATCGAAAATCTGGCGCGCGCGCGCCGCGACGATGCGGCCGAACACGGTCCACGCCGAATCGCTGTGCTTCAGATAGCGCGGCGGCGGCGACGGCGGCAAGGCGTTGGGCGGCGGCGGGTTCGAGGCCGTGAAGTCAGGCGCCGCGCCGAACCCGGGCGGAGGCGAACCCGCCCGGCGCTCGGCGGAAGCCGGGATCTCTTCGTTCACTGTCACGTCTTCGACGGCGCCGACCAGTTCGCCGTCCACGGGTTCACTGCCGCCGACAGTCGGCGACGGCCTCATTGCATGGACGCCGGCGCGGCGCGCGTCCCGTTCATGAACCTCCGCTTCCTGCCTCGCGGTGGATGCAGCAGCCGAGCTGCGTGCTTCGGCGGCATCGCGTTGCCGCGCCTTTTGCGGATCGGTGGGCGTGACCGCCGACGCGCTGTCGGGATCGTCCGTCGACGATCGCACGGCGGCTTCTTCGGCAGCCGGCGTTGACGTGGAAGCAACATCCGGCGGCGTCACGTCCTTGACCGGCGACTGGATGGCATCTTCGTGCGAGAGGGGTAGCGAGGCCGCCGGATCGGGCGGCACGGAGCCGGCTATCGACGCGCCGGGCGTAGTGCCGGACGGCGCGGGCGACGCCGAAGGCGGCGTGGGGTTGCCGGGCTTGCCGGCATTTTCAGGTTTGTTTTCGCTCATGACAGTCAGACAGGCGCCTTCCACGCGAACGAATGAATATGCCCTGATTATCCGCTAGCGAGCCAAGCGCCGCAAACCCGCACACAATTGCTCACATTGTTGCGGGCGCCGCGCGGAACTCGATCTGGCGTATCGCGCGGCAAGTCCGGCTCAAGGATCCGGCTGCTCTTCGAAAGTTTCACGCAAGGCGATCTGCATGGCCGCGTGGATTTTCACGCACCAGCGCCACACCAGCGCCAGCAGCAACGCGGCGCAAACCAGCACCGCGGCGAGCAGGCCGGTCGGCGGCAGAATGCCGCCGGAAAGCGCTGCGACCAGCAGAAACACGCCGACCATCGAGACTACCGGCACCAGATCGGAAATAGCGTAACGGATCGCGCTCGTGAAGCGTCCGGCCGTCGCCGGCTGCACGCTGACTTCGGCGAGCAACAAAGCAAGCGACTTGAGCTTGCGATACACGGCGACAAGAAACGGCAGCGACACGACCAGCGCGACGCTCCATAACACCACGCGCTGCATCGGCTCGGAACCCAACCAATGCGCGAGCCAAGCGCTGGTATAGGGCGCGCTATACGACACGATCAGAAAAATCGCGGCGACTAAGGCCAGATTGACGGCGATCTGCAGAATGATCCGCCGCGTCATGCTGAACAGCGTCGGTTCACCGCTTCCCGTGCTCAAGCTGCGCAACCATTGCCCGTACATGCCGAATACGTTCGCGAGCGTGCCCGGCATGGCGTGACCGAGGCGCTGCGTCAGCGGGTCGGCGGCGCGAATCAGATACGGCGTGAACAGCGTGGTCAAAGCGGATACCGCCACCGCGATCGGGTACAGGAACGCGCTCGTCACCTTCAGCGTCAGGCCGAGCGACGCGATGATGAACGAGAACTCGCCGATCTGCGAAACGGTCATGCCGACGCGCATCGCCGTGCGCCCGTCCTTGCCGGCGAGGAAGGTGCCGAGCCCGCACGACACGATCTTGCCCACGATCACCGCCACCGTGATCACCGCGATCGGCCACGCGTAGTCGACCAGCACGGCCGGGTTCAACATCAAACCGATCGTCACGAAGAAGATCGCGGAAAACGCGTCGCGCAGCGGCGCGATCAGATGTTCGATCCGATGCAGATGGCGCGATTCGGCCATGATCGCGCCGATCAGAAAGGCGCCGAGCGCGATGCTGTAATCGAGCTTCACGACCAGCAGACAGAAGCCGAAGCAGAACCCGAGCACGGAGACGAGCAGCATCTCGTCGCTCTTCGCGCGCGCCACATAATTCAAGGCGCGCGGCACGACCAGAATGCCGACCACCAGCGACACCGTCATGAACAGCAGCAGCTTGCCGAGCGTGACCATGGCGACGCCCGCGCTCAACTGCCCCGTCTGCGCGATGCCCGACAGCAGCACCAGCATCGCGATGGCGAGAATGTCCTCGACGATCAGAATGCCGAACACCAGCTGCGCGAAGCTCTCGCGCTTCAGGCCCAGTTCGGAGAGCGCCTTGACGATGATGGTGGTCGACGAGATCGCGAGGATCGCGCCGAGAAACAGCGAATCCATCGAACTCCAGCCGAAAGCGCTGCCGATCTCGTAACCGATCCACAGCATCAGCACGATCTCGGAGAGCGCCGCGACTATCGCCGTCGCGCCGACCTTAAACAGTTTGCGCAGGCTGAATTCGAGGCCGAGCGAAAACATCAGGAACACCACGCCGAGTTCGCCGAGTGTCTGGATGGTCTGCTCGTCGTGGATCAACTGGAACGGCGGCGTGTATGGCCCGATGATCACACCGGCCGCGATATAGCCGAGCACCACCGGCTGTTTCAGGCGATGGAACAGCACGGTGACGACGCCAGCAAGCGCCATCACGACCGCCAGGTCCTGAATGAAGCCGATGCCATGGTGCATGAATACGTCCCTTACAAAAAGTAATCTTGAAAACGAAGTTTAGCAAACGAACGCGACAACCCGCCTCGCGTCGACGTTTGAAGAATATGGCGCTGCCCGCCGGGCCGCACATCTCCCGCACGCCACCCGGAAGAATGTTTTTGACGCGCTAGACTCCTGTGAAATATCACAATAATATTTGCAGCATATTTTCTTCGGAGTCGAGCAATGCAGCAGGTGTCCTTCAACGTTGTAGACCGTTCCGGCGGCAGCCGCGCCGAGATCGCCGAGGTGAATCGCCTGACCATTGCCGGCTGGGCCGGTCGCGATCAGGCCGCGATCGAGCATCACATTGCCGAACTGGCCGAACTCGGCGTGAAACGGCCGTCCACCACGCCATTGTTCTACCGCCTCGGCGCGGAACTGCTGACGCAGGCCGAGCAGATCGACGTGGTCGGCGTGAAATCGAGCGGTGAAGCCGAATGCGTGCTGGTTCAGACAAAGACGGGCTTGCTCGTTACTGTGGGCTCGGATCACACCGACCGCGAAGTCGAAGCCTACGGCGTGACTGTCTCCAAACAGGTCTGCCCGAAACCCTTGGCCCGCGACGCCTGGCGTTTCGACGATGTGGCCGGCCACTGGGACCAGCTCGAACTGCGCGCCTTCGCAGTCGCCAGCAACGGCGAGCGGCGCGTCTATCAGCAAGGCAGTGTGGCATCGCTGCTGCCTGCCGCCGATCTGCTGACGCGCGCGCCGCTTGCGCCGGGCGCGGCGATGTTCTGCGGCACGCTGGCGGTACAGGGCGGCATCGTCGGCATGACCGACGGCGACGCGCTCGAACTCGAATTGCACGATCCCATCCTGAACCGCACGCTGCGCCACGCCTATCGCGTGCGCGCGCTACCTATCGTCGAATGAGGCATCCATGAACTCTCCTTCGCTATCCGCCGCCGACGCGTCATCCGACGCATGGCTCGAAGCCGCCGCCTTGCGCAAGATCACCTGGCGCATCATGCCGTTCCTGTTTCTCGTCTACGTGCTGTCGTATCTGGACCGCGTCAACATCGGTTACGCGAAGCTGCAGTTCACCGGCGACCTCGGCCTGTCGAACGCGGCGTACGGACTCGGCGCGGGGATCTTTTTCTTCGGCTACTTCGTGTTCGAAGTGCCGAGCAATCTGTTGCTGAAGAAGTTCGGCGCGCGCGCCACGATCGCCCGCATCACGATGCTGTGGGGCCTGCTGTCGTGTCTGATGATGTTCGTGCGCACGGAAACGATGTTCTACGTGCTGCGCTTTTTCCTGGGCGTCGCCGAAGCCGGGTTGGTGCCGGGCGTGGTGCTCTATCTGACCTTCTGGTTTCCGTCGGACCGCCGCGCGCGCATGGTCGCCGTGTTCATGGCGGCGATTCCGGTGGCCGGCATTATCGGCGCGCCGTTGTCGGGCTTTTTGATGTCGGCGCTGCATGAAGCGCACGGTTTGCGCGGCTGGCAGTGGATGTTCCTGATCGAAGGCATTCCGTCGATTCTCGCCGGCTTCTGGGCGCTCGCCGTGCTGCGCAACACGCCCGCCGAAGCCGCCTGGCTCACCGACGACGAAAAGCGCGTGATCCTCGGCCGTCTCGCGCGAGAAAACACCGCGGCCGCGGCGGCCGGCGCCGAACATAGCCTGGCCGTGGCGTTGCGCTCGGGCCGTTTCTGGCTGCTCACGCTGATCTATTTCTGCCTCGTCACCGGCAATGCGGGCTTCTCGTTCTGGTTGCCGCAAATCGTCAAGGATCTCGGCGTGACGAACCTCGTCACCAATGGATTCGTTACCGCGATTCCGTATCTGGCGGCGGGCATCGGCATGATCCTGATCGGGCGTTCGTCGGATATCACCGGCGAGCGGCGCTGGCACTATGCCGTGTGCTGCTTCATCGGCGCGGCGGGCCTGCTCGGCAGCGCTTCGGTGACCAACTCGATTCCGCTCGCCGTCACCGGTTTGTCGATTGCGTATGTCGGCATCCTCGCGGGCTTCGGCATTTTCTGGTCGATGTCGACCACCTTCCTGCAAGGCACGGCCGCCGTCGCCGGAATCGCCGTGATCAACTCGATCGCCAACCTCGCGGGCTATGTGAGCCCGTATGTGCTCGGCATCGTCAAAGACGCGACGCATAGCGTGACGTTCGGGCTCGTGCTGATCGCGGGGGCGCTGATCGTCGGCGGGCTGGTTACGCTGATGATGCCGCGCGTCAAGGTGCAGCAAACGGCGGCGGTCGCGCCGAGCCGCGCCTGACGGACGGCGATGGTGACGCAACGCGCCTCACGGTGCGCGCGCCAGGGCCGATGCGGGTCGATCACCCGCTATCCGCCCGAGCCGCGCCGCTGTGTGCGCAAAACCTTGCTCTACAATGCGGACGACATCGTCCGCTGCCACTTCACATGACGCTTTTGCAGACCGCCCGCCCTTCCCCGCCTGCCCGTGCGACCGCCGCCGCGAGTCTCGCCGAGCAGGCGTATGCGTTCGTCAAGCGCGAGATCATCACCATGCGCCTGCGGCCGAGCGAGGTGCTCAACGAAGCGGAACTGATGGCGCTGACCGGCATCGGCAGGACGCCGGTTCATCAGGCGCTGCATCGGCTGGTGCACGAAGGCATGCTGACCATCATGCCGCGCAAGGGCATCATGGTCCGCCCGGTTTCGCTCGACGACGTGCTGGCGATCATCGACGTGCGTCTCGTCAACGAAAGCTATTGCGTCGAACTGGCCGCGCGCCACGCGCAACAGCACGACTACGACGCGATGCAGGCGCTGCTGGACCGCTCGGCCGTGTGCGTCGCCGCGCACGATATCGAAGGCATGATGGATATCGACCGCGAGTTTCATCTGGCGATTTCGGCCGCGTCGCGCAACCCGGTGCTCGCCGACATTCTGCGCGGGCTGCACGAGCGCTCGCTGCGCTTCTGGTTCATTTCGCTGTCCGAGCCGCACCATCTGGAAGACGTACACGAGGAACATCTCGAACTGTTTCGCCTGCTGCGCGAACGCGACGCCGAAGGCGCGCGCCAATCCGTGCAAAAACATATCGAAGCGTTCCGCGCCACACTCTTCAATCGCATCTGATCGACCGCATTCAAGCCCGCCCATCCAGGCTCACGCATCCAGCTCACGCATTTAGCTCACTGACCGGCTTCGCCGGGTTCAACCGGACTTTTACCGACATCATGGCCACTGAACTCACGCCCTTTCCGCCGCTAGCCCAACTTGCCGCCGACCTCGCCGCCGGACGCACTACGAGCCGCGCGCTCGTGGAGACCGCGCTCGAACGGATCGCCGATCCGGCCGGCCAGGGCGCGGCCGTCTTCATGCACGTCGACGCCGACAGCGCCCGCAGCGCCGCCGACGCCCACGACCGTTTGCGCGCCGCCGGCACCGTGCTCTCACCGCTCGCCGGCATTCCGGTGTCGGTAAAAGACCTGTTCGATATCGAAGGCCAGCCGACCCGCGCCGGTTCCACAGTGCTCGCCGACGCCCCCGCCGCCAAGGCGGACGCCGTCGCGGTCGCGCGTTTGAAGCGCGCGGGCGCGGTGCTCGTCGGCCGGACCAATATGAGCGAGTTCGCGTTTTCCGGACTAGGCCTGAACCCGCACTACGGCAATCCGCTGTCGCCGTACCAGCGCGGCGTGAAAGGCGACGAGCGGATTTCGGGCGGCTCGTCGTCGGGCGCGGCGGCTTCCGTCGCGGACGGCATGGCGGCCATTGCGCTCGGCACCGACACCGGCGGCTCGATCCGCATTCCGGCGGCGCTGTGCGGCCTGACCGGCTTCAAACCGACCGCCGACCGCATTCCCAAACAGGGCGGCGTGCCGCTCTCATCGACGCTCGATTCGTTCGGGCCGATCGGCGTTTCCGTGGCCTGCTGCGCGTTAGTCGACCGCATGCTGGCCGGGCTCGAGCCGCGTATTCCGGCCGCCCGTCCGCTGGAAGGCGTGCGCCTCGGCGTGCTGACCAATTTCGTCACGGACGGCGTCGAGCCGGCGGTCGCCGCGGCAATCGACACGGCGCTCAAGCATCTGGAAGCGGCCGGCGCGATCGTCAGCGAAGTGCGTTTCGCACCGCTCGACCGTTTGCCCGAGATCAACCGCTTCGGGTTCTCGCCGATCGAGGCGTACGCGTGGCATCGTCCGCTGCTGGAAAAGCATCGCGACCAATACGATCCGCGCGTGCTGGTGCGCATTCTGAAGGGCCAGCCCGCCAGCGCCGCCGATTATCTCGACCTGCTCGCCGAACGCGAGGCGATGTTGGCCGAAGCCGCCCGCACGCTGTGGCAACGTTTCGATGCGGTGGTGGCGCCTACGGTGCCGGTGGTGCCGCCGCGCGTCGCCGATCTGGTCGACGACGACGAGGCCTTCGGCCGCACTAACGCGTTGATTCTGCGCAACCCGAGCGTGTTCAACTTCCTCGACACCTGCGCGCTGTCGCTGCCGTGCCATCTGCGCGGCGACGCGCCGGTCGGCCTGATGCTGGCCGGCGCGCCGCACGCCGACGACGCCCTGCTGGCCATCGGCCGAGGCGCCGAAGCGGTGCTCAAGGCGATTCGCTGATCAAGGACATCAGGACGCCGATCGGGAAATACGCCGTAAAAGCAGGATAAGCGGCGGGGCGGGGGTTCGCGCTAGAATCGCGGGCACCCGCCCTTTCCGTTTCGAGACAGCCACACGATCCATGAATAACGACACTGCAATGCTGCGCCGCGAGCGCTCCCTGCTGGTTCTGCTTGGCCTGATCTGCGTCGCCCTCGTGGGTGGCGCGCTGTACCTGCAGTATTTCCTGCACGAAGACCCCTGCCCGTTGTGCATCATCCAGCGGTATTTCTTCCTGCTGATCGCGATCTTCGCGTTCCTCGGCGCGCGTTTCAACAACTGGCGCGGCGTGCGTCTGCTCGAAGTGCTGGCGGCCCTGTCGGCGCTGGCCGGTATCGTCACGGCCGTGCGTCATGTGTATGTTCAGGCGAATCCGGGCTTTAGCTGCGGCTTCGACGCGCTGCAGCCGCTGGTCGACAGCTTGCCGCCCGCGCATTGGCTGCCGGGCGTGTTCAAGGTCGCCGGCCTGTGCGAAACGGCCTATCCGCCGACTCTGGGTCTGACGCTGCCGCAATGGTCGCTGGTCGCATTCGTGGTCGCTTTCATCCCGCTGGTGCTGACGCTGGTTCGCAACCGTCGCCGGATTGCCTGACCGGGGTTCTGCCGCGCCGCGTTCGCCACGCTGAACAACGAACGCCGGATTTCGTGCCGCCGAGTGCGGCGACGCGAAATCCGGCGTTTTTTCGTCCCGAGACCCCGCCGTTGCTGGTCAGCCAGACCATCCATTTTCCCCGCAGCGCCCGGCCCCGCCTGGCTTTCCCTCTTCCGTCCCGATTCACGCAACTTCCCGCCGTAGCGCGAATCGTACTTATCTCATGACCGCTTCCGAATAAGCTTCATGCGACATGGGAAATCTTTTTGGGACAAGGTAATGCTATCTTCGGACTTGGATGGCGATCTACGTGCGCGAGGCCGGCTTTGGCGCGACCCCATGCGTAACGCGCGCCCGGTCCGCAGTGTCTTCTGGATTCGCCATGACAACGCAAACCATCCGCTTTTATCACCAGGGGGCCGTCCGTGAGGTCGCGGGCGTTCCTGCGTCGCGCACCGTGCTCCAGCACCTGCGCGAAGATCTGCATTGCACCGGCACGAAGGAAGGCTGCGCGGAGGGCGACTGCGGCGCCTGCACAGTCGTCGTCGGCGAACTTGACGCGCACGGCGGCCTCGCGCTGAAAGCGGTCAATGCCTGCATCCAGTTCCTGCCGACGCTAGATGGCAAGGCGCTCTTCACCGTCGAAGACCTGCGCGCCGCCGACGGCGCCCTGCACCCCGTGCAACAGGCCATGGTCGACTGCCATGGTTCGCAATGCGGCTTCTGCACGCCCGGTTTCGTGATGTCGATGTGGGCGCTGTATGAAAATCAGCCGGCCGCCGCCGGCCTGCCCACCCGCGATGAAATCAACGCCGCGCTCTCCGGCAATCTGTGTCGCTGCACCGGCTACCGGCCGATCGTCGACGCTTCGCAGAAGATGTTCGACTATCCGCAATACCCGCGCGTGACGCTCGACCGCAAGGCCGTCGCGGATCAGTTGCGCGAACTGCAACGGCGCGACAGCTTCGAATACCGTGCGCCCGACACGCGTGGCGCCGCGTTCGGCTCACCCGCCTTTCACGCACCCGTCTCGCTCGACGCGTTCGCCAAGCTCCGCGCCGACCATCCGCAAGCGCGGCTGCTGGCCGGCAGCACCGATGTCGGCCTGTGGGTCACCAAGCAATTCCGCGATCTTGGCGACATTCTGTATATCGGCAACGTCGCCGAATTGAAGACGATCGAGCGCGACGCGCAGACGCTGACAATCGGCGCCGCCGTCACGCTCGAAGATGCGTATGCGGCACTCGCCGTCGACTACCCCGAACTTGCCGAACTGTGGACGCGTTTTGCGTCGCTGCCGATCCGCAATGCCGGCACGCTCGGTGGCAACGTCGCGAACGGTTCGCCGATCGGCGATTCGATGCCGGCGCTGCTCGCGCTCGGCGCCGAAGTCGTGCTGCGTCACGGTCCGAAAACGCGCTCGCTGCCGCTCGACGCGTTCTGCCTCGGCTACCAGAAGACCGCACTCGCGGCCGGCGAATTCGTCGCGGCGCTGCGCGTGCCGCGGCCGGCAGGCAACCTGCGCTTTCGCACCTACAAAGTGTCGAAGCGTTACGACCAGGACATCTCCGCCGTGTGCGCGGCGTTCGCGCTGCACCTCGGCGAACACGGGGTCATCGAGCAAGCGCGTATCGCGTTCGGCGGCATGGCGGCCACGCCGAAGCGGGCCGCGCAAACCGAAGCCGTCCTGAATGGCGCAAGCTGGGACGAAAGCACCGCGCGGCAAGCCATGAATGCGCTCGTCGCCGATTACCAGCCGCTCACCGACATGCGCGCGTCGAGCGCGTATCGATTGAAGGTGGCGCGCAATCTGCTGTGGCGCTTTCACCTCGAAACGCGCGATGACGCGCCGCTCGCCCTCTTCGACGTGAACGCGTTCGCGTTCGAAGCCGGGGCGCCGGACGCCGCCGTTGCGAAGGAGCCGTCGTGATGAACCGGACCGATGCTTTCGTCGAACACGCTGGCCACGTCGCTCACGAGAGCGGCG
This sequence comes from Paraburkholderia phytofirmans PsJN, assembly GCF_000020125.1. Taxonomy (NCBI): domain Bacteria; kingdom Pseudomonadati; phylum Pseudomonadota; class Betaproteobacteria; order Burkholderiales; family Burkholderiaceae; genus Paraburkholderia; species Paraburkholderia phytofirmans. The sequence goes on from NC_010681.1 coordinate 3,432,440, forward strand.
CGGCGATCGGCGTCTCGCTGCCGCATGAATCGGCTGCGCTGCATGTGAGCGGCGAAGCCACTTACACGGACGACGTGCCCGAGTTGCAAGGCACGCTGCATGCGGCGCTCGGCCTGTCGCGCCATGCCCATGCGCGGATCGTGTCGATGGATCTGGACGCGGTCAGGAAAGCACCGGGCGTAATCGCCGTGCTGACCGCCGAAGACATCCCCGGTGAAAACAATTGCGGTCCGGTACTGCACGACGATCCGATTCTCGCGGTCAATGAGGTGCTCTACCTCGGCCAGCCGGTGTTCGCCGTGATCGCCGAAAGCCACGAGCTCGCACGCCGCGCCGCCGCGCTGGCGAAAAGCGACGACGTGATCCGCTACGAACCGCTTGAAGCCATTCTCACACCCGCCGATGCCAAAGCCGCGAAGCAGTTCGTCCTGCCGCCGCTGCATCTGAAACGCGGCGAGCCGGATGCAAAAATTGCCACCGCGCCGAACCGGATCAGCGGCACGTTCGAAGTCGGCGGCCAGGAACAGTTCTATCTGGAAGGCCAGATCGCCTACGCCGTGCCGAAGGAAATGGACGGCATGCTCGTCTACAGTTCGACGCAGCACCCGAGCGAGATGCAACAAGTAGTCGCGCATATGCTCGACTGGCCGCAGCACAATGTATTGTGCGAATGCCGGCGCATGGGCGGCGGCTTCGGTGGCAAGGAATCGCAATCGGCGGTGTTCGCCTGCGTGGCCGCACTCGCCGCGAAACTGCTGCGCCGTCCGGTCAAGCTGCGCGCCGACCGCGACGACGACTTCATGATCACCGGCAAGCGCCACGACGCGGTCTACGTGTACGAAGCAGGCTTCGACGACAGCGGGCGTATTCTCGGCGCGCGCGTCGAAATCGCGTTGCGTGCAGGCTATTCCGCGGATTTGTCCGGCGCTGTCGCCACACGTGCTGTCTGCCACTTCGACAACGCGTACTACCTGTCCGATGTCGACATCGTCGCGCTGTGCTGTAAGACCAACACGCAATCGAACACCGCGTTCCGCGGCTTCGGCGGTCCGCAAGGCGCGCTCGTGATGGAAGTGATGCTAGACAGCATCGCGCGTCAGTTGAACTGCGATCCGCTCGAGGTGCGCCTCGCCAACTACTACGGCATCGGCGAGCGCGACACGACGCCGTATGGACAGCGCGTCGAGGACAACATCATCGCGCCGCTGACCGACGAACTGCTCGCTACGAGCGGCTATCGCGCGCGCCGCGAAGCAATCGCCGCATTCAACGCAGGCAGTCCGGTGCTCAAGCGCGGCATCGCGTTTTCGCCGGTGAAGTTCGGCATCTCGTTCAACGTGCCGTTTCTGAATCAGGCCGGCGCGCTGGTGCACGTGTACAAAGACGGTTCCGTGCTCGTCAATCACGGCGGCACGGAAATGGGCCAGGGGCTCAATACCAAAGTCGCGCAAGTGGTCGCCAACGAGTTCGGCTTGCCGCTTTCGCGCGTGCGGGTCACGGCAACCGATACTTCCAAGATCGCGAACACGTCGGCAACGGCCGCGTCCACCGGCAGCGATCTGAACGGCAAAGCGGCCGAAGCCGCGGCAAAGACCATTCGCGCGCGGCTCGCTGAACTCGTCGCCAAACAACTCGGCGGCACGGCGAACGACGTGCAATTTGCCAACGGCGAGGTATCGGTGAACGGCGGCGCGATGCCGTTCGAACAATTGGTCGGCGCCGCGTATCTGGCGCGCGTGCAGTTGTGGTCGGACGGTTTCTACAGCACGCCGAAAGTGCATTGGGATGCGAAAACGCTGACCGGTCACCCGTTTTATTACTTCGCCTATGGCGCGGCGGTGTCGGAAGTCGTGATCGACACGCTGACGGGCGAGTGGAAACTCGTGCGTGCGGACGTGCTGCACGACGCCGGTCAGTCGATCAACCCGGCCATCGACATCGGTCAGGTGGAAGGCGGCTTCATTCAGGGCATGGGCTGGCTCACCACCGAGGAACTCTGGTGGAACCGCGATGGCCGTCTGATGACGCACGCGCCATCCACCTACAAGATTCCCGCGGTCAGCGACACGCCCGCCGCGTTCCACGTGCAGCTCTATCAGAACCGCAACGCCGAGCCGACCGTGTTCCGCTCGAAGGCTGTGGGTGAGCCGCCGTTGCTGTTGCCGTTCTCGGTGTTCCTCGCGATTCGCGACGCGATCGCGGCTGCGGTGCCAGATGCGCAAGAGGCGCCGCAGTTGCGCGCGCCGGCTACACCCGAAGCGATTCTCGACGCACTGGACGCCTTGCAGCCGCAGCCCGCGCCGCAACCGGCAACGGCACCAGCGACGAACGACACGACCGCGTGAAAAGAAAACCCCGCGGCCTGACGCGACACGAACGCGCCAGACCACACTCAACCGGCCGCACGGACACCCCGCGCGGCCACGTATGGAGAACGCCGGATGCAAGCCTGGCTACCTGACCTGCAACAACTGCTCGCGCACGGCGACGCCGCCGTGCTGGTGACGGTCGCGCGCGTCGAAGGTTCGGCGCCCCGCGAAGCCGGCACCAAGATGATCGTCACGCGCGATTCGGCGAAGCACACCATCGGCGGCGGACACCTCGAATGGAAAGCCATCGAGACCGCGCGCCAGGTGCTGCGCGACGGCATGCGCTCGCCGCATATGCGTCGTCTGGAGCGTTTCGCGCTCGGCCCGAGTCTCGGTCAATGCTGCGGCGGCGCGGTGATTCTCGCTTTCGAGCGGCTCGATGTGGGCGACCTCGGCTGGATCACGACGCTGGCGAAACGCGTGGCCGCCGGCCAGTCGACAGTGCGTAGCGTATCATTCGGCCCCGCACCGGATGCGGTGATGCTGTCCGACCCCGAGCCGGGCGTCGACGCCGCTGACTGCCTGCTGTGGGACGGCGCCGGTTTCGACGACAGCGGCGCGCTGCTGACCGAAACCATCGCGCCAGGCGACTTCTCGGTCGTGCTGTTCGGCGCCGGTCACGTGGGCGCCGCGCTGGTTCGCGTGCTGGCCACGCTGCCGTGCGCGGTTCGCTGGGTCGACGAACGCGACGCGCAATTTCCGCCCGCGGAAACGCTGCACGCGCCAAACGTGAAGATCGATCCGAACGACGCGCCCGACGAAGCCATCGACCAGGCCGCGCCGAATACGTACTTCATCGTGATGACGCACAACCATGCGCTCGATCTTGAGCTGGCCGAGCGCATTCTGCGGCGTGGCGACTTCGCGTTCTTCGGCATGATCGGCTCGCATAGCAAGCGCAAGCAGTTCGAACATCGGCTGGCCGCGCGCGGTCTCGATCCGTCGCTGATCGCGCGGATGAAGTGCCCGCTCGGCGTGGACGGCATTGTCGACAAGTCGCCGGAGATCATCGCGATCTCGGCGGCGGCGCAGGTGCTTCAGGCCGTCGAAGCGAACGCGGGCGTGCATCACGCCACGCAGACGGTTTGATGCGCGGCATGTCGTCGATACGACGCTTACGCATGCGGCGCACGATGACTCCAAAAGCGATTCAACAAACTTCTGACCGACCATGACTACAACGACTGTTACCCCCACGCCGCTCGCTGAAAAAACCGCGCTGGCACCGAAGGCCGAACTGCATATTCATATTGAAGGCTCGCTCGAACCCGAACTGATTTTCGCGCTCGCCGAACGCAACGGCGTGAAGCTCGCCTACGACTCGATCGACGCCCTGCGCGCCGCGTACGCATTCACCGACCTGCAATCGTTCCTCGACATCTACTATGCGGGCGCGAGCGTGCTGCTGCACGAGCAGGACTTTTACGACATGACGATGGCGTACGTCGAGCGCTGCCTCGCCGACAACGTGATTCACAGCGAAATCTTCTTCGATCCGCAGACTCACACCGAACGCGGCGTGCCGATCGCGACCGTCGTGGCCGGCATCGAACGCGCGCTCGCCGACGCGGAAAAGCGCGGCATGACGAGCAAGCTGATTCTGTGCTTCCTGCGTCACCTATCCGAAGAAGACGCGCTCGCCACGTTCGAAGAAGCGCTGCCTTTGTTCGAGCAGTACAAGCATCGCCTGATCGGCGTCGGTCTCGATTCGTCGGAACGCGGCCATCCGCCTTCGAAGTTCGAACGTGTCTTCGCCAAGGCGCGCGCACTCGGCCTCAAACTCGTCGCACATGCCGGCGAAGAAGGCCCGCCGTCGTATATCTACGAAGCGCTCGATCTGCTGAAAGTGGACCGCGTCGATCACGGCGTGCGCAGCATCGAAGATCCGGCGCTCGTCACGCGTCTCGCGGATTCTCGCGTCGCGTTGACCGTGTGTCCGCTGTCGAACCTGAAGCTCTGCGTGTTCGACGACCTGACCAAGCACACACTGAAAGACCTGCTCGATCGCGGCGTGGCCGTGACGGTGAATTCCGACGATCCCGCGTATTTCGGCGGCTACGTGAACGCCAACTATTTCGCCACCATCGACGCGTTGAAGCTCAACGATGCCGAGGTCTACACGATCATCCGCAACAGCTTCGAAGCGTCGTTCGTCACGCCCGAGCAACGCAGCGAACTGATCGCGAAGCTCGACGCGCACTGGCACCCAAGCGGTCCGCACTGACGGGCCGATATATCGCAGCCGGCGGCGGCATGGGTTCGACTGAGAGCCAATGAACGAACCGTCGTCCGGACTGTGCAGCTTCCCACAATCGGAGACGGTTTTTCCATGACTCAATCTGCCAACCCGGCCAAAGCAGCCAAATCGGCCCAAGCGGCATTCCGCGCGCAACTGCTGACCTTCAACGGCGATCCGGCGCAATCGTCCAGCGCGGCGGTCTTCAACGAGGACGGCCTGCTGATCGTCGAAGACGGCCATGTCGTCGCGGCCGGAGCATATGCCGCGCTCGCGCCGCAACTCGCGCCCGGTACGCAAGTGCAGGAAATGCGCGACAAGCTGATCGTGCCGGGTTTCATCGACACGCACATTCACTATCCGCAGACGGACATGATCGCGTCGCCAGCGCCGGGTTTGTTGCCGTGGCTCGAAACGTACACATTCCCGACCGAGCGCCGCTTCACGGATCCGGCCTACGCGCGCGACACGGCAAGCTTTTTCGTCGACGAACTGCTGGCCTGCGGCACGACGACCGCGCTCGTGTATTGCACGGTTCATAAGGAATCGGCCGACGCGCTCTTCACCGAAAGCGAAGCGCGCAATCTGCGCATGGTGGCCGGCAAGGTGCTGATGGACCGCAACTGCCCCGAGTTCCTGCGCGACACCGCGCAATCGGGCTACGACGACAGCGCCGAGCTGATCGGCCGCTGGCACAATCGCGGCCGCCAGATGTATGCCCTCACGCCGCGTTTTGCGCCGACCTCGACCGAAGCGCAACTCGAAGCGTGCGGCGTGCTGGCGGGCAAGCATCCGGACATCTTCATTCAGAGCCACGTCGCGGAAAATCACGACGAGGTGAAGTGGGTCGCCGATCTGTTCCCCGGCCACCGCAGCTATCTGGACATTTACGATCACTACGGTCTGCTGCGTCGTCGCGCCGTGTACGGCCATTGCATTCACCTCGACGCGGAAGACCGCAAACGCATGGCGCAAACCGGCACGGTCGCCTCGCATTGCCCGACCTCGAACCTGTTTCTGGGCAGCGGCCTGTTCGACTTCGACAAGGCCGATGAAGCCGGCATGCCGATCGCACTGGCGACGGACGTCGGCGGCGGGACCTCGTTCTCGATGCTGCAGACCATGAATGAGGCGCACAAGGTCGCGCGTCTGGGCGGCCATCATCTGACGGCAACGCGCATGTTCTATCTGGCGACCGCCGGCGCGGCCGAAGCGCTCGATCTCGCGGACAAGGTCGGCACGCTGAAGCCGAAGTCGGAAGCGGACTTCGTCGTGCTCGATCCGCGCGCGACGCCGCTGCTCGCACGCCGCACCGCGCGCACTGAAACATTGGAAGAGTTGCTGTTCGCATTCGCGCTGCTCGGCGACGATCGCGCGATCTATGAGACTTATGCGGCAGGCAAGCGCGTGCATCGTCGCGATGATGTGCGGCAGAGTGCGTCGAGCGCGGCGAGGATCGCTGCTTGAGTTGGTGAGTTACGCAACTGAATAGAAAACGGCGCTTCGATCCCGAAGCGCCGTTTTCTTTTAATGCCCACCGCAAGACCAACTCACCGCTGCATGCACACCTCATGCAACGCATTCAACCGACGCACCGGATCGGCCACATACGGATTCGTCTCGTCCCACGCATAACCCGCCAGCACCGCGCTGATCATGCGGCGAATCGACGGCGTCTGCTCCGGATAAAAAATGATGTCCTGCAACGCACCCGAATACCAGCGCTCGACAAAAGCGCGGAACGTATCGATCCCCTTGCGCAACGGCACGTCGTAAGCGGCCGACCAGTCGACCTGCTCGCCGTCCAGGTGCCGGTTCAACGTCTGCACCGCAAGATGCGCCGAGCGCAGCGCGATCGTCACACCGGACGAAAACACCGGGTCGAGAAACTCGCCCGCATTGCCGAGCAGCGCGTAACCCGGCCCATGCAAACGCTCCACGTTCGCCGCATAGCCGCCGATGTGGCGCACCGGCATCAGGAACGGCGCGTTGCCGATCAGGCGGTTCAGTGTCGGTTCCTGCTGGATCAGCGCGCGCAGCTTTGCGTCGCGCTCCGCGTCGGGCACGTCGAGGAAACTCGCCTCGGCGACACACCCCACCGACGAACGGCCACCCGCCAGCGGAATCATCCAGAACCACACGTCGCGATGTTCCGGATGCGTCGCCACGCAAATCTTGTTGCGGTCCGTCATGCCCGCCGGAATGCCGTCCTGCACGTGCGTGAAGATCGCGGCGCGCGTCGGCATGCGCGTCGGCGCTTCGAGGTTCAGCAAGCGCGGCAGCACGCGGCCGAAGCCGCTTGCGTCGAACACGAAACGCGCTTCGATCTGATAAGCGTGATCCGCTTCGTCGATCACATCGACCAAAGGCGTGGCGCCCGTGTGAACCGCGCGCACCGTATGGCCGAAGCGCACATCGGCGCCCTGCTCCGCGGCGCAGCGAATCAATATGTCGTCGAATACCGCGCGTTCGACCTGATACGTGGTGCCCCAACCGGGCGAATGCTTGTCGCGAAAGTCGAACGCCGACGACTGGTCGCGATACACGAAATGCGCACCGTTCTTGTACTGAAAGCCCGCTTCGACCACGGCCCGCAGCATGCCAGCCTCTTCGAGGTAAGCCATGCTTTGCGGCAACAGACTCTCGCCGATGGAAAAGCGCGGAAAGTGCTGGCGTTCGAGCACCAGCACGGAGCGCCCGGCTTTGCGCAACAACGCTGCCGCAACCGCGCCTGCCGGTCCGGCACCGATGATCACGACATCGACGGTCGTGCGCTTTGACGAATGTGTACTCAAATTTGCCTCAATCGTTTGGCTTGCCCGGAGCAGCGTTTCGCTGCATCCTTACGTCTCGTTACAACTTCGCTTCAATGCCCCGAAGAATGTCTTCGGGGCGGGCACAACAAGAACGCTATTTCGCCGGGAGCCCAGCGTGTCGCCATCCGAAACATCCAGTGTGCCTTTCGTGCCGGAAACGGCGTTCGGGATCTGGTTCCTGCGTACCTATACTTGGGAACATCATGTGCTGCGGGTCGCGATCAACGACCTCAAACGCCTGATCGACACGCCCTTGCCCGAGGCGCCGGTGATCGTCGACGTCGGCTGCGGCCAAGGCATTTCATTCCGCTTGCTCGCCGATGCGTTCAAGCCGCGCCGCCTTGTCGGCATCGACTTCCATGAACCGTCGTTGACGCTCGCCGCTCAGGCGGCAAACGCCTGCCGCGACAAGCTGGCGGATATCGAACTGCTGCACGGCGACTGCGCGAAACTGCCGCTGCCCGACGCGAGCGCCGATATCGTGTTCTGCCATCAAACTTTTCACCACCTCGTCGAGCAGGACCACGCGCTCGCCGAGTTCCATCGCGTGCTCAAACCGGGCGGCGTGCTGCTCTTCGCCGAATCCACCGATGCGTACATCAAATCGTGGGTAATCCGGCTCCTGTTCCGTCATCCGATGCACGTGCAAAAGAGCGCCGGCGGCTACCTCGACATGATTCGCCGCGGCGGCTTTAACTTCAGCGAGCGCAACGTGTCGCTGCCCTACCTCTGGTGGAGCCGCGCGAAAGACTTCGGTCTGCTCGAACGGCTCGGCCTGTCTCATCCGCAACCCGGCAAGCGTCGCGAAACGCTGGTCAATGTCGCGGCGGTCAAGCCGGTTAATCCGTAGCAAGGCGCGCGGCAAAATACGCAGCAAGGCACGCGCCTGATGCGATAAAACAGCGCGAGGCGGCATACACCGCCTTCGCGCTTGCCTTGCTCGCATGCGCGTCACTCCGCGCCGGCTCGCGCGGACCCACGCTTACTTGCGCAACGTCACAACTTCACCCGTCAACGCGACGCCGGCAACCACGGCGCCCGCGCCGCACGTGTACTCGGTGGCGCTCTCACGCAACTCGTTCTTGTAGTTGCTCTTGATGTTGATCACCGCGTTGCCGCCTTCCTTGCGCGCGCGTTCCTGCAACTCGATCACCGCCGAGAGGAAAACGTGCTGGCAGGCTTGCAGATCGCTCTTGCCGAACGCGTTGGTCTTCTTGTTGGTGGCGAATTCACCCATCGTCTTCACGACTGCCGGGTGGCGCTGACCCGCGAAATACAACCCGATGTCTTCGCTCACTTTGCCCGGTTCGCTTTGCAAGGCCTGCTCGACCGGAAAGTAGCTGACCGTATCGCGAGCGAAGGCCGGCGCAGCGCTCAGCGTGGCAAACGAAGCAAACAATGCGGCAAACAGCAGATGACGTTTCATTGAGACTCCTTGGTGGTTGTTGTTGCTCTGTGAGTTCTTTTTCAATCAGCCTGGTTCGGCTCAGTTCGATTCCAGCACGACGAGTTGACCGCTTACCGCAATCGCGGCGGCGCTCGGACTCACGCCGCAGGTGAATTCGGTCGACGAGTTGCTCTCGGTGCTATGAAAACGCGTCGACACATCGATCACGGCATTGGCGTGGCGTTCGTTGGCCGCCGCGCGCAGTTTCTGCATGGCTTCGGCGAGCGCTGCGTGACAGGCGTCGTCGGGACCGGCGACCTTGCGCGCGATCCGCACGGAGTACGACACGTCGCCCAGTCGGCTCTTGACCGCCGGGTGGTTCTGTTGCCCGAAATACACCGGCACGTTGCCGCGCGATTCGCCGCCGGCCGCGGCGAGCGGCAGCGACTTCACCTGCGTGGCGCAACCTGCCAACGTCAACGCCATGACTGCCAATGCGCCCAGTACACCTGTTCTTTTCATTTTTTTCTCGCCTTCGTTCTTTATAAAATCGCGGCCGTTTCAGCCGCCCTGCCATGCCTGGAACACCAAACTCGCGCAACTTCCGCCGAACCCGTACGACACCGACATCGCCGTGCCGATGCGCGCGTCGCGCGCTGTGCGCACGAGCGGCATGCCGTCGAGCGCGGGCTCCGGCGTGTCCATATCCGCAGTGCCCGCGATAAAGCCATCGCGCATCATCAGCAGCGTGTAGATCGCTTCGTGCGCGCCGCAGGCGCCGAGCGGATGCCCGGTCATGCCCTTGGTCGACGAAAACGCCGGCACGCGATGATCGAACGCCGCGCCGAACACTTCGTTCAACGCGTGCAGTTCTTCAAGGTCGCCGAGCGGCGTCGACGGTGCGTGCGTGTTGACGTAGTCGGGCCGCTTGCCCGCTTCGTTCAGCGCGCCGCGCATGGACCGCGCAATCCCCGCCGCGCGCGGCGTGACCATGCCGCTGCTGTCCGTGCAGTCGCCGAAACCGGTGAGCTCGGCGTAGATACGCGCGCCGCGCGCGAGCGCATGATCGAGCGATTCGAGCACCAGCACGCCGCCGCCCGACGCGATCACGAAACCGTCGCGCTCGGTGTCGTACGGACGCGAAGCACGCTGCGGCGTGTCATTGAAGCGGCGCGACAACGCGCCCATTGCGTCGAACATCAGCGTCATGTTGTCGTGCAGCGACTCGCTGCCGCCGGCCAGCACGATCTGCTGACGGCCGGTCTGAATCAGTTGCATCGCCTGGCCGATAGCGAGCGCCGAAGTCGTGCACGCCGACGACGGCGAGTAGCTCACGCCTTCGAGCCCGAACACCTGCGCGACATTGGCCGACGCGGTGCTGCTCATCGCGTGCGGCACGACATAGGGCGGCACTTTCTCGACGCCGCGTGAACTGGCGATCGTCATGGCCGCGTCGTAGCTCAGCATGTTGCCGACGCCCGAGCCGATCACGGTGCCCGCGCGCGGCGAACGTAGCGCCCGAGCGTCGAGTCCGGCATCGCTGATCGCTTTACGCGCGGCATGACACGCGAAGCGCGCGGTGTCGCCCATGAAGCGTTCGAGCTTGCGCTCGAACGGCGTCTCATGCGCGACCGAGGCAACGCCCGCCACCTGTGAGCCGAAGCCCCGCTCGCGCCACGCGTCGATCCGTTCGATCCGCGAGCGGCCCACGCGCAAGGCAGCGGAGACTTCGTCGAGCGTATTGCCGAGACACGACACGATCCCCATGCCGGTCACCACCACGCGTTGCAACGCCACGCTCATCGAACGCGCCTGAAAATCAGCGACGTATTGATGCCGCCGAACGCGAAGTTGTTGCTCATCACGTACTCGGCGTCGATCTCACGGCCCGCGCCGACAATGTAGTCGAGCGGCGCGCAAGCCGGGTCAATATTTGTCAAGTTCAAGGTGGGCGCATACCAGTTGCGCTTCATCATCTCGATGGTCCACCACGCTTCGAGCGCGCCGCACGCGCCGAGCGTGTGGCCGACATAACTCTTGAGCGAACTGATCGGCATGCGCGCGCCGAAGGTCTGCGCGGTCGCATGGCTTTCGGCGATGTCGCCGCGATCCGTCGAGGTGCCGTGCGCGTTCACATACTCGATCGCTTCGGGCGGCAGTTGGGCGTCGTCGAGCGCGAGCCGCATTGCGAACGCCATGGTTTCGGCGGTCGGCTGGGTCATATGCGCGCCGTCCGAATTGCAGCCGAAGCCGACAATCTCCGCGTGAATCCGCGCGCCGCGCGCAACCGCATGCTCATATTCTTCGAGCACCAGCGTAGCCGCGCCTTCGCCGACCACGAGGCCGTCGCGCGCGGCGTCGAACGGACGCGGCGTCAGATGCGGCTCGTCGTTGCGCGTGCTGGTTGCGTACAGCGTGTCGAACACGGCGACGGCCGGACCCGACAATTCCTCCGCACCGCCGGCGAGCATCAGCGTCTGCTTGCCGCTCTGGATCGCTTCATACGCGTAGCCGATCGCCTGGCTGCCCGACGCGCAAGCGCACGAGGTCGGAATGATTCGTCCTTTCAGATCCCAGAACAGGCTGACGTTGACCGCCGTGGTGTGCGGCATCATCTGCACGTAGCTGTTCGACGTGACGTCGCTCATCGAGCCGGTTTCGAGCATCGTACCGAACGCGCGGATCGGCTGCACCGAGCCCGACGACGAACCATAGGCGACGCCCATGCGGCCGTCCTTGATGGTGGCGTCGTCGGCGAGGCCCGCGTCGGCGAGCGCGAGTTCGCTGGCGCGCACCGAGTACATCGACACCGGCCCCATCGAACGGGTCTTCTTGCGCGGATAGTGCGCGGGCGCCGTGAAATCCGGCAGCGGACACGCGAGCCGCGTATGCAGCGATTCGAAGTAATCCCACTCGGGCATGCGGCGCACGGCGTTCACGCCGCTCTTCAAGCGCGTTTCGATCACGTCCCAGCTATCGCCCAATGCCGTGACGCCGCCCATGCCGGTTATGACGACGCGCTTCATCAGATCATCCCGCCATTGACGCCGATCACCTGACGCGTGACATACGAGGCCGCATCCGACATCAGGAAGCTGACCACGGACGCCACCTCGGCAGGCTGGCCGACGCGGTTCATCGGCACCGTCTTGAGCGCCTGTTCGAGCGGCATTTCATCGAGCATGCCGGTCTCGATCAGCCCCGGCGCCACGCAATTGACGGTGATGTTGCGCGACGCCAGTTCGACGGCGAGCGCCTTGCTCGCGCCGATCAGGCCGGCCTTCGCCGCGCTGTAGTTGACCTGGCCGCGATTGCCCATCACGCCGGACACCGAAGCGATCGTGACGATGCGGCCGCCCTTGCGGGCGCGCACCATCGGCATGGTCAATGGATGGACGACGTTGTAGAACGAGTCGAGACCGGTTTCGATCACGATGTCCCAATCTTCTTCGGTGAGCGCGGGGAACGCGGCGTCGCGCGTCACGCCCGCGCTGCATACGATGCCGTAGTAGGGCCCGTGCGCCGCGACGTCCGCTTCGAGCACTTCGCGGCACACCGCGCGCTCGCGCACGTCGAATTGCAGCACGCGCGCCGTGCCGCCCTGCGCGGCGATGCCCGTCGCCACCGCATCGGCTTCGCTGCGCCCCGTGCGGCAATGCACGGACACCGCGAAGCCGTCGGCGGCCAACTTGTACGCAATCGCGCGGCCAATGCCGCGGCTTGCGCCGGTAACGAGAACACGCCGGCTCATGAACTGAAACTCCCTTCAATGAATGACTGAAAATCGCGCGGTTGAAAAACCTTGATGACGGCTTCGGCGCACACCGCGTCGCCGTGCCGGATGGTGCATTCGTAGGCGCCATGGCCCTCTTCGCTGCGCAGCAGTTCCGAGACGTGCACCGATAACCGCGCGCCGCCCGCAAACGACGGCTGCAATGCCTTGTAGCTGCGCGAGCCGAGCAGCACGCCGGGGCGCGCGCGGCCGCCGCCGCGCATGGCCAGCAACGCGACGTGCGCGGCGATCGCCTGCGCCATCAGCTCGATGCCGATCCACGCGGGCATGGCGCCGTCGATGTCGGCATACCAGGCGTCGGCGCGCACCGTGGCGCGCGCGCTCAGCGTTTCTTCGCTGAATGTGTCGACCGAGTCGATCAGCAGCATGGTGCCGCGATGCGGGATGATCGCTTCGATCGGCTGCTGGAGCAGTTCGTCAACGGTGGGCGTCGGGTTCATCGCGTGGCTTATCGCGTGGTTCATTGGGCAACTCATCGGGCAAGAACGAGGCTGACGTTGCTGCCGCCGAACGCAAATGAATTGCTCATTGCGTATTGCGCGCCGCCGCGCGGCATGAAGCGTTCGCTAACGACCAGGTCCAGTGCGGGCAACGCGGGATCCGCCTCGCCGTCCCACAGATGACGCGGCAGCGGCACATCGTCGTGCGCCAGCGAGAGCCACGTGAACGCGAGTTCGGTGGCGCCCGCAGCGCCGAGCTGGTGGCCGGTCAACGGCTTGGTGCCGCTCGTCGCCACGCCTTGCGGAAACACGCGCGACATCAAACCCGCTTCCATTTCATCGTTCTTGCGTGTGGCGGTGGCATGCAGATTCACATAGCCGATCGCCGACGACTCGATGCCCGCATCGGCCAGCGCCGCGCGCAAAGCGAGTTCACCGCCCACGCCTTGCGGGTCCGGCGACGAAATGTGATGCGCGTCGCTCGATTCGCCGACGCCCGCGAGCCGCACCGCCGCTTCGTCGCGGCTCATCAGGAACACGGCTGCGCCTTCACCGACGTTGATCCCGCAGCGGTTGCGGCTCATCGGATTGCTGCGCACGTTGCTGGTCGATTCAAGCGATGCGAAACCCTGCACCGTCAGCTCGCACAACGAATCGACGCCGCCCACCACGACGGCGTCGCACAGTTGCAATTGCAGCAGCCGGCGCGCGGACGCAAAGGCCTTTGCGCTCGACGTGCACGCAGTCGAGATGGTGAAGGCCGGACCATGCACACCGAGCACGGCGGCAGCAAACGGCGCCGCTGTGCCGATTTCCATTTGCCGGTAGTTGAAGTTCACGGGCAGATCGCCCGCTTGCGCCTGATAGACGAACGCCGCTTCGGCGGCTTCGATACCCGACGTGCTGGTGCCGAGCACCACGCCGATGCGATGCGCGCCGTAGCGTTCGCGCGCCGCCTCGACAGCGGGCGCGATTTGCGTCAGCGCGGCGAGCAGCAGGCGGTTATTGCGGCAGTCGTAACGGGCGAGTTCGGCGGGCGGCGCCAGCTCCAGCGGCGCAAGCACGCTGCCGACGAACGCCTCGCCGATCCCCGTATGCGCGTTCGCCATACCCGGCGAATGACCGGCGGCGAGCGCCGGGACAATGCTGTCGAGGTCGCCGCCGAGCGCGTTGATCATGCCGAGCGCGTGCAAATAAACTGATGGCGCTTTCATGCGGCCCTCCTTGATTCCAATGGCATGCCGATCGGCGCGAGCAGCACCGAAACCGCAATGCCGAGCGCGAGCGTCGCGCCGAAACTCTCCAGCGCGGGCATCGCGCTCATACCGAGCATGCCGAACGACAACAACGTCGTAGCCGCCGACAGCAGCACGCCCGTCCACACCGCGCCGAGATCCGCGTCCGCGCGCAGGCAGCCTTCGCGCAGGAATACGGCATAGTTTGCGCCCACGCCGAGCACGAGCATCAGCGCGAGCCAGTTGAACAGATTGAGCGGTACGTGCGCATAGCCGAATACGGCGAGCGTGACGCCCACCGCGAGCAGCACCGGCAAGGTCACGGCGATGCCCCCACGCACTTTGTATCTCAGCATCAACAGAACGAGCACGAGTGCAAGCGCGCCGCCGAGCCACCAGCCGCTATCCACGCGATACGCGCCGAACAGTTTCGACACGCTGGCGGCCTTGTCGACGAACACCACCCCGGACAAGCCCTGCGCGGCCGCGATCAACGCGGGTTCGTTCTGCGGCGTCACGCCCTGCGGGATGACGACCGCCGCATAGGCTTTCGTCGACGAATCGACTTCGCCAAGCCAGAGGTGTTTGTACGGTTGCGACCACGGCGTCGCGAGCCACGTATCGATCGTGAGCGGCGCTTGTGGTTTCGCGTACGCGGCGAGCCAGGCGTCGGCCACTTCGTCCTTGAAACCGGCTTGCAGGAGCGTGGCGCGCAATGCGGCGCGGTCGTTGAAAACATGCTGCGAAAGCAACGCACGATCTTCATTCTGCTGTTTCGCGGACGGCACGAACTGCGCAACCGACTGATAGCTGCCGACCTTGTCCGCGGTGCCGTTCAACGCATCCAGTTTCGTGCCTAATGCTTCCGCGCGTTGCAGCACGACCTCGGGCGTCTCGCCGCGCACGACGAAAAACTGCGCACTGTTATCCACGCCGACCGCCGCGCGCACTTTGTCTTCCTGCGCGACGAGCGCCGGATCGCGCTGGATCAGCAGATGGATATCGTCGTCGCTGGTCAGGCGCAGCCAGCCGGGAATCGCCAGCAGCAGCAACAGCGCCGCCACGAACCACGCCCGCCTGCCGCCGATCGTGCGATGCCACACCGTCAGCACGCGCGCCGCACCTGCAAACACGCGCTTGGGGCTGCGTTTGGGCGCGCGGGTGAGCAACGCGGGCAGCAGCCAGAGCACGGACGCGAACGCCGTCGTAATACCGGCAATCGCGAAGCAGGCGATCTGCTTGAGCGCGGGAAACGGCACCCACGTGAGGATCGCGTAGCCGAGCAGGCTCGTCGCGAGCGCCACGCTCAACGCGGGACGCACGGCGCGCGCGCCACGCCGCGCGTCCCAATCGCGTTGCGCGCCGAGATACACGACGAAGTACTGAATCGAATAGTCGACGGCCTCGCCGATCAGGCTCGCGCCGAACACGAGCGTCAACAGATGCAGCTTGCCGAATACCAGCATCGTCACCGCCAGCGCGCAGACAATGCCGAGCGCGGTGGACACGAAGCCGAGCAACAACAGACGCGGCGAACGGAACACCCACATCATCAGCAGCGCGATGCCGCACAGCGACGCGAGGCCGATCAGATGCACTTCATGTTCCGACGCGCTGCGTGCCGACTCGGCGTAGAACACGGCGCCGGTTCGCGCCACGGAGACATCCGGGAACGATTGTTTTAATGTGCTTTCGCCTTGAGCGAGCGACGCGAGTACCGCGTGCTGCGTTTTGGTTTCGTACGCAGAGCCCGGCAGCGTCGCGACGATTAGTACGCTGGTGGCGGCACCTTGATGCGCGACCAGCATGTTGTCTTCGAGTTCGAGATTCGATGTGGCAAGCGGCAGGCCGCCGAGCCAGTGTTCGAGCCAGCCGAACGGATCGTCGGAGAGCGGCGTGGTGAGTCCGCCGCGCAGCGGGCTGTAGATGCGCTGGGCGAGCGCGTCGTGCAACGTGGTGGTGCCGACCGTGCCACTCGCGAGCGCCGCCCGGTCTGCAGGAGCCAGCAAGCCGAAACGATATGGCATGTACAACGCCGCGATCTGCGATAAATCGAACGGCGGCAACTCGGCCGTCACCGAACCGAACGCCCCGCTCTTTTGCAACGAAGCGCCGAGTTGTTTCGCCGCGGCTTTCGCATGCGCGTCGTCGTTGCTGGTAACGAGAAAAACGGTGCGGTCGCCGAGCGCGCTCGCCAGTGTATCGACCGCCTTTTCGGCGACCGGATCTGCCTCGGTCGCCGGCAACAACGCGAGCAGATTGGTTTGCAGCGGCGACGGTCCCGCGAATCGCCAGCCGCAATACAACGCCGCAGCGAGCGCGAGCAGCAGCCACGCGGCGCGCATACCCCACGCCTGTTTCGCGGATCGCTGTTGCAGCATGTCCATTACGGCGCTCCGAGCAGACCGCGTTCAGCCGCGGTGAGTTCGGTCACGGCCGCGCTCTTCGTGAATTCGAGTTGGGTAATGTCACCGTTCGCGAGCGTGATGCGCAAGCGCTGCAGATAGTCGCCGCCGTTCATCTCCAGACCTTTGATCGACTGCGCGATCTGCGGCTGATTCGGCGTGAGTTGCATACGCCATTGCGCGGCGCTGCCTTCGGCTTGCACGTCGAATTGCGAGTACAGCGCCGATAGATCGCCGCCGAGCATCGCGCGCATCATCTTCGAGACTTGCGCGACGCCGCGCGTGCCTTGCGCGCTGTGAGCCGTGACGCGTTGGCCGTTGGCGTTGACTTCGGTCACGCCGGCATCGGTGATCACGTAGGTGGCTTTGTATGGCGTGTCGATCTGCCAGATCACGCCACGTTCGCGGAAGAACAGCAGCGAGCCGGTGCTCACGAGCGGCTGCTTCATCGCGGCGAGCGTTTGCGTCTGCGTGAATTGCGCGCGCACGCCCTTGGCCTGCGCGAGATGCGCGGCGATCTGCGAGACGAGCGCGGGATTGCCGGGCGCGGCCTCTTTCGTCGATGCCAACGCAGCCGACGTAGGCTCCATCCCTACAACTGTCGCGGCAAGTACGCTCACCACGCTCAAAGCGCCCGCGATCACAGCGCGCAAATTCATCGTGCCCATACGCGCTCCAGCTTCTCAAACACGACCGGCGGCGAGACGAACTGCAACTCCTGGGTGGCGGCATCGACCGCGACCTGAATCGTATAACCCTTGGTCAGCCGCGTACCGGTCGCGCAATCGACGATTTCATAGCCTATTTTCAAGCGGTTTTCGTGTTCGAGCAGTTGCGTGCGCACTTCGATCTGCTGACCGTAGGTAGCCGGCTTCACGTACTTGAGATGCGCCTCCACGATCGGCCACAGATAACCCGAAGCCTGCATCTCGCGATAGTCGTAGTCGAACGCGCGCAACAGCGCCGCGCGGCCGATCTCGAAGTACTTCAGATAATGGCCATGCCAGCAGACGTTCATCGCGTCGACATCGTGGAACGGCACTTCCACCGTCGCGCTCGCGCTCAACACTTTGCGGGAACCGGTCATGCGCTCGGTCCTCCGCGAGAGTCGCTCGCAAGATCGCACGCGGCAATGCGCGCGGTCAGCGCGCGCAGCTCGTGTTCGAGCGCGCGGTCTTCGTCGACGAACGGCGACTGCGCGCCCACGCTGTCCATGAACGCCTGCAGCGGCGCCGGCACCGGCGTCGCGCTATCGATCTTCAAGCGCAGGCGCGCGGCTTGCACCGTCGCGAGCGTATGCGCGGCGGCGACCTGTTCGGTCAGTTCCAGCACGCGCAGACAGTCGCGCGCGGCGATCGTGCCCATGCTGACCTTGTCCTGATTGTGCGCCTCGGTGGAGCGCGAAAAGACGCTCGCGGGCATCGTGTTCTTCAACGCCTCGGCAGTCCATGCGGACGACGAAATCTGCACCGCCTTGAAACCGTGATTGATCGCGGCGCGCGCGGGCGCGGCGCCCGACAGATTGCGCGGCAAGCCGTTGTTAAAATTCACGTCGACCAGCAATGCGAGTTGCCGGTCCATCAGATCGGCGAGATTGGCGACCGCGACCTTCAACGAGTCCATCGCGAAAGCGATATGGCCGCCGTAGAAGTTGCCGCCGTGCAGAACGCGTTCGTTGTCGGGATCGATCAGCGGGTTGTCGTTCGCGCTGTTCAGTTCGTTCTCGACATCGCGGCGCACCCACGAAAGTGCATCGCGCGCCACGCCGATCACATGCGGCGCGCAGCGAATCGAATAACGGTCCTGCAGACGGTGGCCCGGCGTGTCGTCGCGTCCGGACAAGTCATCGCGAATCCATGCCGCGGCTTCGGCCTGGCCGGCATGCGGCTTCACTTCGAAGAGCATCGCGTCGAAGTGCGCGGCGCGGCCGTCGAGCGCGACGGTGCACAGCGCGGTCAGACGCGCGGTGAGCCGCGTCAGATGATCGGCGCGCGCGAACGCGAGACAGGCGAGACCCGTCATCACGGCCGTGCCGTTCATCAGCGCGAGGCCTTCTTTCGGCGCGAGCGTGAGCGGCGCATGGCCGAGTTCGGCCCACACTTCGCGCACGTTGCGCAGCTGTCCTTCGAACATCACGTCGCGTTCACCTGCGAGCGCGGCGGCCACATACGAGAGCGGCGTGAGATCGCCGCTCGCGCCGACCGAGCCTTCCGACGGAATGCGCGGCAGCACACGGTGATTGACCAGATCGGCCAGACGTTCGAGCAACACGGGACGCACGCCGGAAAAACCATAAGCGAGCGAGTTGAGGCGCGCGGCGATCACCGCGAGCGTTTGCGCGTCGTCGAGATATTGGCCCATGCCACAGCCGTGATAGCGCGTGAGTTGCAGCGGCAACGCTTCGACCAGTTCCATCGGCACGTCGACCACACAGGCGTCCCCGTAACCGGTGTTGACGCCGTACACCGTCGCGCCCGCGGCCAGATGCCGGCGCAGGAAATCCGCGCCGCGCTGGATGCGCGCGCGCCATGCCGGATCGTCGCTCAAGGCAACCGGCGCGCGATGCTGCGCAATCGCGACGACCTCTTCGATCGTCAGCTTGCGGCCGCCGATCACCACCGCCGCGTCGTTCACATTTGCGCCCGCATTCGGCACATCGATCAGATCATGTTCGGCCATTCGCGCCTCGCTTGGGGCTGGCCCAGAAATCGAAGAAATTGAACCATTGATAAGGTGCCTTGCGGCAATAGTGTTCGAGACGCACGGCATAGCGCTGCGCCCACGCGGCGAGATGCTGCGCGCGTTCACGGCGCGGCAGTTCGATGCGCTCGGCGAACGGTTCGAAATACAGACGGTAGCCGTCGCGCTCTTTCAGGCAGAAGAACAAATAGACCGGGCAGCCGAGCGCATGCGCGAGCACGTAGGGACCCTGCGCGAACGGCGCGGTCGAGCCGAGGAATTGCGCCTCGGTCGTGCGGCCCGCTTCGTGCGCGGGCACGCGGTCGCCGACGATCACCAGCAGCTCGCCGGCATCGACGCGCTCCTGCATCATCATCGCGGTCTCGGGACCAAAGTCGCTGACTTCGAGCAGATGCTTCGCGAACTCGCTATTGGCCGAGGCCAGCACGCTGTTGAAGCGGCGCGCGTGTTCCGTATAGACGACCGCTGTGACCTTCGCATAAGCGCCCTGCGCGGCGAGCGCGCGGGTCATCTCCAGATTGCCGAGATGCGCGCCGATCACGAGCGCGCCTTTGCCGCTCGCCACCAACGCTTCGAACGCCGAAGGATCTTCGAATTTGACGTCGGCGTTGTTCACGCGCCCCGACCATGCCGCGAGTTTGTCGAAGCCCGATTGCGCGAACGCCAGCATATGGCGGTACGCGGACAGCCAGCCTGGACGCGGCGTGTCCGCGTGCGGCGCAACCTCGCCGAGATGCTTGAAATAGTTGCTGGAAGCTTCGCGCGCGGCGCGGCCCGTCAGCAGAAAATACGCGACGATCGGATGCAGCCACAGCGCGGTAAAGCGTCGGCCGAACAGCTTGCAACTCAGCGCGAGCAGCGACATGCCCAGATGACTGCCGCGTTCGGCGATGCGCCACCAGTCCTGTTCGTTTTCTTTGCCCTGCTCGCCTGCACGTGCGGAGCGACGCGGCATGACCTTGTGCGCGAGCAGCATCGGCAGACGCCACAGCATGCCGAACACGAGCCGCGTATGACTGCGGCTGATGCGCACGTTGTCCCACAGCACGTCGAAATGCGAGACGCCGTCGTTCGCGTAGGTGACGCGCGTTGCAATCGAGCGGAATGCCGCGCGCCGCCAATACAGACGCACGAGGATCTCAATGTCGAAGTCCATGCGTGTCGGCAACCGCACGCTGTCGATCAGATCGCAGGCCAGCGCCAGCGGATAAAGGCGAAAGCCGCACATCGAGTCGCGGATCGTCAGCGAAAGCGTTTCGATCCATACCCACACGTGCGTCAAATAACGGCCGTAGAGACGCGCTTTCGGCACGCTCTCGTCGTAGACCGGGCGGCCGAGAATCACCGCGTCCGGTTCGGCGCGTGCCGCTTCGATGAAACGCGGCACGTCGCTGGCGTCGTGCTGACCGTCGGCGTCGATCTGCAACGCGTGCGTGTAGCCCGCCTTGCGCGCGGCGCGCAATCCCGCCATCACGGCAGCGCCTTTGCCGCCGTTCACCGGCAGACGCAGCAGCGTGAGCCGCCCGGCGTACTGCTGCGCGAGCGTGGCGAGCACCTGCTGGGTAGCCTCGTCGCTGCCGTCATCGGCGACGAAAAACGGCAGGTCGTGAACCGCCAGATGCGCGACGGTCGAGCCGATCGCGTCCTTATGGTTGTAGATCGGAATGACGATGCATGGGGAGAACGTCGTCACGCGGCCTCCCCGTAGACGATCACGCCGGACGCGCATTCACGGCCGTTCATGCGATAAGCAAACTGCACCCGCCGACGCGTCACGTCGTGCGCGAGCGTGAGCTTGAGCACCGCGCCCGGCGAGACCGGCGCCATGAATTTCAGACGATCGATCGACGCCAGCGCGCGCACGCCCGGCACGTGCTCGGCGGCCAGACGCATCGCCCAATCGACCTGGACGACGCCAGGCAGAATCGGCAGACCGGGAAAGTGGCCGGCGAAATGCACGAGCGTGGGCGGCACGCGCAACTCGTAGTGCAGCGTGTCGCCGTTGCGCGCCTCGGCCAGCACTTCCATGCCCTCGCTACGCGGTGCGAACGCGGCCGCCACGGCAGCGACCGGCAGTTTGCCGCGTGCGTCGAACGGCAACGTGACGCGAAAACGCCAATGGCGCGGCAGCACGACGACATCGAAATATTCGGCGAGATGGCGGCGCAGGACTTTCGCGAGCGCCACACGGCCTTCGTCGCGCAAAGCCGCGCAGCCCGCTTCGGTCAGCGCTACGACCGCGCCGACGCGCTCGCGCGAGGCGCCTTCCAGCGGCACGATTGCCGCTTGCGCCACATACGGGTGCAGCGCGAGGCGCGCTTCCAGTTCCGGCAGCGAGACGCGTTTGCCGTCGAGCTTGAGCACGCGGTCGAGCCGGCCTTGCAGGCGGAAACGGCCCTCGTCGTCGAAGGCGATCTTGTCGTCGGTGCGGTGCCAGCCGGCGTGATCGAGATGCGGCGAGCGGACGTTCAGCGCGCCGTCGTCGTCGCGGCGCACTTCGATGCCGGACACCGCTTGCCAGGCGTCGGTCTGATCCTGGCGCCGCCACGCGATGCCGCCGGTTTCCGTGCTGCCGTAAATTTCAAGCGGCGCGGCGCCGTACGCGGCGGCGTATTCCTGTGCGGCTTCGAGCCCGAGAGGACCGCCCGATGAAAAGAACGCGCGCGGTGCCGGCGTCAGGTCCGCGAAACCGGGCAACGCGGGCCAGCGCGACAGTTGTGCGGGCGTCGATACGATCACCGCCGCACCGCATTGCTCGATCTGCGTTTGCAGATGCAACGGCTCGATGCTCACCGCGCGATCGAATGCGCGGCCGGCTGCGAGCGGCCATAGCACGCGGAACAGCAGACCGTAAATGTGGTGATGCGGCACGCTCGCAAGCATCGTCGCGTCGCCGACTAGCGCGCCCCACTGCTTTTCGAGCGTATGCACTTCGGCGTTGAATTGCGCGAGCGTCTTGCGGATCGGCTTGGGGCGGCCGCTGCTGCCTGAGGTGTAGAGCGTGAGCGGAGCTTGAGGGTCGATCGGGTAAGCGGCGCGGGATGTATGCGCCGGGGCGGCGTCGGCAGCAAACGCGGCCGGCGGCAAATCCGCGTCCGTCAGTACCACTTCATACGCGTCGGCGAGATCGGCGAGATAACCCGGCGTCGAGTTGGCCGGAATCACCGGCTCCTTGCCGCACGCGAACAGCGCAAAGAGCGCGCAGGCGAAATCGAACGGATCGTCGATGCACAGCGCGTAGCGTTGCGCGTCTCGCGTTTGCACGAGCGCGATCAGCGCGGCAACACGCGCGCGAAACGCCGTGCGATCGAGCAGCGTGGCGCCGTCCCGGCATACGGGTGCATACATCGCGGCAGCGTCATCGGCCACCGACAACAGATCGTGCAACGCGATCATGCCGCCTCCGAGCGTGCCGCGCGCGGCAGCACGACCAGATAACGCCAGATGACCTCAGCCACCAGCAGCACGCCGATCAGCACATAGGCGATCGCGCCGTTGTAGAGCGACCAGCTCGCCCGGCTCCAGTACACCGCCGTGTACGCGGAAAACACGCCGTTCAGCGCGAAGAACGCGCACCACACCTGGGTCACGCGCAGCGTATGGCGCACCGCGCCCGGCGGCAGATTCGGATTGCCGAGACGCGCGAATTTTTCGATCATCGACGGCCCACGCACGAGCGTCGCGCCGAACGCGATCAGCAAGCCCAGATTGACGAGCGACGGATAAAGACGCAACAGCAGCTCGCTATTGGTCAAGACGATCGCCGCCGACGCGCAGCTGAGCAAACCGACCACGGTCCAGTCGATCGAGGAGAGCCGCCGCAGCGAGGTCGCGACCGGCCCGCTGCCGGCCCAGCGCTGCAGCCACAGGATCGCGAACAGCATGCAGCCGACGTAGCGCGGCGTGTCCCATTTCCAGGCACACAGAATCAGCGCGGGGTACGCGAGCTTCAACAGCACCTGCACGACGGTTTTGCCCAGATGGCGCTCAGTGCCGGGCGAGGCATCGGCAACCCGGTCCGCCGCCGCTTGCGTTCGCGAGCGCACGGCGGACATCAGCCCTGTGCCGCCAGCAGCGATTCGACCGCACCGATCACATCGCCGACGGTGCGCACCGACTTGAACTCTTCCGGCTTGATGCGGCGCCCGGTCATTTCCTGCAGTTTGATCGCGAGGTCGACGGCGTCGATGCTGTCGAGATCGAGGTCTTCGAACAGATGCGCCTCGGGCGTGACGCGCTCGGGCTCGATAGCGAAGTTCTCTTTGAAGATGGCGCGGATGCGCTCCAGAATCTCTGCCTCGGACACGGTTTATTCCCCTTTTCTGGTTGTTTCGTTCACGGCGTGCACCGCTTCGCGCTGGCTCGCCACCAGCGCCGCCAGTGTGCTGATCGAGCGGAAGTGTTCGCGCGTGCGCTCGTCGTTCGCTGCGATGGTCAGTTGGTAGTGTTTGCGCAGCACGATGCCGATTTCGAGCGCGTCGATCGAATCGAGACCGATGCCGTCGGTATCGAACAACGGTGCATCGTCGTCGATATCGGCCGGGCTCAGGTCTTCCAGATCGAGAGCTTCGATCAGGAGCTGTTTAATTTCCAGTTTTAAAGAATCCATAATCGAACAGGTGCTGGGTAATGTGGGCTTCGACGGCGCTCGTCACGCTACGCGCCGCGAGAGCCGGTGGAGTGTCATGGGCCGCGAGCTGGTCGACGCCGAGCGGTTCGAGCACGTTCACGCGCATTCTGAACGCGCGCGCCGGCACGTCGTACCAGCGCATCTGCTTGGTGAATGCGGGCGGATCGCAGTCCATCAGCACGGGGACGATCGGCGCGCCGACCTTCAGCGCCATGTGCGCGAATCCGCGCGAAAACGCATGCAACCGGTTCGGCGCGGGGCTGCGCGTGCCTTCCGGAAAAATGATCATGGTATAGCCTGCGGCCAGTTGCTTCGCGCCGGCCTCGACGAGTTCCGCGGGATCGGCATTGCTGACGTATTCCGCCGAGCGCACGATGCCCCAGAAACACGGGTTGCTCCAGTGCGCGTTTTTCACCACGCAGCAGGCATGCGGCGTGAGCGACAGCAGCACCATTACATCGAGATAGGTCGGGTGATTGGCGACCACGATCGCCGGGCCGCCCGCGCGCAACGCCTGCACGCCCGACACTTCCAGTTCCATCACGCCGATGCGTTGCAATACCGCGACCAGCACACGAAAAAACCAGTGAATCACGCTCGTCACCGCGAATTGGCGCGAGGCGCGGTGCGGCCACACCCAGGCAAGCGGAAACACCACCACGGAAAACAGCACGCCGCACACGCCGAAGACCACGAAAGCCATGCCGGTCGCGCAGAATCGCCATAAGTAATCAAGCCGCGCGGTCATGCCACCTCCAATGCCAGGTGGCGCCGGCGTTTTGCCAGGCGGCGGGCAGGCCGGTTTCCAGACAGTGCTGCAGCGCCTGGCTCTGGGTCGCGAAGAGGGTTTCCGGGGCGGTGCTTTTTGGCCTGTCTGTCCCGTCTGTTTCGTCTGCCACTTCCATCCCGCCTGTTTCGCCTGCGCGGGTTTTGTACAACGGCGCGGAGTCTGACTGGACTGCGCGTGACACCCAGCACTCCAGCTCGCCCGTCGCCGTTTCGCTATCCAGCAGGATCGCGATCGCGCCGCCCTGCACTTCGTCTTCGATCGTGCCGTATGCCGAATCGGCCGGTTCGTCCGCGTAGACGAGCAGCGTCGGCGAACCCGGCTGCGTGGCATATTGCGCATGGGCTTCCAGCAGCGCGTAACCCAACGTTTCCGCACCGGCGGAGATCGCGCTCGCCGCGGAGCGGTCGCCGCGCGCAATGCCGAACACGCCGGTCATGGCATTGAGCACCGAGAGGCTGAAGGCGGTCGGCGAAACCGGCTCGCCCGCGCTGATGGCGCGCAAGATATCCGTGGTGCGCCGCAATTCGCCGTGGCGCGAGGCGAACACGACCCGCACCGCATCTCTCGCGACACAATCGTGCGCAACCTTCAGCGCCACTCTGGACAGAGTGCTCAGGCGACGCCGCACGATCGGCTCGATGAAGCCGATATCGGGTGCGGCAGATGCGGCAGCAGGCCAGCTAGACCAGCGAGCGACCGGAATGGTCCAGTGCAGATCGGGCATATCGGTGTTCGCGCGTAGAAGCGAGGAGAGGCTGAAGCGCCTGACGGAATACGGCACCGTCACAGCGTGAACGCGCCGCGCGGACCGGCAATCTCCAGCCGGGGTCGATCCAATCTTATTAGATGGGGTTCAGCGGATTAACGGCACTTGGCCCTGATTATTTAGCCGCCTTTGTCAATTCGTCCGAAAGATTGTCGTGGGCGTCCTATGGTCGCCGGAATCATACTGAATATTCTCGGATAAATCAGCTTCGAAAGACGTATCCATCTGTATCCGTTTCTCTCACGCGACGCCCGCGTGGCAAGCCATGGCACAGGCCTCCGACGCCGTATTCCGCTTGGCTGACGGACCCTTTCCCCATCAGCGGCGCGGCTTGCCGCCGATCCGGACCCGGAAATAATTCGCTGAAATCCGGTAATACTTTCAATTTACTTTCTTAAAAAGTGTTTCAGATTGGGGGCTGCTGCGTCGTTAGCCGGCCTCATTTTGAATGCGTAACGCACGGGCGAGGCCGTTCTGCCGTTCAAGCGATGCAATTGGGGCATGCGGATGCCCGACGGCGACATCGGGGCGTGGCGCATTGCGCTCTCCGGCGGGAAAAGCAGAACGGCCCGGCAGGGTGACCTGCCGGGCCGTTTATCTACCACCCACGTCGCCGTTTGACCGCGCGCCAGCAAGATACTCTTTACTGAACGACTTTCGCACCAGACGCCGGCACCGGTGCGGCGGCAGGCGCCGTGCCGGTCGCCACCATTTCGTTCGATGGTCCGCCACTCTTGTCGACCGGAATCTTCACCGTATGAACCACGCCGTTGCCGAGCGGGAAGTCGGCCAGCGCGCTACGCGCCAGATACGGCATGGCCCGAACCAGCGACGACTCGCCACCCGTATTGCGCGCCGTCACGTTGTAGACCTCCTTGCCGCTCGCACGCTCGGTTATCCGCACGCCCAGCAAGTGGGTGAAGATCGGATAGCTCTGGTTCACGTAAGTGGCCGGGAATGCGCCCCACGGGCCCCACGGATCGAATGGCCGGCCATAGCCCCAGTACGGCGCCGGCCACGGGTTGTAATACACCGGCTCCGAGACCGTCACCATGTCCGAACGGATTCCGTAGGCCAGTCCCACCAGATAGCGCGCCTGCGCACTGTCGACCTGACGGAACGAATGCGTGGCGAGTTCGTTCGCGACCAGGCGCTCGTAAGTGGTGAGCTCAAGATTGTTCTGCTGGTCCGCCGCTCGCGTGAACGCATAAGTTCGGGTGGCGTCGTTGCCGCTCCAGTCGGAAAAGGCTGTGACCTGAGTGGTGACGTAGGTCGTGCAGCCGGAAAGCAGTACCGTCAGTGCGCCCAGCAGCAGCGCGGCGTGGCGGGTCCATCGATCGATTTTCATGGTCTACCTCGTGAAGCTTCCAAGTTGCCTCTGTATTGTCCGTCAAACCCGGCCCCGTCGACGCACAGGCTTTCCCGCACGCGGGCGCCCGATAATACGCTGACCGGCCGACTCGGTAAAAAGTTCGCTCCGCACAATTCGCCGAGGCTTTGTACAATGGCTCGACATGCCCGGCCCGCACGCCAGAAGCGCGCTCGCCGGCTCGAGTTCCAACACTACAGAACGCCATGGCCGATACCGCAACGCCCAATGTGATTCGCCGCGCCGACTACGCGCCGCCCGCCTTCCTGATCGACACCGTCGCACTGGAGTTCGATCTGGTCCCCGAACGCACGGTTGTCCGAAACACGATGCGCGTGCGTCGCAATCCGGAGGCGTCGCGTGCCGCGCACCTGGAGCTGATGGGCGAACAACTGGAGTTCGTCGGCGCCGAGATCGACGGCCAGCCGTTCGCCAATGCCCACGCGCACGAACACGGCTTGCGGCTCGACAGCGTGCCAGATCAGTTCGAACTGACGCTCACGAGCATTTGCAACCCAGCTGAAAACACCACGCTGTCGGGCCTTTACGTGTCGGGCGGCAACTTCTTCACGCAGTGCGAGGCCGAGGGCTTTCGCCGCATCACTTACTTCCTCGACCGTCCGGACGTAATGGCGACCTTTACGGTCACGCTGCGTGCAAACAAAGCCGATTATCCGGTGCTGCTGTCGAACGGCAACCTGCTCGAAGAAGGCGATTTGCCCGACGGCCGCCATTTCGCGCGCTGGGAAGATCCGTTCAGAAAGCCGAGCTATCTGTTCGCGCTGGTCGCGGGCAAGCTGGTCGCCCTGGAAGAGCGCGTGAAGAGCGGTTCGGGCAAGGAAAAGCTGCTGCAGGTGTGGGTCGAGCCGCACGACCTCGACAAAACCCGGCATGCCATGGACTCGCTGATCCATTCGATCCGCTGGGACGAGGAGCGCTTCGGACTCGAACTCGATCTGGACCGCTTCATGATCGTCGCGGTGAGCGACTTCAACATGGGCGCGATGGAGAACAAGGGGCTCAACATCTTCAACACGAAGTACGTGCTGGCGAACCCCGAAACAGCCACCGACACCGACTTCGCGAACATCGAGGCCGTGGTCGGCCACGAGTATTTCCACAACTGGACCGGCAACCGCGTCACGTGCCGCGACTGGTTCCAGCTGAGCCTGAAAGAAGGCCTGACGGTGTTTCGCGATCAGGAGTTCTCGGCCGACATGGCAGGCGGCGCGACGGACGAAGCCGCGCGCGCCACCAAGCGCATCGAAGACGTGCGCGTGCTGCGCCAGATGCAGTTCGCCGAGGACGCAGGCCCGATGGCGCATCCGGTGCGCCCGGAAAGCTACGTCGAGATCAACAACTTCTACACGATGACGGTCTACGAAAAAGGCTCGGAAGTCGTGCGGATGTATCAGACGCTGTTCGGCCGCGACGGCTTCCGCAAGGGCATGGATCTGTACTTCAAGCGTCACGACGGCCAGGCCGTGACCTGCGACGACTTCCGCCACGCGCTCGCCGACGCGAACGGCCGCGATCTCACGCAATTCGAGCGCTGGTATAGCCAGGCCGGCACACCGCGCGTGTCCGTGCGAACGCAATACGATGCCGCGCAGCAACGCTACAGCGTGACGCTCACACAAGGCTACGGCGAAGGCGCGCCGGCCGCGCGCGAAACGCAAAAAGGCCCGCTGCTGATTCCGTTCGCGATCGGTTTGATCGGCAAGGACGGCCGCGACCTGCCGCTGCAACTGCAAGGCGAAAACACGGCCTCGGCCTTCACCACGCGCGTGCTCGAATTCACGCAGACCGAACAGACTTTTACGTTCGTCAACGTGGCGCAGGAGCCGCTGCCCTCGCTGCTGCGCAATTTTTCGGCGCCGGTGATCGTCGAATACGACTACTCGGCGGAACAGCTCGCGTTCCTGCTAGCTCATGACAGCGACCCGTTCAACCGCTGGGAAGCCGGCCAACGGCTCGCTACGCGCGAATTGCTCACCCTCGCAGGACGCGCAGCCACCGGCGTGCCGCTGCAACTCGACGACTCCGTGGTGGCCGCGTTCGCCCGAGTGCTGACCGACGAAACACTCTCGCCATCGTTTCGCGAACTCGCGTTGATGCTGCCTTCGGAAGCGTATCTCGCCGAGCAGATGGCCGAATCGAATCCGGCGGCCGTGCACGCTGCGCGGCAGTTCGTGCGCAAGCGTCTCGCCAACGCGCTCAGGAGCGACTGGCTCAAGGTGTACGGGCAACATCGCACGCCGGGCGCTTACGAAGCCACGCCCGAAGCGTCCGGTCATCGTGCGCTGAAGAATCTCGCGCTGTCGTATCTTGCCGAACTGGACGATCCGGCCGAGGCCGTGCGTCTCGCGTCCGCGCAATACGATGCGGCCAACAACATGACCGACCGCTCGGCGGCGCTCTCCGCGTTGCTCAATGCGTCGGCGGCGAATGGCGGCAGCGCCGAGGCGCAGCAGGCGCTGGACGACTTCTACCGGCGCTTCGAAAAGGAGCCGCTCGTCATCGACAAATGGTTCGCCTTGCAAGCCACGCAGCGTGGCAGCGCGCAGCGTCCGGTGATCGAGATCGTGCGCAAGCTGATGACGCATCCGGCCTTCAACCTGAAGAACCCGAACCGCGCGCGCTCGCTGATTTTCAGCTTCTGCGCGGCGAACCCGGCGCAGTTCCATGCCGAAGATGGCTCGGGCTACGCGTTCTGGGCCGATCAGGTGATCGCGCTCGACGCCATCAATCCGCAAGTGGCCGCGCGCCTCGCCCGCTCGCTGGAATTGTGGCGCCGCTTCACGCCGACGCTGCGCGACGGCATGCGCGCGGCGCTGGAGAAAGTGGCGTCTCAGGTGAAATCGCGCGACGTACGCGAGATCGTCGAAAAAGCGTTGGCATGATGCTCGCCTGAGCACAGTTGTCGCATCGGAAAGCCGGCACGCGTTGCCGGCTTTTTTTTCGCCCTGGATTTTCTGCAGGCGCGACGCGGCCGCGCGTGGCAATCACGTTAGCCATCCGGACGACTGTTCGACTTGCGCTGAAGGGAAGAAAGTAAACGCGTTCATTTAACGGTTTACGTTTAACGCATCGCGTTATATCATCCCATGATCACGACATTCGGCGACAAAGCTACGGCGGGAATCTTTCAGGGCAAGTTCGTGTACTCATTGCCGCTTCACATGCAGGCGCTCGCGCGCCGCAAGTTGTTCATGATCGACGCCGCGGAATCCATCCGCGACCTGCATGCGCCGCCCGGCAACCGGCTCGAAGCATTGCAGGGTCAGCGCAGCGGGCAATGGAGTATCCGGATCAATGCGCAATGGCGCATCTGCTTTCATTTCGTCGAAGGGGAGGCGCTGAATGTCGAAATTGTCGACTATCACTGATTATTGGGAGACCGGCATGGTCATCAAACGCTCCGATCTGCGCAGCATCGATTTCTCGGACATCGACACCGGCGACAGCATCCCGGAAGGCCATCCGGGGGAAATTCTGCGCAGCGAGTTTCTCGAACCGCTCGGCATGTCCGTCAACGCGCTCGCGCTTGCGCTACGCGTCCCGGCGCCGCGCATCAACGACGTAGTGCGTGGCAAGCGTGCCATCTCGGCCGACACGGCGCTGCGGCTCGAGCGCTACTTTGGCGCGAGCGCGCAGTTCTGGCTCAATCTGCAAATCGCCTACGACCTGCGCGTCGCCACCGCGGCGGCCGGCGAGCAGATCGAGCGGGAAATCGAACCCATGCCGAAGGCTGAACGCCCGAAAATGCCGAAGGTTTCAGCTGAACACGCCCGCGCCGCCGCGCTCGCGGCGAGCGTGAGCGGCAAGCTGGCAACCGGCAAGGCACGCCGCAAAGCCTGAATTTCGCCACGCACCGGCATGTCCGGCGCCATCGCTGTGCAAGGTTCGCGCGCAAAAGCGCGGAAGCGACACAACGAACGGTTAAAATCAGAATATTCCTCAAGCCTTCCCGGAGTACAGCATGGCTTTGCAACGTCGTACCACACTCACGAAGTACCTGATCGAGCAGCAGCGCGAAACCAACAACCTGCCGGCCGATCTGCGCCTTTTGATCGAAGTCGTCGCGCGGGCGTGCAAGGCAATCAGCTACCACGTCAGCAAGGGCGCGCTGGGCGATGCGCTCGGCACAGCGGGCAGCGAGAACGTTCAAGGCGAAGTGCAGAAGAAACTCGACATCCTGTCGAACGAAATCCTGCTCGAAGCGAACGAATGGGGCGGCAATCTCGCCGGCATGGCATCCGAGGAAATGGAACAGTTCTTCCCGATCCCGGCGAACTATCCGAAGGGCGAATATCTACTCGTGTTCGATCCGCTCGACGGGTCGTCGAACATCGACGTCAATGTGTCGATCGGCACGATCTTCTCCGTGCTGCGTTGCCCGGACGGTCAACAACCCACCGAACAGTCGTTCCTACAGCCGGGCACGCAGCAGGTGGCCGCGGGCTATGCGGTCTACGGTCCGCAAACCGTGCTGGTGCTGACCACCGGCAATGGCGTGAACTGCTTCACGCTCGACCGTGAACTCGGCTCGTGGGTGCTCACGCAAAGCGACATGCGCATTCCGGTCGAAACGCGTGAATATGCGATCAATGCTTCGAACGAGCGCCACTGGTATCCGCCGGTCGAGCAGTACATCGGCGAATTGAAGGCTGGCAAGGATGGTCCGCGTCAGAGCGATTTCAACATGCGCTGGATCGCGTCGATGGTGGCGGACGTGCACCGTATCCTGAATCGCGGCGGCATCTTTATGTACCCGGCCGACAAGCGTACGCCGGACAAGCCGGGCAAGCTGCGCTTGATGTACGAGGCGAATCCGATGGCCTTTATCGTCGAGCAGGCAGGCGGCGCCGCGACCAACGGCGAGAAGCGCATTCTGGACATCCAGCCGAAAAGCCTGCATGAACGCGTCGCCGTGTTCCTCGGCTCGAAGAACGAGGTGGACCGGGTTACGCGCTACCATCTCGAAACAAAAAAGTGAGCTGAGGGGCTTGCCAAGCTGACAAAGAAGTCCCTATAATCTCGTTTCTCCTGATGCCGGAATAGCTCAGACGGTAGAGCAGCGCATTCGTAATGCGAAGGTCGGGGGTTCGATTCCTCTTTCCGGCACCATCAAGATTCAAGCAAAAAGCCCAGTCCTCGCGACTGGGCTTTTTGCTTTTCTGCACGTGTTTTGGCCGGGTCCGCGCATAGCCACCGCGCAATCAACCGCCCTACCGCTCACCCACGAAACCAGGCCGATCGAACTGCGCTGTCACGCCGAGGTTGCGCGCCACAACGGAATTTTCCGCGCGGGCCGGCTCTGGCTGATGAGTGCTATAGGCCGCGACCGCCTCTTGCGGCGCCGAAGAAAACCACAAAATCCGCCCGGCAGACTCGATTCCGACCTGACGACCTTTCCAGTACACAGCGTTTTCCATGGCGAACTCTCTGAGGGGCGAAGACTGCCATCTTCCGCGCCGGCAGTGGCGCGTCCGTTAGCCACCGCACTCTGGGCGCGGATAGTCGATATCAATGATAGGCGGTCATTTCTGGCTTGACGGGTACACGCGTCTCGATCTCGCCGCGATGCATCTCCTCGCGTTCACTGGCATCATCTTCAATTCATCGTTGGGCATGCTCCGTGCAACTTCACATGCGGTTGGCCGTCCCATCGGCCACGCTTATTCGCTGGTCATCGATATGGACGCCATCCGCAACAACGCTCCTTCAACGCCGCCGTCCGACGCACCCGCCTTCACCGGCTTCGTGCGCGTGCGCGGCGCTCGCGAACACAATCTGAAAAACATCGACGTGCAGATTCCGCGAGATGCGCTGGTCGTCTTCACCGGAGTGTCCGGCTCGGGCAAATCGTCGCTGGCATTCGGCACGTTGTACGCCGAAGCGCAGCGGCGCTATTTCGAATCGGTCGCGCCATATGCCCGACGCCTGATCGAGCAGGTCGGCGTACCCGAAGTGGACGCCATCGAAGGCCTGCCGCCCGCGGTCGCGTTGCAACAGCAGCGCGGCACGCCGAGCGCGCGCTCGTCGGTCGGCAGCGTGACCACGCTGTCGAGTCTCGTACGCATGCTCTATTCGCGCACCGGCGACTATCCGCCGAAGCAACCCATGCTGTTCGCCGAGGATTTCTCGCCGAACACGGTGCAAGGCGCCTGCCCGACTTGTCACGGACTCGGTCGCGTGTACGAGGTCACGGAAAAATCCATGGTGCCGGACGACTCGCTGACCATTCGCGAGCGCGCAATCGCCGCGTGGCCGCCCGCGTGGCACGGACAGAATCTGCGCGACATTCTGGTGACGCTGGGCTACGACGTCGATAAACCGTGGCGCGATTTGCCGAAGAAAGACCGCGACTGGATTCTGTTCACCGACGAACAGCCGACCGTGCCGGTCTATGCCGGCCTCACGCCGAAAGAAACCCGCGCCGCGCTCAGGCGCAAGGACGAACCGAGCTATCAGGGCACCTTCACCGGTGCGCGCCGCTACGTGCTGCACACGTTTGCGAACACGCAAAGCGCGTTGATGAAAAAACGCGTGTCGCGATTCATGATCGGCAGCGTCTGTCCGACCTGTCATGGTAAGCGGCTCAAGAAGGAAGCGCTGTCGGTGAAGTTCGCCGGGCTCGATATCGGCGAGTTTGCCCAGTTGCCGCTAGCGCGGCTCGCCGAGATGCTCGCACCGATCGCGCGTGGCGAATGGCCCGAGCCGGATGTCGGACATTCGGGCAAAGACCCTGGCAAAGGCAGCGTGCTCAGCAAGAACGCCATGCGCGATGCCGTCGATAAACGGGTCGCCGCGGGCGGTTCCGCGCACAAAGCCGCGCCCGATGTTCGGCGCACACCTAACCTGTCCGAGGAAAAACGCGTCGCCGCGCAGCGCATTGCCGCCGAATTGCTCGAACGCCTGACCACTCTGGTCGATCTGGGTCTGGGCTATCTTGCGCTGGAGCGCAGCACGCCCACGCTGTCATCCGGCGAATTGCAGCGCTTGCGACTCGCTACGCAATTGTCCTCGCAGTTGTTCGGCGTCGTGTATGTACTCGACGAGCCATCGGCCGGCCTGCATCCCGCGGATGGCGAAGCGCTCTTCAGCGCGTTGCAGAGTCTGAAGGCCGCGGGCAATTCGTTGTTCGTCGTCGAACACGATTTGCAGATGATGCGGCGCGCCGACTGGCTCGTCGACGTCGGTCCCGCAGCCGGCGAAGCCGGTGGCCATGTGGTTTATAGCGGGCCGCCCGCCGGCCTCGCGAAGGTCGAAGCGTCGCACACGCGCCGGCATCTGTTCGCGCCGCCCGCGCCCGTCGCGCGCGCGACGCGCGAACCGGCCGGCTGGCTGCGGCTCGCCGGCATCACGCGCAACAATCTGCACGGGCTGGACGCCGCGTTTCCGCTCGGTTGCCTGACCGCCGTCACCGGCGTGTCGGGCTCGGGCAAATCGAGTCTCGTGAGCCAGGCGCTGCCGGAACTGGTCGCCAGCCACCTTGGACGCGTCTTCGAAAACCCCGACGACGACGAACAAGACCCGTTGCTCGCCACCGCGAGTGCGCCGACCAGCGGCCGCATCGCTGAAGGCATGGACGCGCTGCGGCGGCTCGTGCGCGTCGATCAGAAACCGATCGGGCGCACGCCGCGTTCCAACCTGGCGACGTACACGGGCCTCTTCGACCACGTGCGCAAGCTGTTCGCCGACACGCCGCTCGCCCGCAAACGCCGCTACGGCGCGGGCCGTTTCTCGTTCAACGTGGCGCAAGGCCGTTGCCCGACGTGCGAAGGTGAAGGCTTCGTCAGCGTCGAGCTACTGTTCCTGCCGAGCGTCTATGCGCCCTGCTCGACCTGTCACGGCACGCGCTACAACACGCAGACGTTGGAAGTCACATGGCGCGATAAAAACATCGCCGAGGTGCTCGGCCTGACAGTCGACGCCGCCTGCGATTTCTTCGCCGACGAAGCCAGCGTGATGCGCGCGCTGAAAGTGCTGCGCGACATCGGCCTCGGCTATCTGCGGCTCGGTCAGCCGGCCACGGAATTGTCCGGCGGCGAAGCTCAGCGCATCAAGCTCGCCACGGAACTGCAACGCGCACAACGCGGCGACACGCTATATATCCTCGACGAACCGACCACCGGCCTGCATCCCGCCGACGTCGACCGGCTGATGGTGCAACTCCAAGGACTCGTGGATGCCGGCAATACCGTCGTCGTGGTGGAACACGACATGCGGGTGGCGTCGCAAAGCGACTGGGTCGTCGACGTCGGTCCGGGCGCCGGCGATGCCGGCGGCAAGATCGTGGCGAGCGGCACGCCGGCTGAGATTCTGCGCGTGAAGGAAAGCCGCACCGCCGAGTATTTGCGGCAGCACCTCGCAGCGTGAAAGAAGGACAGGCGAAGTGACTGGAAAACCGGCCGCATTTTCCGTATTAGGGAAAATTCCCGCACTGTAGTGGTCAAGCCTCTTTGGACACCCACAAAGGGTTTTTTCAATAAATCGAAGTTTCGTACCGCACTGGCGGCAGATTGTTTGCCGCCGAATGAATGCGCCGGTAGTTGTAGAAGTCTGCGATGTAGCCCGCGATATCGCGGCGGGCGAGTTCGTGGTTGCCGTATTCCTGTTCGCCAATCCATTCACTCTTCAGGCTTCTGAAGAAGCGCTCGACCACCGCGTTGTCCCAACAATTCCCCTTTCTGCTCATGCTCTGGACGATCCCGTTCGCCTTCAGATCGCCCACGAAGCGCTCGCTGGTGTACTGGCAGCCCTGATCGGAGTGGAACATCAGCCCGGCTGCCGGGCGCCGCTTCTGCCGGGCCTGCTGTAGGGCCTGGATGACCAGTTCCGTATCCGCCTGCAAGGCGAACGCCCAGCCTACGATGCGGCGCGAGTGCAGATCCATCACGATGGCCAGATAGGACCACCCCTGACGCGTTCTCACATACGTGATATCGCCTGCCCATACCCGGTTGATCGCGCCCGGCTCGAATTGCCGCTCAAGCAGGTTAGGTGCAATCAGGGCTTCACCCTCGGCCTTGCGATACCGGTGCGTTCGCCGCCTGGCCACAGCCAGTTGCGCCTCGCGCATCAGTGAACGCGCCCGGTAGCGTCCGATTGCATAACCCTGCTGCTGCAGTGCCTGCGCCATCCGGCGACTGCCGTAACTGCTGCGGCTTTCGCTATGAATCTGACGCACGGCCTTCAGCAGTGGAGGCGATGCGCCCGGTTTGGGCGGCCGCGCAGCAAAGGCGTAATAGCTGCTTCGCGGCACCTTCAGCAAACGGCACATCAGACTCACCGGCCAGGCCTTCTTCAGCGAACG
This sequence comes from Paraburkholderia phytofirmans PsJN, assembly GCF_000020125.1. Classification (NCBI taxonomy): domain Bacteria; kingdom Pseudomonadati; phylum Pseudomonadota; class Betaproteobacteria; order Burkholderiales; family Burkholderiaceae; genus Paraburkholderia; species Paraburkholderia phytofirmans. Next base: position 3,468,698 of record NC_010681.1, read on the forward strand.
GATCACTTCGAGGAGCGATCCATTTCCTTGACGAAGAAGGCCGTAGACTTTTTTAGTATCTCGCGCTCCCGCTCAAGCTCCATCACGCGCGCTTCCAGCTCACGGATGCGTCGCTGGTCGCGCTGGATCTGCACGTCGCTGCGTGGCGGCTCAGCCTGCTGCGCACGCCACTGCGCCACCCAGCGCCGCAAAGCCGAGTCACCCACGCCCAACGCCTCGCAGGCCTTGGTGATTGGATAGCCCTGCGCAACCACCAGTTGCACTGCCTCAGCCTTGAACTCGTCTGTCAGGTTCCGTCTGCCCATGTCTCTCACCTCAGTTGGAGAATTATCCCCTTTAGAGATGTCCAGGACCATTGGACCACTACACACCGAAACCGTAAAAATAGCGTCTGACGAAAGCCCAGCGTTCGCTGCCGAACGTTGGGTTTTCTTATTCAGGCAAAAAATCTTAAAAAGTGTTTTTAGTCGTCAACGAAACGGGAGAACCGTTCGTTTACAAAAGATTAGAGGGCGGAATGGCGCGTACTGGACCGACCGCAATTAACGAACGTTCGGCCTCTTAAATGGAAAATCCTGTCGATGCGGCAGCGCACAAATATTCGCGACGATTGATTGTTATCGGTCGATATGAATGTGGAGTGCGCGAAAACGACGACTGGATGCTGAGCGGCCCACGGGATAAGGCCCAGAGGGAAACGGCGCGGAGTATTGGATTGGCTGGGACGGTGACCGCGAAATAAGGCTATTAGCAGTCAGCCGCTAAATTCTATTCAAACATTCCGTTCCATTGTTGACCTGTGCCGTTAAAGCAACAAACGACATATGACCCGCATCAGCAGGCTGGTGCAAAACGGGGACCGAGGCAGATAATCGGTTTGTAAAGGAGAGAGATCATGGATGCCAAACCACCGAAAGTTCCGACCCCGGATAAAGTCTTTTGCCCGGATCCGGAACCCGCTGGCGTCGAGTTTCTGGGTGCTGAGCTGCCGGAGCACGTTCGCGCTTTTTTCGACGAACAACGCAAGTCGTGCGATTCGAAGTAACTATGCCGTGGCGCAATGCAGCATTGACGTCCGCGCGTCTGGCGCGCGGCTGCCGTTTGCATACGTTTAACCGCTCGTTTTCTGCTCGATTCGTGACGCGGGGTCAGTCCGTCTGATTCGGATGACGCTCGGCCGTGCGGTCCGACGTCCGTTGTTGCTCGCCTGTTCGGGTTGACGTTCGACGGTTTCCCGTCGGAAGACCGACGCACGTTCGGCGCTTCGTCTATTCTTCTGGTTTTTCTTCCGCGGCCGCTCGGCTACTGCCATTTTCCATGAATCGTTCTTACCGCTTCGGCGCGTCATGCATGCTCGCGCTGCTGGCTGCTCTTGCATTCGCGCCCGCTCCCGCCATCGCGGATGGTGACGACACCGCGCTAACCAATCTGATCGCGCTTGCCTCGCAGCGCCTCGCACTGGCGGAACCCGTAGCGCGCTGGAAGTGGGCCAATCACCAGGACATCACCGACACCCCGCGCGAAAACGCCCTCCTCGCCGATGTCGAGAAGCGCGCAGCGGCGGCGAACGTCGACCCGGCGTTTGCCCGTGCTTTCTTTCAGGATCAGATCGACGCCAGCAAGGACGTGCAAAACGCGCTGTTCGCCGCGTGGCGTCGCAGCCAGCCGCCGCAAGGACCCGCGCCTGATCTGGCGACCAGTACGAGACCGCAGTTGGACCGGCTGACGCAATCGCTCGTGGCCGGCCTTGCGCGCGTTCAGCCGTTGCGCGCGGCACCGGATTGTCCGTCGCGCGTCGCGCAATCGCTGGCCAACTGGAAGTCGCTGACGCGCTACGACTCGGCTCATTCGAGCGCGTTGACACGCGCTCTCGGACACGTGTGTGAAACGGGCGGCGTGGGCGCAACGGGTTAGTTCGAGTGAGATGAAGCGCGCAGTTTGAGGCTGGCCAATGGCGGCGAAAGCGGCGCGCGCTTGAACCCGCTTTGAACAGCGGGCTATCGGTTGAAAACGAAGTCGCTGAAGACCGAACTGGTGAACGCCTCAGGCAAGACTCGCCACCGCCGCTCCAATCGGCACGCTCAACGGCATCACACGCAAACCGCGGGCGAGATGGCTCTGCAAGATGCGATAGGTCGACAACTCGAACGGACCCGCCGCGCTCGATGCATGCAACTCCGCTGCCAGCGCGAGCGATGCCGCGTGGCCCACGTAACACCAACGGTCGACGACGTGAAACGCGCGCGCCTGCGACGCCTCCTCACGCTCCTCGAATACGATCGGCCCGTCGAACGGCCAGGGCGCGTCAGCAGGATCGCTCTTTGCGACACGCGGCACCCGGTTATGGCCGGGGCGCAGCGTCGCGATCCACTGCGCCTCCGCGAGCATGGCGCCCAATTCGCCGCCGGTCGCGCGCCATTCAACACGCCGCACCTGCTGCGCAAGCCGGATATCTTTGGAGGAGCGCCGCTCGCCAGTCAAATGCGAGCGAAGCCGCTGACGCACGCGCACGCTTCGCCCGACATACAGCGGCAAATCCTCTTCCCCATAGAACGCATAGACGCCGCAGCCGGCCGGCGCGGTATCGAGCAGATCTTCGGTGATGTCACCCGCAAGCCGGTAGCGCCGCGTGGTGCGCTCGATCTGCGTACGCAATACGTCGAGCGGCACGAGGCCGTGCAGACGTTGCCAGAACTGCCAGATGAGATCGGCGTCGGCGAGCGCGCGGTGGCGATCGGACGGCACGAGCGCGTGACGCTCGACCAGAGCGTCGAGACCGTGACGCTTCTCCGCCGGGAACAGCGCGCGCGACAGGCGCACGGTGCACAGCACGTCCGGATCGAACGCCAGTCCGACCCGGCGAAACTCGCCGCGCAGAAATCCGCGATCAAAGCTGGCGTTATGCGCGACGAACAGTTTGCCGTTCAAACGCTTGAACAGCTCCGGCGCGATCACGTCGAAGGTCGGCGCGCCCCGCACCATCGCATTCGTGATGCCGGTGAGCTGCTGGATGAATGAGGGAATCGGCTGCTGAGGGTCGACCAGACTGCTCCAGCGCGACACGCCGGCTGGTCCGATTTCGACCACGCCCACCTCGGTAATGCGATGCTCGGCGGTCGAACCGCCCGTGGTTTCAAGGTCGACGAAGACGATCGGCCCATCCAGGGCCGGTTCCGGCAAAAACTGTTCAGACATGGAAAAAGAGACTTTGGACGCGTGGCTTTGCGGCAAGTATGCACCAGTTGGCGGTCGAGTACCCGAATGGCATCGCATTACGTCAAGTGAGCTGGCGCGCGATGGTCCCGTTTCCGCATAAGCGACAGGCTCCCGCAAAACCCGAAGTCATTTCGTTTTCGCGACGGACACAGAGAAAGGATGGTGAAGCTTTTTGGGAAATTTTTGCTGGCCGTACAAATCATTCCCCAGCGGATATTTAAAATCAGTCGCCTCCGTCCAAATGACATCAGGCATAAAAAAAGCCCCCGCGTTTAGCGAAGGCTTTCGTGCACTCTGCCGCGCGACCATACGCCGAGCCGCGTCGACTGGCTTACAACGGGTGGATGTTCGCCGCCTGCTTGCCCTTCGGGCCGGCCTTGACGTCGAACGAAACGCGCTGATTTTCCTTTAGCGATTTGAAGCCTTCCGCGCGAATCTCCGAAAAGTGCGCGAACAGATCTTCGCCGCCAGAATCCGACGTGATGAAGCCAAAGCCCTTAGCATCGTTGAACCATTTGACGATACCGGTTTCCATTTCCATTTTCCTTCGATAATTTATTAAATATTAGGCATTACTTTGAAAACCGAATATCACAACCACGCCATGCAATTCAATCTGGCGAGCGAAATTCAGCATTGCCGTTATACGGGGAACGAAGAATTTTCGTCAAACGAATTTTCGATATACGATTATCACATCGCACGATAATCCGTAACTTATTGGCTTTACAATCCAGATCGCATATTGGCATGCGCGCCCGAATAATCACACCGCGTCAATATTACTCAATTGAGCGCGAGAATGCGTTTTAGCGGAAAATTTTTCAGCCTTTCGCCGCAAAATGTAACAGAAGATGTTTTCAGTAAGTGTTTGTCCGACTTGCTGCACGACATACATAGCGGGATGATTGATTCCGGCAGTGGTAGTAACGCGCATTAGGGAGATTGCCATGCTGTTCAATCAAATTCGCAGCCTCTTTACGTGGCTGATCCACTCGCACGCGAAGACAACTTCCGAAGAATCTGCGCCAGTCGCGGACACGCCCTCGATCTTCGAAATCGATCCCATGTGGCACGGCGATCATTGGCAAAACCTGCTGTCGTCCCCCATGGACGCGCGTCGCTACGTAATGGAAGACTGGAGCGTCTCGATAGCGGACGACTGGAACGAAGTGGACGGCGCGGCGCCCGCCCACTGAGCGCGTCGTCAATCGGCGCGGCGCAGTCAAAAAAAAGCGCGACTGGAAAAGTCGCGCCGACAAAGGTTTGGAGATCTTTTTCGTCAACGAAAAAGCCTGCTTCGGAAAGCAGAAGCTTGAGTATAGCGGCTTAACTCCTTTCCGATTATTCGCATAAACAACAATCATCTGTTGCGGCATTAACAACAATCTCATTTTACGTTTTATTACGTTGTTTTTTTGCATCGATTCGTGTCGCGAATCCACAACGCAACGCCATCCGGGTCTCGCCTGCATCTCCCTAAAATCGCTGGAAGCCTTTATTGATAAGGCTTCATCGGCTTTCACATATCGTTTCTCAACGCGTAATACTTTATTGCGAAAATCGGAACGTCTATTACGCGAAGTGTCTCTCTACACTCTGCCTAACCGGAAACCAGCGCGATTTTGTTCAACGCGCATCTCACTCGGATTACGCCTCTCGCAGCGTCCCGCGTGAAGGTCTCCTTAAGCCTGGGTTCAATGCCCACTCTCGCTCTCGGAGTTACAAGATGAAAAAGACACTCATGGTCGCAGCCCTTACGGGCGTTTGCGCAACCGCTGCGCATGCACAAAGCAGCGTCACGCTGTACGGTTTGATCGACGCCGGCATTACTTATACGAACAACCAGCATGGCCATAGCAACTGGCAGGAAACCAGCGGTTCGGTGAACGGCAGCCGTTGGGGCCTGCGTGGGTCGGAAGATCTGGGCGGCGGTCTCAAGGCCATCTTCACGTTGGAAAACGGCTTCGGCATCAATGACGGCACGCTCAAGCAAGGCGGTCGCGAATTCGGCCGTCAAGCGTTTGTGGGTTTGACGAGCGACCAGTTCGGCGCCGTTACCCTCGGCCGTCAATACGACAGCATGGTCGATTATGTCGGCCCGCTGGCGCTGACCGGCACCCAATACGGCGGCACCCAGTTCGCGCACCCGTTCGACAACGACAACCTGAACAACTCGTTCCGCGTCAACAACTCGGTCAAGTACCAGAGCGTCAACTACGGCGGCTTCAAGTTCGGCGCGTTGTATGGCTTCTCGAACCAGGCCGACGGTTTCGCCAACAACCGCGCCTATAGCGCGGGTGCGTCGTACAACTGGGGCGGCCTGAACGTCGCTGCCGCTTACCTGCAATTGAACAGCAACGGCGCGACCGGCGCAGCGGCGGCGTTCAATTCGGGTGGCGCGGTGTCGAGCGACAACACGTTCTTCGCCGGCCGCCAGCAAACGTGGGGCGCGGGTGCCAACTACGCGTTCGGCCCGGCAACGGTCGGCCTCGTGTACTCGCAAACCAACCTGTCGAGCCTCGCCGGTATCGGCGCCGGCGCTTCGGGTCAAAGCGGAGGCATCGCCTTCGGTAACAACAGCGCTCACTTCCAGAACTTCGAAGCGAACGCTCGCTATGCGCTGACGCCGGCGGTCAGCATTGCCGGTTCGTACACGTACACCCGCGCGAGCCTGGCTGGCACCCGTCCGCACTGGAATCAGTTCAACCTGCAAACCGCGTACGCGCTGTCCAAGCGGACCGACGTGTATCTGCAAGGCGAGTATCAGCAAGTCAACGAAAACGCTGTCGTGGATGCCGACATCAACGGTCTGGGCGCTTCGGGCAACAACAAGCAAGTCGCTGTGACCGCAGGTTTGCGTCACCGCTTCTAAATAAAGCTGCGGGTAACACCCGCGGGCTCAAAGGCGCCGTTCGCGGCGCCTTTTTTATGCCTCGTCAGCAGTCGGGTTGAACGGCAGGAAGCAAAAGGGGTATCCGTCAGCGGGTGATTCAACCGCCCGTATCCGGCGGCGGATATTTGACGTCGAGTATATCGATCGGCTGCGGGCCGGCGGGCGTGTACAACGTGACCGTATCGCCGACTTTCGCCTTGAGCAGCGCACGCGCAATCGGCGAGATCCAGCTGACGTGACCGATATCGAGATCGACCTCATCAATGCCGACAATCGTCACGATATGCGTCTCGCCGTCCTGCGTCGCATACTCGACGGTTGCACCGAAGAAAACCTGGTCGACATTCTCCTGCTTACTGCTGTCGACCACTTCAGCGAGGTCCAGGCGTTTGGTCAGAAAACGGATGCGCCGGTCGATTTCGCGCAACCGGCGCTTGCCATAGATGTAATCGCCATTCTCCGAGCGATCGCCGTTCGAGGCCGCCCACGACACCAGTTTGACCACTTCCGGCCGATCCACATCGATCAGATGCAGCAGTTCATCGCGCATGCGCCGATAGCCGGCGGGCGTGATGTAGTTTTTCGTGCCAGCGGGAACGTCCGGCTGGGCGACGTCGAGATCGTCGTCATTCTCTTCGCTCGACTCTTTGACAAAGGCCTTGTTCATGATGATCCGGTAACTGCAGCAAGCGACTGCCTATCAAGGGTACACGATCACGACTATGAGACAAATCGCAGTTACATGCTTCCCTTTTTCGAAACCTTTGCTATAATCTCGTTTCTGCGTGCGGCTGTAGCTCAGTTGGATAGAGTACTTGGCTACGAACCAAGGGGTCGTGGGTTCGAATCCTGCCAGCCGCACCACTTATTCGAGGGCCTTCCTCCGGGAAGGCCCTTACGTTTTACCCCAGTTTCAGTGCAGTAAGCATCACCCGTTTAGCGTGCGGCTGTAGCTCAGTTGGATAGAGTACTTGGCTACGAACCAAGGGGTCGTGGGTTCGAATCCTGCCAGCCGCACCACCTATAAAGGGCCTTCCGATCGGAAGGCCCTTTGTTTTTTGTCCGTCGGTTTGCGTCTCAGCGTGTAATGCAGCACCTTGCCATCAAGGCTGGGGCTCGCAAGACACGAGCCGCTATCGCGGCGCCGACTGAATATCGCCGATCTGTCCATCCGGGTTCGGCACATCGCCGAAAGACGCTGCCGTTGCCGCCTGCTCGCCGCTGATTTCCCGTTCACCGATGGGTTGCGCCCGCTCGCCGGACAGCGCCTGCGCCTCATGCAGCACATCCGCCACGGTTTCGCCGTAACGGCTCTCGACGAATGCTCTCAGCAGGGCAATCCGCAAGGAATCGCCCCGCCCTTCCACGGTTCGGTGTCCACCTTCGAATTCCGCGATGCAGTGAGCCGCGCCCTGATGGCTCCGCTCGCGCACCTCGAGTCGCTGCGCGCGCTCCAGCACTGCCGCCGCAGCTTCCCACGAGGTGGAAGGCGTAAAACGGCCATCCCATAGACGTCCGCGGTCATTGCCGCGAACCGCAACGGTTTCGCCGCTATCGGTAAAGTAGATTTCGCGCACGAAGTCGTGCAGGCTGCGGGCAACCCAGTAATCGAGTGCCAGGCCGTCGAGGTCGGATACGTTCACGAGTGTTCTCCCTGAGATTCAGATGAGACTCGCCCGTAGCCGCCGCGTTCAGATTTGAATGATGCAGATGAAAACGACCCGAGACCGACCCGAGGCGCCCTGAGACGATCAGTAATCCGCACGCTCGCGGTCGATGCGCATCCCGCCGTCGTGACGGTGATGGCCGTCCTCGCTAGGCCGTTCACGCGCGATGCGCATGACATCGGGGTTAGTGCGCACCCGACGCATGACATTGGCCAGATGGACGCGGTCGCTAACCTGGATCACGAAGCGCAACACCGTGGATTCCTGCGACAGGTCTTCGTCCATTGCAATGTGGACGATATTGGCATCCGCTGAGGTGATATCCGCCGCCACGCGGGCAAACACGCCCTTGGTGTTCTTGACCAGCACCTTCACGGCGACGTCGAACAGACGCCCTGGCTGCGGCGCCCAGGCGACGTCGATCCAGCGGCCCGGATCGCGACGGTGGATTCGTTGCGCGACGCGGCAATCCGTGGTGTGGATCGCCATACCGAGGCCGATACCGATATAGCCCATGATGTCGTCGCCCGGAATCGGACGGCAGCACGCGGACAGTTGCACCGACATGCCCTCGGTCCCGGTGATAACCACCGGCGGCGCATGCGGCAGATCGGAGTGGGAGCGCGAACCGTCGTCGTCGGCGTCGCGACCGCTCATCAACACTTCGATGCGCTTGGCCATGACCGCCGCGACACGCCGGCCCAAACCGATGTCCGCGAAAATTTCCTGACGGTTCTTGTTGCCGGTCCACTGAACGAGCTTTTCCCACGCTTCCGGCGTCACGTCGGACAGCGCGAACCCGTAGCCCTTCAACGCCTGGTCGACGAGACGCTCGCCCAGCTGCACGGACTCGTTCAATCGCATCGTCTTCAGGTAATGGCGGATCGCCGACCGCGCCTTGCCCGTGCGCACGAAACCCAGCCACGCCGGATTCGGTTTCGAATAAGGTGCCGTGATGACTTCGACGATATCGCCGCTCTTCAACTCGGTGCGCAGCGGCAGCAGTTCATTGTTGATCTTCACCGCGACGCACTGGTTGCCCAGGTCGCTGTGGATCGAATACGCGAAGTCGAGCGCCGTGGCGCCGCGCGGCAGCGCCATGATCTTCGACTTCGGCGTAAACACGTAGACCGCGTCGGGGAACAGATCGATCTTGACGTGTTCGAGGAATTCGCTCGAATCGCCCGCTTCGCTCTGAATGTCGAGCAGCGATTTCAGCCACTGGTGCGCGCGCTTCTGCACGTCGTTCAGGTCCGCGCCGCCGTTCTTGTACAGCCAATGCGCGGCCACGCCCGCCTCAGCGATCTCGTGCATCTTGCGCGTGCGCACCTGGAACTCGATCGGCGCGCCAAACGGGCCGACCAGCGTGGTGTGCAGCGATTGATAGCCGTTCACCTTCGGGATCGCGATGTAATCCTTGAACTTGCCCGGCACGGGTTTGTACAGCGCATGCAGCGCGCCGATGCAGGTGTAGCATTCCAGCGCGCTCTCGACCACGACACGGAAGCCGTACACGTCGAGCACTTGCGAGAACGACAGCTGCTTGTCACGCATCTTCTTGTAAATGCTGAAGATGGTTTTCTCGCGGCCGGTGACTTCGGCGTCGAGCTTCGCGTCGGCAATGGCGCGCTGCACCGATTCGAGAATCTTGCCGACCACTTCGCGCCGGTTGCCGCGCGCCGCCTTGACGGCTTTTTCGAGCGTGGCGTACCGATGCGGGTTGAAGTTCGCGAAGCTCAGGTCCTGCAGTTCGCGATACGTATTGTTCAGGCCGAGCCGGTGAGCGATCGGCGCATAGATATCCAGCGTTTCGCGCGCCACGCGGCGGCGCTTTTCCGGCGGCACCGCGCCCAGCGTGCGCATGTTGTGCAGCCGGTCGGCGAGCTTGACCAGAATCACGCGGACGTCGCGCGCCATCGCGAGCAGCATCTTGCGGAAGTTTTCCGCCTGCGCCTCTTCGCGATTACGAAACTCCATCTTGTCCAGCTTCGACAAACCGTCGACCAGTTCGGCGACCTTCGCGCCAAAACGCTCGGCGAGTTCGGCCTTGGTCACGCCCTGGTCTTCCATCACGTCGTGCAGCAGCGCCGCCATGAGCGCCTGGGCGTCGAGATTCCAGCCGGCGCAGATTTCCGCGACGGCAACTGGATGCGTGATGTACGGCTCGCCGCTCTGGCGGTACTGGCCGAGGTGGGCTTCGTCGCTGAAATGGAAGGCCGACTTGATGTCCTTGATCTCTTCCGGCTGCAGATAGCCGGACAAGACGGACGTCAGTTTGGCGATGGAGACGACGTCATGCCGGCGCGGTTGCTCCGGCGTGGCGGTCGGCCCGAACAGATGGCGAAACGACTGTTCGAGGACCGCGTCGATGTATTTCCGTGCAGACGAGGGCGAGTCGGCGTCGTGTTCCACTTCCGTGGCGGTGGGCGGGGTAGCACTCATGGTCGCCTCCGTAGCGGTTAGGGTTGGACGCCGGTCTGCACGTTGATGCAATTACTTATGGTGAAACGGTGAAGCAAAAAAGCAGCGAAGCAAAAAGCGATGAAGCAAATGCGTGTGGCAAAAGCGCAATCGAAAACGGAACAGTGCGCCTTAAACCGGCACCTTCTTCAGCATTTCGACGCCGACTTGGCCGGCTGCGATTTCGCGCAGTGCGACGACGGTGGGCTTGTCGCGGCTTTCGATCTTCGGCGTGTGGCCTTGAGCGAGCTGACGCGCGCGATAGGTTGCGGCAAGCGCGAGTTCGAAACGGTTCGGGATCTGTTTGAGGCAGTCTTCGACGGTAATGCGGGCCATGTTGGGTTCCTTCTCAGTATGTACGTTATTCTACCTTATGTGCTCGGCTGACCGCCGCGCTCACGCGTGTGGCAAGTGAATGCCGAGCTGCACGAAAAGCTGCGTGTGGCGTGCGTATTGCGAGGCGAAGCGCGAACGCGTCGCGGCCACCAGACATTGCAGTTCGCTGAGCGCGCGCTCGAACTTCTCGTTGATCACCACGTACTCCGCTTCCGCCGCGTGCGCCATCTCGCTGCCGGCTGCCAGCAGACGGCGCGTGATCACGTTCGGCTCGTCCTGGCCGCGCTTTCTCAGCCGCTCTTCCAGAGCTTCCAGCGACGGCGGCAAGATGAAGATTTCGACCGCGTTGTGAAACTGCTTTTTCACCTGCTGCGCGCCCTGCCAGTCGATTTCCAGCAGCACGTCATGGCCGTTCTTCATCTGGTCCTCGATCCAAACGCGCGAGGTGCCGTAGTAGTTGCCATGCACTTCCGCGCTTTCGAGAAACTCGCCGGCATCGTGACGCTTCATGAAATCGTCGACGGTGGTGAAGTGATAGTGCTCGCCGTCCTGTTCCTTCGGACGCGGCGGGCGCGTCGTGTACGAGATTGACAGACGGATCGCGTCGTCGCCGGCGAGCAGCGCGTTCACGAGCGTCGACTTGCCCGCGCCCGACGGCGCGACGACCATGAACAGGTTGCCGGGGTAAGCACCGGCGTACGGGTTGCGCGGCGTTTCGCGCGAGTGGTGATGGTCGGTCATGTCGGTGGTGCTCCAGCCTTATTCCAGATTCTGTACTTGCTCGCGCATCTGTTCGATGAGCAGCTTCAGGGTCATTGACGAATCCGCCAGTTCCTTCGCGGCCGCCTTCGAACCGAGCGTGTTCGCTTCGCGGTTCAGTTCCTGCATCATGAAGTCGAGGCGCTTGCCGACCTTGCCGCCCTTCTGAATCACGTGACGCGTTTCGTTCAGGTGAGCCGTGAGGCGCGACAGTTCTTCGGCGATGTCGATACGAATGCCGTACATCGTCACTTCCTGGCGAATCCGCTCGTTGATTTCCTCGCGCGAGACGATCGTCGCGGCGGTATCCGGCGCGGCGATGCCGAGCGCTTCCTGCAGGCGCTCGACAATCTTTTGCTGATGCTTGGCGATCAACTCCGGCACGAGCGGCGTGATCTTCGTGACGATCGCTTCCATTTCGGTGACGTTGGCGAGCAGCATGGTCGCCAGTTGCGCGCCTTCGCGGGCGCGCACGTCGATCAGGTCGGTGATGGCCTGCTTGCCGCACGCGAGCACGGCGTCGCGCAGCACTTCAGGCGCCACGCCGCTTTCGGCCAGAATGCCCGGCCAGCGCAGAATCTCGCCGGTGCGCAGCCGCTCCGCTTCCGGAAACGTCGAGAGCACCGTGCGCTCGAGCACCGCGAGTTGCGTGAGCGCATCATGATTGATCGAACCCGCATTGGCCGACTGTTCGCTGCGTTGCAGGTTGATACGGATATCGACCTTGCCGCGCGACAACTTGTTCATCAGCATCTCGCGCAGCGTGGGCTCGCACACGCGCACGTCTTCCGGCATGCGGAAGTTCAGATCGAGAAAGCGCGAGTTCACGGTGCGCAGTTCGACCGATACGCTCACGCCGCCTGTGCCCGAGGCCGCGACGAGTTCGCGCGTGGCGCTCGCATAGCCAGTCATGCTGTAGATCATCGTATTTCTCGCGATTGTGGCCATGCGTTCGACGATGGCCGGAGAGTCGAATCGCCCGGCGTGTACGAGACGCGGGGCGGGGAAACGGCATTATCCCATTTTTGACGATAGGTCCCCGTGGAGAGCCCCGGCACACGCGGGCAGCCGCCCCGCCCGATCGGCTGTAAAATCGCGCTTTCCCTCCTGCTTTTCTTCCTGACCGATCCCAACATGACCAACGACACCCAACGCCCCAGCGGCCGCCAGGCCAATCAGCTGCGCGACGTGCGCATCACGCGCCACTACACGAAGCACGCGGAAGGCTCGGTGCTGGTCGAATTCGGCGATACGAAAGTGATCTGCACGGCGAGCATTGCCGAGAGCGTGCCGTCGTTTCTGCGCGACCGCGGCCAAGGCTGGCTGACCGCCGAATACGGCATGTTGCCGCGTGCGACGCATACGCGCAGCGACCGCGAAGCCGCGCGCGGCAAACAGACCGGCCGCACCCAGGAAATCCAGCGGCTGATCGGCCGCGCGCTGCGCTCGGTGTTCGATCTGGAGAAGCTCGGCGCGCGCACGCTGCATATCGATTGCGACGTGATCCAGGCCGACGGCGGCACGCGCACGGCCAGCATCACCGGCGCGTTCGTGGCGGCGCACGACGCGGTGGCGAAACTGCTGGCCACCGGCCGCATCGAAAGCTCGCCGATTACGGATTACGTCGCGGCGATTTCGGTGGGCGTGTACGACGGCCTGCCGGTGCTCGACCTCGACTACGACGAAGACTCGCAATGCGACACCGACATGAACGTCGTGATGACGGGCGCGGGCGGCTTCGTCGAAATTCAGGGCACCGCGGAAGGCGTGGCATTTTCCCGCGACGAAATGAACGCGCTGCTGGATCTGGCGAGCGACGGCATCAATACGCTGATCGCGAAGCAGAAGGCGGCGTTGGAGCAAAAGAGTGAGTGAGGTTTTTCAACGCAACGGCGCAGCCGATTCAGGTGCGCCGTTGAAAAAAGTCGTGCTGGCGTCGAACAACGCGGGCAAGCTGCGCGAGTTCGCGGCGTTGCTCGGCGCGGCCGGCATCGAACTGATCCCGCAAGGCGAACTGAGCGTGCCGGAAGCCGAAGAGCCGCATCCGACCTTCGTCGAAAACGCGCTGACCAAGGCGCGTCACGCGTCGAAGTTGACCGGCCTGCCCGCGCTCGCCGACGACTCCGGCCTTTGCGTGCGCGCGTTGCGCGGCGCACCGGGCGTCTATTCGGCGCGCTACGCACAGCTTGCCGGCGGCGAGAAGAGCGACGCGGCGAATAACGCACGCCTCGTCTCGGCGTTGCAAGGCGAAACCGATCGGCGCGCGTATTACTTCTGCGTGCTGGCCCTGGTGCGTCACGCGGACGATCCCGAGCCGCTCATCGCCGAAGGCCGCTGGCATGGCGAAATGCTGGACGCGCCGCGCGGCGCGAATGGATTCGGCTACGACCCGTACTTCTTCCTGCCGCCGCTGAACGCGAGCGCTGCCGAACTCGAACCGGCGGTGAAGAACGCCAGCAGCCACCGCGCGATTGCGTTGCGGCAACTGCTCGCGCGTCTCACGGAGGAAGCGTGATTCCGATCAAACCGGCGCCCGCCGATATCGGCAACGGCGTCATCAAAGCCTTCACGTCGCCGGGCAGTATCCGGCTGACGTCGCTGCCGCCGTTGGCGTTGTACGTGCATTTCCCCTGGTGTGTGCGCAAGTGTCCGTATTGCGATTTCAACTCGCACGAATGGAAAGGCGACACGTTCCCGGAAAACGAGTATCTCGACGCCTTGCGCGCCGATCTGGAGATGGCGCTGCCGCTGGTGTGGGGGCGGCAGGTGCATACAGTGTTCATCGGTGGCGGCACGCCCAGTCTGCTTTCGGCGGCAGGGCTCGACCGCATGCTGTCGGACGTGCGCGCGCTGCTGCCGCTCGACGCCGACGCGGAAATCACACTCGAAGCCAACCCGGGCACCTTCGAGGCCGCCAAATTCGCCCAGTTTCGCGCGAGCGGCGTGAACCGGCTTTCGGTGGGCATTCAGAGTTTCAATGAAGCGCATCTGAAGGCGCTCGGCCGCATCCACGATTCGGCGCAGGCGCGCCATGCCGTCGAAGTCGCCGCGACCACGTTCGACAACTTCAATCTCGATCTGATGTTCGCGCTGCCGGGACAGACGCTCGCCCAATGCCAAGCCGATGTCGAGACGGCGTTGTCGTTCGCGCCGCCGCATTTGTCGCTGTACCACCTGACGCTCGAACCGAACACGTTGTTCGCGAAGTTCCCGCCCGCCCTGCCCGACGCCGATTCATCCGCCGACATGCAGGACTGGATTCACGAGCGCACCTCCGCGGCGGGCTACGAACGTTATGAGGTGTCGGCGTATGCGCGGCCGCATCGGCAGAGCAAGCACAATCTGAACTACTGGCGTTTCGGCGACTATCTCGGCATCGGCGCGGGCGCGCATACGAAGCTGTCGTTTCCGAATCGCGTGCTGCGCCAGGCGCGCTACAAGCATCCCACCACGTTCATCGAGCGGGCGTTGGCCGGCACGGCAGTGCAGGAAGAGCGCGAAGTCGGGACGCGCGATCTGCCGTTCGAGTTCATGCTGAACGCGCTGCGGCTGGTGGAAGGGTTTCCGGTGCATCGATTCATCGAGCGCACGGGCATGTCGATGACATCGATCGAGCCGGCCTTGCAGGAAGCCGAGCGGCGCAAGCTAATCACGCGCGACCACGAAAAGATCGCGCCTACGCCGCTCGGCCAGGCGTTCCTGAATGATTTGCAGGAACTGTTTCTGAAAGATCCGCAGTGATTGTGGATCGAGCGGGCGCCGCAACGAGGTTTTTTCAGGTTACAATTTAGGGCTTGGAGGTGTGGCCGAGTGGTTTAAGGCACCGGTCTTGAAAACCGGCGAAGGAGCAATCTTTCCGTGAGTTCGAATCTCACCGCCTCCGCCAGAATGCGTTATCGAATACGCGCCTCTTGGCCCGTTTTTCGTTTCTACCCGCCAAAGAACCCACCAAATAAAAATGTCCTTCGGGCGGGGTATCAATGCCTGCGGTGCATCAAGTCCCGAAGATGATGCTCCTGGAACCAGCGGGACAGACGCGCCTCGTTCTCGGTCGTGACCCAGAGCGCCGTGCCAAACACAATCAAAATAGTTCCTATCAAAGTCACCAACATTGCGTCGCTCATGGCAGCCTCCAGCAAAGTCACGGCCACACTTAAATTTTAGGCCACGGGTGATGCCTTTGGTGTTTCATCCGTGTGCACTTGCTAGGCACCTGCTAAGCATTTTCTAGGGGCGTCCTTAGCGGATGCTCCAAGCATTTCTTCAAGCATCCTCGTTGCATCGCGTTGCCTTGCGTTGATTTGCGTTGCCTTGCAAGGGTGTCCCATTTTTGGACTGGTCCTGATTCGGGACGGGCAATAACCTTTGTCCCTCGGACGTCCGCAGGACATGCTCCAGCCGTCCTTGGTGACAACCTCTGTCACCGAGCGCGGACGGAGTCTGTCGGTAACGCAGCCAGCGTTGCATCGGCGTTACCAGGATGTGACGGGGAGTGACGCATGGTGGCGATCGACAGACCTACCGTGGTAAGAGAGGTGACCGCCGTATAAATAAGGTGCCTCCCGCTGCTAGGGCGGAATGGTTTAGACCTCCGGGGCGACGGTGCAATTATAGAGTGCGCGGTAAACCCATTGCAAACCCACCAGTAACCTATGGATTTCGAGAAGGCTTCTCGGAAGCCTAGGCGCAAGCCTTCCGAGCGGTGGTCGATTCGACAACGGCTGTTGTTTCGATAACTGGGGTTGCCAAATCAGCAACGGTTGCTCTTCCAGCAATCTGGGCCCATCGAGTGATGGTTCACTGAAATGCTGGCCAAAGAGCGAATCGTTGCGGCGTGGAATGGCAAAACCGAATACGTCGCAATCACCGGCCTGGGAGACATGCTTGGCTTACAAGGAGGCCGCAGGAACTCCCAGTGCTGCAAGCGCTGCATCGGTGAGCGGAATCTAGGTCCAAAAGCGCATTAATAAAAGTCCGCGCGGTTCGCCCCGAGCGGGCTCTTTTTATGGTCAGCCGAAAATGCTAGAGCGACCGCTCTGTGTGAGTGCGTCATGCCCGCTTGAGGTCAAGCGGTAGTAGCCCGATAATTACGCGGTCGTCCAGCGCCGCAAGGTGGAAAAACCGGGGAAGCGCAATGCTTGTAGCTGACTACAGCAGATGGCGTCAATGGCAGGCCTGGCACCAATGCCAGGCCTGCCAGCCGTGGATGAACCCGGATTTCCTACCATCCAATCGAACGTCTGCCGAGAGATATTGGAAGCGCTGGCCGGCGAGTCGGTGGAGCGACTTTATGGCCTCGTTTTTCAGTTCGCGAAGGATCTAGCTAGCTAAAAATGATGCGAAAGAAATTGTTACTTGGGGACTCGCGATGGGCAGCTCGCAAAGTTTTAAACCAGCGAAGTAGCTACCCACGACTGCTTTACAAATATCGGGATGCGACGAAGCAGCACTTGGAACCGCTGTTGCTGAGTTCGACCTTCTATCTCTCGTCCCGAGAGCAGTTTAACGATCCATTTGATGCTCAGTGTATCGCTCGCGTAAGCCCCGATCTGCGGGATCGCAAACGGCGACTGGAGCAGCTCAAGACAAGGGTAAGGGCGAGCCGGGGCAGTCAATCTATCAGCCGGGGGGTTAAGCATCGCAACGAACTCTATCGCGACATGCTGACTCTGGACCGGGCTCAGGGGCGAGCACAACGAAGCTTTGACATCAATGCAAACGCATTTGGAATTTATTCTATGGCGGAAACGCCGCGCAGCTTGCTGATGTGGGCTCATTACGCAAACAACCATGCCGGAGTCTGCCTCATCTTCTATGTTCCAGCCGATCCAGATGTATTTATGCGCGCTTTTCCTGTCGAGTACGGCGATGACTACCCTTCGATGGAGTGGACTGACCTTGAAAGGGTCGATGCCATACGTGCGCTATTGAAGAAAAGCACTGAATGGGCGTACGAGCAGGAAAGTCGGATTCTCGTACCCGGCGCGGCAAAGACCATTTTTCCTTTCGATCGGGCCGCATTAGTTGGGATCATCTTCGGCGCTCGATGCTCAGACGAAAGCAAGACGACAGTCAAAGAGCTGATTGATCGACGTGCAGCCGTCGGTGGCGGCCGCCCCCAGATGTTCGACGCGCATCTTGCTCGCGAAAAGTATGCAATCGGAGTATTTCCACATGGAAAAAAAAGCCACCAGCGGGATGGAAGGGGCGACCGTCATCCATCCGTCGATCCAAACGAACTAAGCTTCCGACAACCACGGGAGCTTAGTTGCCACCTACTCCCGACAGCGCCAGACGCCTTTGCGCTCCGCTCGTGACCGAGCAATCCTTCGCTTCGCCGACCCATGCGGGCGATCGATCTCATGTCCGGTATCTGTGGGAACTGTAGCGCCTGCCTGCACATCTCAATGCACTTAGCTTGCCGGGGGACTCCAGCGAACCACCGAAACAAAATCATTGACGTGCGCTTCACACTGCGCCGCTTGTGCTCCTTCCGACACTCAAGGATCGGCTGTATCACCGGCGTTGAAAATTTTGGATCTCAAGCATGAAAAAACTTCAGGCGGCGGCACTATTCGGCGGGGGAGCATTTCTAGGTGTGTTTGGCTGTGCGTTTCTGACGAAGCCTCCTTCTCAAAGTTCGGACTGGGCTGCCTGGGCGCAGGCTTTCGGTTCCGTTGGCGCTATATTTATTGCGTGGTTCGTTTCGAAACAACAATATGAGCGTGACCGTCGCACTGAATTTGAACGCGCTCTAGTAGAGCGCATCTCTCGGCTGGAACTGGCAAAAAACCTCTTCGAAATGATCGCCGGATCAGCGAGTCTTATGCCCGATAGGGAACAATGGGGTAAGTTCTTCGGTCAGCAATCCACGCGTGAAGAACAGTATTCATCGCTCGTTCGATTTGGCGACGCGCTGAAGGATATTCCCCTGCATGACCTCGCCTGCCCGGAGGCGGCAAGCGCCATCCTGCATGTCTCGTGGCTCGTCGAGCGCCTCAAAATTCGCATCCCTCAAAGCACCGAGTTCCCGTGGAGTGTCGAAGAAAACATGCTGCTGTCGGGTGCTGAGGTTCAGCTGGAAAACGCGATAAAGGAATTGCGCCAGCAACTCGCCGCGATCGACCGGCGTCGATAATTCACTTCTTGCTGGGACGGGGGGAAGGTTACCATCTACAAGTGCCTACTGCGGGGAAATATGGAACACAAGAAAATCGACCGCCTGCCGATCAAAAGGCGCTTAGTCATTTCAAAGGTTGAAGCCCCAGAGGGAACGCGCTGCGCGGCTGAGCACACGCCAACACTCAAGACACCAGGTCAGTACCAAAAGCTAAACCAGCGCGGTCGCCTCGACCTCGATCTTGAAACCGTAGTGCAGCTGCGGGACCGGCACTACTGCGCGTGCGGGCCGTGCTTCACCGGCCCAACGCGCGTAGATCTGATTGAAGCTCATCCAATGCTCGACATCGACAATGTAGACGCGTACCTGAACCAGTTGCGCAACGCCGCTACCGGCGCGTTCCAAAGCGGCTTGCACATTGGCTAACACCTGTTCTGCCTGAACCTCGAACGAGGCCTCGGATAGCTTGTCGCCTTGCGCCGTGATCGGCAATTGTCCCGAGACGAACACGAAACCATTTGCGACCGCGACATGAGTGTAGTGACCGCCCGGCTGCGAAAGCGTAGCGGGATTGTCCATATGCGGCAGATGCAGGTCGTGCTGGCTACCAGCCATGAATAACACTCCAGATGTGAGGACGGCACATGACACTGCCTGCGATTCATCCGCTCGGCAGCATCCCGTTTTTGTAAAAGCGTTGAGCGATCGCACGAGCAGCTATGCAACGCTAGCGCTGCCAGTGCGAAGCACAGCGCCTCACATCAACACGCTTTTACAAATGTGCCGCGCACATCACACGCCAAGCAGCTCAAGCTTCTCGCGCGCATCCGCGCAACGGCGGTTCAGATCGCGATGCATCAACTGACTGTCGAGCAGCGTTGATACATCAGACAACCCGAAATCAAAGCGCAAGACGTATTCGATGTCTGTGTAATCGTGATAGGCGCCGCTGTCCGCCAGCTTCTGCGCTTCAGCGAAAGCAGCGTGTTGCCGTTCGCCGTTCATCAAATCTCTGATCGCCATGAATGCCGCTCCGAGGAACAGTGGGTCCATCATAGCAACGGAAATTCAAACGCACGGTCGCGCGCACGCAACACCTGGTGTTTTCCGTAGACGCCACGCGGGTTGCGCTTCGTCAGTCCTCACGCAGCAGCGACAGGCGCCTTGGTCCCGTGCCACCTAACAACTAGAATCCGGCCGAGATAACACAGCAAGCCCGCCACGCCCACCGTCGCGCCCATGCCCTTGGGCGAACCGTCCTGCCAGAGTCCGACAGCAAGGCTCGACAACGCGCCAAGCGCCAACTGCACGGCGCCGAACACGGCGGCCGCGGCGCCGGCATTCTGCGGATAGCGATGCATCAAATCGGTCGTGCAGTTGGCGGACAGAAGACCGACCACGCCGACCACAAAGAACAGCCCGAACACGATCGACCACAGACCGCCCCAGCCGGTCAGCGACACGAGACAGACAAACAGCGACGCAATGCAGCTCACGGTCGCGGCGAAAGAAATGATCGGCAGCGAACCGAGCCGGCCGACGAGCCGCGTATTCATGAAGTTGCCGAACATAATGCCGACGATATTCAGCGCGAACAGAAAGCCATAATGCTGCGCCGACACATGGAAATATTCGATGTAGACGAACGGCGTCGCGGTGATGTACGCGAACATCGACGCGAACGCCATGCCGCCGCACAGCATGTGCCCCCACGCAACCGGATCGCGTAGCAGCTTGCCATACGCGCCGAATGACTTCAGCAACGCCGAGTGCGCACGCTTCTCACGCGGCCAGGTTTCCGGCACTTTGAGAAACGCAGTGATTGCGCACACCGTGCCGAACAGCGTCAGCACGATAAACACCACGCGCCAGCCGCCGAGCAGCAGCAACTGTCCGCCGATGAGCGGCGCGAGTAACGGTCCGATCGACGTGACGATGGCAAGCATCGACAACACGCGAGCGGCATCGGTCGGACCGTGGGCGTCGCGTGCGATGGCGCGCGCCAGCACCGAGGCGGCGCCCGCGCCCAGCGCCTGCACGAAGCGGAACGTCACGAGCGAGCCGATCGAGAACGACATCGCGCAGGCCACGCTAGCCAGCGCGTACATGACGATGCCGCCGAGCAATACGGGCCGGCGGCCATAGGTATCCGACAGCGGACCATAGAGCAGCATGCCGATCGAAAAGCCGAACATGAAGCTGGTGAGCGTGGTCTGCGCGGCGCCGGTGCTGATGGCGAACGCCTGCGCGATGGTCGGCAGGCTCGGCAGATACATGTCGATGGAAATCGGCCCGCATGCGGCAAGCGCACCGAGCAACAGAATCAGCCGGCCATCGGGCCGGCTTCTGGCGACGTGAGACATGGGAATCCAGATGAAGCGCCGCGCCGTTATCGGCAGCGGAACAGGTGAAACGGGGAAAACAGCAACTTGACAGCCTCAATTGTACGCGACGGTTAATACGACAGCCGGGCTCTGGACCAAGTCGCAAAGACGCACGTGCGGCGTCGACAACGCGCGGCAGCCACGTTGCCGATCGGTTAAGCTGCCGCCTGAGCGCTTCGGGTAACGCGCAAATCTTTGCGCAGCGCCCTTCCCGACCATTCTGTACGCGACCACGCGATGACCGCATTCCTGCTGATCTGGAGCCCCAAGAAATGGCCATGGCCCGAGTTGCCCGACGTGGCCAAACGCGTGGTTGCGGGCGTCGCGGTGGCCGACGCGTGGGGCTGCGGATTTGCGCGCAGCATCCTGCCGGGCGACCGCGTGTTCCTGCATCGCGTGGCGCAGGAACCGAAGGGTATCTTCGGCTCCGGCTATGTGACGCGCGCGCCGTACGAGGTCCCCGATCCGGCCACGAAGCGCGGCTACCGTTTGTGCATCGACTTCGTGTACGACTGGCTCGTCGATGCACATGAAGGTGTGGTGATTCCGCGCGAGATGTTGCGCACGCATCGTTTCTCCGTACAGACGTGGGACGCGCAGAGCTCGGGCACCGTGATCAAGCCGATGGCCGAAGGCGCATTGGAAAAGCGCTGGGCGGAACTGACCGGCAAGCGCAAGCCGCCGAAGTTCGACACGCCGACGGGACCCACGCACAAAAACTAAGCAAGCGGCCCGCTGCGCAGGCGCATCCGGAAAACCTGTTCACGCTGACTCCGGTACAATTTCCCCACCTATCCCAGTGCCGCGCGACTCGCCGAGAGGCCATCCGCGTTGCTGCGCAACCCCAATTCCAGTCATCGCCATGTCCAGAAACGAAACCCTTTTTGAACGCGCGCAACGCACCATTCCCGGCGGCGTGAACTCGCCGGTGCGGGCCTTCCGCTCGGTCGGCGGCACGCCGCGCTTTATCGAGCGCGCGCAAGGCCCGTACTTCTGGGATGCGGACGGTCAGCGTTATATCGACTACATCGGCTCATGGGGCCCGATGATCCTCGGCCACGTCCATCCGGAAGTTCTCGAAGCCGTGCAGCGCGTGCTGGGCAACGGATTCTCGTTCGGTGCGCCGACCGAATCGGAAGTGGAAATCGCCGAAGAAATCTGCAAGCTGGTGCCCTCCATCGAACAGGTCCGCATGGTGTCGAGCGGCACCGAGGCGACCATGAGCGCGCTGCGCCTTGCGCGCGGCTTCACGAACCGTAGCCGTATCGTCAAGTTCGAAGGCTGCTATCACGGCCACGCGGACAGTCTGCTGGTCAAGGCCGGCTCGGGCCTGCTGACCTTCGGCAATCCGACTTCGGCGGGCGTGCCGGCAGATATCGCCAAGCACACCACCGTGCTCGAGTACAACAACGTTGCCGAACTCGAAGAAGCATTCAAGGCGTTCGGCAACGAGATCGCCTCGGTGATCGTCGAGCCGGTGGCCGGCAACATGAACCTCGTGCGCGCCACGCCCGAATTCCTGCAAGCCTTGCGGCGCCTGTGTACCGAGCACGGCTCGGTGTTGATTTTCGACGAAGTGATGTGCGGCTTTCGCGTCGCCCTGGGTGGCGCGCAAGAGGTCTACGGCATCACGCCGGATCTGACGTGCCTAGGCAAGGTGATCGGCGGCGGCATGCCGGCAGCGGCTTTCGGCGGCCGGCGCGACATCATGGCCCATCTCGCGCCGCTCGGCGGCGTCTACCAGGCGGGCACGCTCTCGGGTAACCCGATCGCGGTCGCCGCCGGCCTGAAAACGCTGCAACTGATCCAGGCGCCGGGCTTTTACGACACGCTGGCCACGCGCACCGCGCGCCTCGTGCAGGGTCTCGCGAACGTGGCGCGCGAAGCCAAGGTGCCGTTCGCGGCCGATTCGCTCGGCGGCATGTTCGGCCTCTACTTCACCGACTCGATCCCGACCAGCTTCGCAGAAGTCACGAAGAGCGACGTGCCGCGCTTCAACGCGTTCTTCCACAAGATGCTCGACGCCGGCGTGTACTTCGCGCCTTCGGCGTATGAGGCGGGCTTCGTTTCGATCGTTCACGACGACGCAATCGTCGACGCCACGATCGACGCCGCGCGCGGCGCGTTCGCGTCGCTCGCGGCCTGAAGCCGGCGAGACAACCTACCGCTAAAACCGAAACCCATTACAGCCTAGCCACCGTACCCGACCGGACACCGATGTTTTCGCAAACCGATTTCGTCCATATGGAACGCGCGCTCGCGTTGGCCAAGCGCGGCATGTACACCACCGACCCGAATCCGCGGGTCGGCTGCGTGCTCGTCAAGAACGGCGAGGTGATCGGCGAAGGCTTTACGCAACCGGCCGGCCAGGACCATGCCGAGATCCGCGCGCTGAAAGACGCCCGCTCGCGCGGTCACGATCTGCGCGGGGCCACGGCCTACGTGACGCTGGAGCCGTGCAGCCATTTCGGGCGCACGCCGCCGTGCGCGAATGCTTTGATCGAAGCCCAGGTCGCGCGTGTTGTCGCGGCAATGGAAGATCCCAATCCGCAGGTATCCGGGCGCGGTCTCGCCATGTTGCGCGACGCCGGCATCGAAGTACGCTGTGGACTGTTGGCCCACGAAGCGCACGAACTCAATATCGGCTTCGTCTCGCGCATGACACGCGGCCGCCCGTGGGTACGCATGAAGGTGGCGGCCTCGCTGGATGGACGCACCGGCTTGCCTTCGGGCGACAGCCAATGGATCACTGGCGAAGCGGCGCGCGCCGACGGCCACGCCTGGCGCGCCCGCGCGTCGGCGATTTTGACGGGCATCGGCACGGTCAGGGAGGACAATCCGCGCATGACGGTGCGGGCTGTCGATACGCCGCGCCAGCCGCAACGCGTACTGATAGACAGCCAGCTCGACGTGCCGCCGGACGCACAGATTCTGGCCGGCGCATCCACGCTGATCTTCTGCGGCAATCTGGATGGGCGACATACCGATCGCGCCGCCGCGTTGCGCGATCGCGGCGCGGAGATCGTCCAATTGGCGAACCCGGCCGGCAAGGTCGATCTGCCTGCGGTGCTCAAAGTGCTCGGCCAGCGCAACGTCAACGAACTGCATGTCGAGGCGGGCTACAAGCTGAACGGCTCGCTGCTGCGCGAAGGCTGCGTCGATGAATTGCTCGTGTATCTCGCGCCGAGCCTGCTCGGCATGGATTCGATGAGTATGTTCAATCTGAGCGCGCCCGAAACGCTCGAGGGCCGCGTCAAACTGAACTTCCATGCGGTCGACCGGATCGGCGAAGATGTGCGGATTCTCGCGCGCTTTATGCCCCAACCCGGACCCGGCAACGAGCCCGCGACCCCACCCGTTTCGAAATGATCGAGGATTAGTACGATGTTCACAGGAATCGTCGCGGCCGTGGGCCGCATTGAATCAGTCAAACCGCTCGGCACGGACGGCGACGCGGGCGTGCGCCTGAACGTCGAAGCCGGTGGCCTCGATCTCGACGACGTGCAACTCGGCGACAGCATAACCATTCAGGGCGCCTGCATGACCGTGGTCGCAAAGACCGCCCACTCGTTCGAAGTCGACGTCTCGCGCGAAAGCCTGAA
Organism: Paraburkholderia phytofirmans PsJN; assembly: GCF_000020125.1. Classification (NCBI taxonomy): domain Bacteria; kingdom Pseudomonadati; phylum Pseudomonadota; class Betaproteobacteria; order Burkholderiales; family Burkholderiaceae; genus Paraburkholderia; species Paraburkholderia phytofirmans. The sequence continues at coordinate 3,493,138 of NC_010681.1, forward strand.
CTGCACGGCGGGCCTCGGCGAGACCGGCGAAGTCAATCTCGAAAAAGCGCTGCGCGCTCACGACCGGCTCGGCGGCCATATCGTTTCCGGCCATGTGGACGGCCTCGGCACGGTCACGCATTTCGCGCCGGTCGGCGAATCGCACGAACTGCGCGTGCTGGCTCCGCGCGAGATCGGCCGCTATCTGGCGTTCAAAGGCTCTATCACTGTCAACGGCGTGAGCTTGACCGTCAACTCGGTTAAAGATCGCGACGATGGCTGCGAATTCTCGATCAACCTGATTCCGCACACGGTCGAAGTGACCGCGCTCAAGCGCCTGCGTGAAGGTACGCAGGTGAATCTGGAGATCGATCTGATTGCGCGCTACGTCGAGCGCATGCTCAACGCGCCGAAATAACAGGCCGCAAGCCCGGCTATGCATAAGTCGGAGGCGGCGCCTCACCGCCTCCGGCCGGTTCATGCGGCCATCGTTTTCAACGAGCATAGCAACGGCGGACGGCTCATCGCCAGTCGACCAAATGGCCTATGCCGTTCGGCGGAGGCGACTTGGGCCCGCGCGTGGCGTAAAATACGCGCTTTCTTCGAAACTCTCGCCAACATGACGCTCGCCTCCACTCTAGAGATCATTGCCGAACTGAAAGCAGGCCGGATGGTGATCCTCGTCGACGAAGAAGACCGCGAAAACGAGGGCGACCTCGTGATCGCCGCCGAATTCGTCACGCCGGAAGCGATCAACTTCATGGCCCGCTACGGCCGCGGTCTGATCTGCCTGACACTCACGCAGGAACGCTGCAAGCTGCTGAATCTGCCGCTCATGACCTACCGCAACGGCACGCAGTACGGCACCGCGTTCACGGTCAGCATCGAAGCGGCCGAAGGCGTCACCACCGGCATTTCGGCTGCGGACCGCGCCCGCACGATCGCCGCAGCGGTCGCGCCGGACGCCAAGGCAGAGCACATCGTGCAGCCGGGCCATGTGTTCCCGATCATGGCGCAGCCCGGCGGCGTACTGGTGCGCGCCGGCCATACCGAAGCGGGCTGCGACTTCACCCAACTGGCCGGGCTCACGCCGGCCGCGGTGATCTGCGAAGTCATCAAGGACGACGGCACGATGGCACGCCTGCCGGACTTGATGGAATTCGCCAGCGAACACGGTCTGAAAATCGGCACGATCGCGGATCTGATCCACTATCGCAGCCGCACCGAGTCGATCGTCGAGCGGATTTGCGAGCGCACCATGCAGACCGCGCGCGGCGCATTCCGCGCGGTCATGTATCTGGACCAGCCGAGCGGCCAGCCGCATATCGCGCTGGTGCGCGGTACGCCGTGCACGGATCAGGACACGCTGGTGCGCGTGCATGAACCGCTGTCGGTGCTGGACCTGCTGGAAGTCGGCGAATCCACCCATTCGTGGACGCTGGACGCAGCCATGAAAGAAATCGCCGCGCGCGACTGCGGCGTGATCGTGCTGCTGAACTGCGGCGACTCGAAGGACCATCTGATCGACGTTTTCAAGGCGTTCGACTCGAAGGAAAAAGCCGACGCACTCAAACGCCGCCCGGTCGACTTCAAGACGTACGGCATCGGCGCGCAGATTTTACGTGAGCTCGGTGTCGGCAAGATGCAGGTGCTGTCGAACCCGCGCAAGCTGGGCAGCATGTCGGGCTACGGTCTCGAAGTCACGGGCTTCGTGCCGATGCCAGGCGGCGAGACACAAGCTCCGCAACACGGCTGATCCGACCATTCACGCGCTTCGCGCCCACTCAAAACACTACGGAATTCACATGGAAATCGGACAATACCAACCGAACCTCGACGGCGACGGACTGCGTATCGGCATCGTCCAGGCGCGCTTTAACGAGCCCGTTTGCAATGGCCTCGCAGACTCCTGCATCGAAGAACTCGAACGCCTCGGCGTGACCGGCGAAGACGTGCTGCTCGTCACCGTGCCGGGCGCGTTGGAAATCCCGCTGGCACTGCAAAAGCTCGCCGAAAGCGCGCAATTCGACGCACTGATCGCGCTCGGCGCGGTGATTCGCGGTGAAACGTACCACTTCGAACTGGTCTCGAACGAAAGCGGCGCGGGCATCACGCGCATCGGCCTCGACTTCGGCATTCCGGTCGCGAACGCGGTGCTGACTACCGAAAACGACGAGCAAGCCGTCGCGCGCATGACCGAAAAGGGTCGTGACGCGGCGCGCGTGGCCGTCGAAATGGCGAATCTCGCCGTCGCGCTCGAACAACTCGGCGGCGACGACGAAGAAGAAGACGAAGAAGAGGAAGAGGCATGAAGAGCGCACGCCGACGCTCCCGCGAACTGGCCACGCAGGGGCTTTACCAGTGGCTGCTGTCGGGCTCGCCCGGCGGTGAAATCGACGCGCAACTGCGCGGCGCGCAAGGCTTCGACAAGGCCGACCACGAACATCTGGACGCCATTCTGCATGGCGTGATCCGCGATTCGGAAGCCCTCTCCGCGGCAATCGCTCCGTGTCTGGACCGTCCGATTGAGCAGCTCTCGCCGGTCGAACGCGCCGTGCTGCTGGTAGCCGCGTTTGAACTGAAGAATCACGTCGACATCCCTTATCGCGTGGTCATCAACGAAGCGGTCGAGCTCGCCAAGACGTTCGGCGGCGCGGACGGCTACAAGTACGTGAACGGCGTGCTGGACAAGCTGTCGGCACAACTGCGCGTGGATGAGACGCAGGCCGCTCGCAAGCGTTGAGCGCAAGGCGCGATGCTGGCAGCTTGATTGCCGTCATGCGCCTCGCTGAATGGATGCGGCGCGAATGAATCGCCTGCAAGGACGCCGTTTCGAGCATAAGCACTCGCGTCGAACGTCGTCCCGCTTTGCTTCTGACTGGATTTAATCGTATGAACTCCGTGACCGAACCCTTGGTGCGGCTTGCTGCGCGTGTCGACGCCATCCAGCCTTTCTATGTGATGGAACTGGCCAAGGAGGCCGCGCTTCTTGAGCGCGACGGCCGCGACATCATTCATATGGGCATCGGCGAACCCGATTTCACCGCGCCCGAGCCGGTTATCGAGGCGGCCGCGAGCGCACTGCGCCGTGGCGTCACGCAATACACCAGCGCGCTCGGTCTGCACGCGCTGCGCGAAGCGATCTCGGCGCATTACGCCGACTTCTATGGCGTCGACGTGGATCCGGCGCGGATCGTCGTTACCGCAGGTGCATCGGCCGCGTTGCTGCTGGCTTGCGCGGCGCTCGTCGATCGCGACGACGAAGTGCTGATGCCCGACCCGTGCTATCCGTGCAACCGCCATTTCGTGATCGCCGCCGAAGGCAGGCCGGTGATGGTGCCTAGCGGCCCGGCCGAACGTTTCCAACTCACCGCCGCCGACGTCGAGCGCCTCTGGAACGAGCACACCCGTGGCGTGCTGCTGGCGTCGCCGTCGAACCCGACCGGCACGTCGATCGAACCGGCTGAGCTGGAGCGCATCGTCAAGGCCGTGCGGGCGCGTGGCGGCTTTACCATCGTCGACGAGATCTACCAGGGGCTGAGCTACGACGCGAAGCCCGTGTCGGCGCTCTCGTTTGGCGACGACGTGATCACCGTCAACAGCTTCTCGAAGTACTTCAACATGACGGGCTGGCGCCTGGGCTGGCTGGTGGTGCCGCCCGGCATGGTCAGCGCGTTCGAAAAACTCGCGCAAAATCTGTTCATCTGCGCTTCCGCGCTCGCCCAGCACGCGGCGCTCGCCTGCTTCGAGCCGGAAACGATCGCGATCTACGAAGCGCGGCGCCAGGAATTCAAGCGTCGCCGCGACTTCATCGCGCCGGCTCTGGAATCGCTCGGTTTCTCCGTGCCGGTGATGCCCGACGGCGCTTTCTACGTGTACGCCGATTGCCGCACGGTTGCGCATTCCGCGGCCGGCGACAGCGCGGCGCTTACCAAGGCGATGCTCCACGACGCGGGCGTGGTGCTGGTGCCGGGCATGGATTTCGGCACGCATGCGCCGAAGGACTACATCCGGCTGTCGTACGCGACCGCCTATCCGAAGCTGGAAGAGGCCGTCGACCGGCTGGCGAAATTGTTCGGCAAAGCCTGAGCGAAGCAGCTCACTCTCAGTCGCCAGACGAAAAAAAGGACACGCCAGATGGGTGTCCTTTTTTGTTGCCGCTCCTGCATGGAGCCGCAAGTCTACGCTTCCAACCTCAAGCGCCTAGCTCAGACGCCGACGCCACATGCTTCGTCGCGTTGGCGCTCGCATCGTCCTGCTCGGCGGAAACCGGCGCCTTGACCGGTGTCGCCGCGCTCAACTGATGACTGCCCTCGAGCGTCACCTGCACGCGCTTGCCATTGCTGCTGGCGGGCGCAGCCGTGTTGGTCGACGCCGTCAAAACCGGCGCCTGCGGTGCGTTGATCGGCACCTTGCGGCCACGCGCCACGTCACGCAGACGGGCACGCTCGGCCATGACCTTGGCGCCGTAGCCGCCGTCGTCCGGCGAGGTCGAGCCGACGTACAGACGCAAACCGCCCGGCAGCGAGCCGCCACGTGCGATGCAATCCTTCAGCACCAGCGCGCCCACCTTGATGTTCGCGACCGGTTCGAGCGCCGCGCTCTGACCGCCGAAATACTGGAACTTGTCCGAGTGCACCTTGGACATCACCTGCATCAGGCCTTGTGCGCCGACGCCGCTCTCGGCGTACGGGTTGAAGCCCGACTCGATTGCCATTACTGAAAGCAACAGCAACGGATCGAGACCGACTTCGCGGCCGGTGTCGAACGCCGCCTTCACGAGCTCGCTAACGGGCTCCTGAGCGACGCGATAGCGCCGTGCCAGAAATGACGCAACCAGGTCCTGCTCGCGGGTCGAGATCAGGACGCGGTCGTCGCGTGCGTCGGCGGATACGCGTTGCGACGGGATCAGGCTCGCCAGCGCGGTAACGCTTTGCATGGTGCGCGGGTCGAGGCCGTTCAGCGCTGCGACGCCCATGCCGGTCGAGCCGGCTGTGTCGAATGCGTTGTCAAAGCCGGAGTTGCCCGCGGTGACAGTGTTGCCGTTGTTCGTGCCGCTCACGGCATCGGGGCCGTTCGTGTTGGCGGTCAGCGAGTCGTCCGAGGACGCGCGCGCGGGCGGTCCGAAAGCCGGCAGCGGGTTGCCCTGAAGCAGACGGGCGGGACCGGCTTGCACAGCGGCGGAGATGACCGGCATCAACTTGGCGGCTAGCGTGCCGCGCAGGGCCGGCATCAGCCACAGTGCGACTGTCAGCACCACCGCGATACCGCCGACGATGCTGAACAGGTGATGACTCATTCGCGTCCCGCGACGCAGCGCACCACGCACAACTTGCGCGATACGCTCATCGGGACGCCACGATAACCAGGCGTTCATTCAGATCTCCCATGTTGCATGATCCGCGAACCCCGTCGGATGAAGAGGCGGTGAGGCACGTTCGCAGAGTCAAGACATCGCGCGCTCTGTCTGGTTAGGGCAGCAGCGACGTCGGGAAAACGGCAAATACCGTTTGTGGGGAGCCGTCCTGAAAGAGGACTGCGGCATGTCAAAAAAACATGCGGGCGGTGGCTCCCACGCGAAAAACCAGCGTCAGTTGGCGCTGGCGAGGACATCAATAAGACCGTTAGATACCGTGCAGGGACTCGGTAAGCGGTGACGCGTTGCGTCTGATGGGACCGGGGGCAGTGGTAAAAAGGTTCACGCCCTGCAACCAATGTGGACGGATTCTATGCAGGGTTTTATAGATCGTCAACACTATAGATAGGCAAATGTATAACTAATTGTAATAATGAACGGTGTTCAGACCGTCCAAAACCGCGCGGCGCGCGCCTTTTGAGCGATCTCGATTCCCCCGTCTCACCTAGGTCGTTTGGCTGAGCTACGTGCGCCTGCCAACACAGGTAAAATCGACAATCGTTCTGGCGCCGTTAAATCCTGCCGCGCCTCCCCTTTCCGCCGCCTGCGCGGCACTGAACCGCACCAGATGAAATACAAAGACCTACGCGATTTCGTCGGCCGTCTCGAGACGATCGGTGAACTGCGCCGCATCTCGCAAAACGTCTCGCCTGTCCTGGAAATGACCGAGTTGTGCGACCGCGTGCTGCGCGCCGGCGGTCCGGCTTTGCTGTTCGAAAGCAAGGCACAGCATGAGTTCCCGGTGCTCGGCAACCTGTTCGGTACGCCTCGGCGGGTCGCGCTCGGCATGGGGGTGGATGCGCAAGCCGGCGAAGGCGACGGCGCCGCACTCGAATCGCTGCGCGACGTGGGCCGGCTGCTCTCCGCATTAAAGGAGCCGGAGCCGCCGAAGGGTCTCAAGGACGCCGGCAAACTGTTCTCGCTCGCGAAGGCCGTGTGGGACATGGCGCCCAAAACGGTGAGCGCGCCGCCCTGCCAGGAAATCGTCTGGGAAGGCAACGATGTCGACCTCGCCAGGCTGCCCATTCAGACGTGCTGGCCCGGCGATGCCGGCCCGCTAATCACATGGGGCCTGACCGTTACAAAAGGCCCGAACAAGAGCCGACAAAACTTAGGCATATATCGCCAGCAGTTGATCGGACGTAACAAACTGATCATGCGATGGCTCGCGCATCGCGGCGGCGCGCTCGACTTTCGGGAGTTCGCGCTGCAGAACCCCGGCAAGCCGTATCCGGTGGCCGTCGTGCTGGGCGCCGACCCGGCGACGATCCTCGGCGCGGTCACGCCGGTGCCCGACACGCTCTCCGAATACCAATTCGCCGGGCTGCTGCGCGGCGGCCGCACCGAACTGGCTAAGTGCATCACGCCGGGCGTCGACGGTTTGCAGGTGCCGGCGCGCGCCGAGATCGTGCTCGAAGGCTTCATCTATCCGCAGGAAGGCGCGCCTTCGCCCGCTCCCGCAGGCGCGCCGCCGCGTCCGGTCAAGGGCGCGTCGGCGGCCTATGAACATGCGCTGGAAGGCCCGTACGGCGACCACACCGGCTACTACAACGAGCAGGAGTGGTTCCCCGTCTTTACCGTCGAGCGCATTACCATGCGGCGCGACGCCATCTACCACTCCACGTACACCGGCAAACCGCCCGACGAACCGGCCGTGCTCGGCGTCGCGCTCAACGAAGTGTTCGTGCCGCTGTTGCAAAAGCAGTTCAGCGAGATCACAGACTTCTATCTGCCACCCGAAGGCTGCAGCTACCGGATGGCCATCGTGCAGATGAAGAAGAGCTACCCCGGCCACGCCAAACGCGTGATGTTCGGCGTGTGGAGCTTCCTGCGGCAGTTCATGTATACGAAGTTCATCGTCGTGGTCGACGAGGACGTGAATATCCGCGACTGGAAGGAGGTGATCTGGGCGATCACCACCCGCATCGATCCGGCGCGCGACACGGTGCTGGTGGATCGCACGCCGATCGACTACCTGGATTTCGCCTCGCCCGTGGCCGGCCTCGGATCGAAGATGGGCCTCGACGCGACCAACAAGTGGCCCGGGGAAACCGATCGCGAATGGGGCCGCCCCATCGTGATGGACGACGCGGTCAAACAGCGCATTGACACCTTGTGGAACGAGTTGGGCCTCTGAGGCAAACCGTATAACGAGACTGAAATAACAGAGCTATCGGAGCCGTTGCGCGGATGCATGCTTTTTCAATGATGTCGGATGGATTTTTTCTGTCGCTGTCGCTGTGTCTGGATATCGGTCTCGTGAACGTCGCCATGATTTCCCTGACGCTCTCGCATGGCTTCAAACCGGGCTTCTGGCTCGGCCTTGGTTCATGCATCGGCGATCTGATTTACGCGGCGCTCGCGCTTGCGGGCATGGCGGCCTTGCTGCAGTTCGAATCGGTGCGCTGGGTGGTGTGGATCGGCGGCGCGGGGATCCTGCTCTTCCTGACCTGGAAGATGGCGCGTGAAGCGATGTTCCCGGCGACGGCGCCCGCAGTGGCCGGCGAGGCGGACGCGAATGCGCCGCATCTGTCCGCGTGGCGCGGTTTCTTGCGCGGCGTCTTGCTGGCGGTGTCGTCGCCATCGGCGATTTTGTGGTTCGCCGCGGTCGGCGGCGCGCTGATCGCGAAGGCCGGCGCCACGAGCGTGACGACCGCGCCGGTGTTTCTCGGCGGCTTCTTTCTCGGCGGCCTGTGCTGGACCATCTTTATCTGCGGACTCGGCAGCCACGGGCGCAAACGCGCAGGCACCGGTTTGCTGCGCGCCTGTCACGTACTGTCCGCGCTGCTGTTTGCGTACTTCTCGTACAGCGTGATCGTCAACGGGTATCGCGATCTGATCGTGCAAACCGCGCACGTGGCAAGCTGACGTGAAAACGCTCGCGTTGGCGAGCCGTTTTCGATTGAGCGCCAAGCCAGGCGAGCGCGACAGCGCCTGCTTGCACGATGTATCAGGCGAGATACTGCGCGAGCTTTTCCAGGTCGACGTTGCCGCCGCTCACCACCACGCCGACACGCTTGCCCGTCACCGGCACGATGCCGTTGAGCACCGCGGCCGCGGCGAGACAGCCCGTCGGCTCCACCACGATCTTCATGCGCTGGGCAAAAAAGCGCATCGTTTCGATCAACTGCGCGTCGCTGACCGTTTCGATCTGCGCGACCAGCTTGCGAATAATCGCGAACGTGTAGTCGCCGAGATGCGTGGAGGCGGCGCCGTCGGCGATCGTGCGCGGCGTGTCGATATGCACGATCTCGCCGCGCGCCAGCGACTGCTGACCGTCGTTGCCCGCTTCGGGCTCGATGCCGATCACCGTGCACGCCGGGCTCAATGCCGCCGCGGCCAACGCGCTGCCGCTGATCAGCCCGCCGCCGCCGAGACACACGAACAGCATGTCGAGCGGGCCGGTTTCCTCGATCAACTCCTTCACCGCCGTGCCTTGCCCGGCAATCACGTGCGGATGGTCATACGGAGGAATCAGTGTCATGCCACGCTCTTCGGCGAGCCGCCGGCCGATCTCTTCGCGGTTCTCCGTGTAGCGGTCGTAGGTGATCACTTCACCGCCGTAGCCCTTGGTTGCCGCCACTTTGGCCGCCGGCGCGTCCTGCGGCATGACGATCGTCGCGTGGATGCCGGCAAGACGTGCCGACAAGGCGATCGCCTGAGCATGGTTACCCGACGAATACGTCAGTACGCCGGCCTTGCGTTGCTCCGCGTCGAAATGCGAGATCGCGTTATAGGCGCCGCGAAATTTGAAGGCGCCCATACGCTGAAAATTCTCGCACTTGAAGAACACCGACGCCCCGGTGCGCTCGTTGAACGTGCTCGAGGTTAGAACGGGAGTGCGGTGGGCGACGCCGTTCAGACGCGCAGCGGCGTCGAGTACGTCGTCGAAAGTGGGAGCGGGAAGCGCTTGCATCGGCGAAACTCTCCAGAGCGGTGGCGAAACAGCCATTCTCCCAGCTTCGGCAGAGGTTTGGAACGTCACGCGTGAAGTGAGCTTCTGTGCCGGCGACTCTTCGCCCTGTCCGACTGGCGCGAATTCAAACCGTCTTTCCGGCAAAATGCACCGGACTGACTGCATGACAAGCCGCCAACCCAAAACAAACGGCGTAACCCGGCGATCAAGCCGGCGTTACGCCGTCAACGAAAACGCTACGTGCCGCGATTAACGGCGATAGTAGCCATGACCGTAATAACCGCGGTAATAGCCATGGTGATAATAAGGACGCCCATAACCACCATAATATCCGCCCACCACGACTGGCGGCGGTGCATAAACGACCGGGGGCGGCGGCGCATAAACCGGCTGCGGCGCGTAGTACACCGGTGGCGGCGCGGCATAAACCGGGTAAGCCGGCGCAATCGGAACCCCGATACCGATACCTACGGAAACGTGCGCCTGAGCGGCACCCGCAAGTCCCAAGCCGAGTGCTGCGGCAACGACAAACGGAACGATCTTTTTCACTTTTATTCTCCTAGCGCGGCCCACCAAGGTCGCCGACTTCGCATGCCCTGCATGCTATGAAATCAATGTATCGAAAAAGACCGCGCCTATCTGTTCGCATTTGTTGCAAATTGCAATTGGCGGCAAGACGTCGCAATTCTCGCGGACGCCTTAAGCGACTCATGGGCTTCGCAATGCGCTGAAAACTCAGGGATTGCGCGTGACAAAACGCAAGCAACGCGCCGCAATTCACGTAGCAGCGCTTGAAGCATTCGTCTCACGGTAATCTTTGATTACAAATTAGCTTCGATTCTGACGGCGCCCAATTGCGCTCCAAAACGAAAAATGCCCGGCCGAAGACCGGGCATTTCCTTACCTGCAAGGGCCGCGACGTCAGCCGACCTTCACATACGCGAACTCGCGGGACACGCTGGGCGGCACATAAGCGCCGCTGATCCGCACGCGCGGCGTCAGGCGCTTTTTCTGGTCCCACCAGCGACGGCGCTGTGCATGCGTCAGGAACCGCAAGTGCTTTCGGTAAGAAAAAATATTCATCGTGAACCTCCCGAATCTGACTGCGAGACGAAATACCCAGAACAGCAACTGCCAAACCGGCTTTGAAGAATTGTGAGCAGTTTTCTTGCCAGCGGGGCGCATGCCGCCGGATGACCGGCCGGGCGCGCCATATCGCGGGCGCACTGATCAGGGGAAAGCCGACGTTCAGCCGCGCCGCGAGCGTGGCGGATGCGCGATACTTCTGCTTTCCCAATGTTCCGTCTGGAGCACGCACCCATGTCCCAGTCCTCTCTGCCGCGCCTCGGCATTATCGGTGCGGGCCGGCTCGCGCGTTGCCTCGCGCTGAGCTTTTCACGCGCCGGCTATCCGGTCACGGCGGTGGCAAGTCGCTCGGCGACATCCGCCGGCCGGCTTGCCAGTCAAATCGAGCATTGCGCGGCAGTGGAGAACCCACAACAGGTTGTCGACGCCGCCGATATCGTCTTTTTAGCTGTTCCCGATGACAGCATCGGTACGTCAGCGCACACACTCCGGTTCAGCCCGGACGACGCGGCCGGCGCGCACGGCAAGGCGCTCGTGCACTGCAGCGGCGCTTCGCCGGTCGAATTGCTCGCCCCGGCACGCGATCAGGGCGCGTCGATCGGCGGGTTTCATCCACTGTACCTCTTTAGCGGCGAACTCGCCGATCTGGAGCGCATCGCCGGTTGTTCCGTGACGATCGAGGCCGACGGCGCCCTGAAGGACACGTTGACAGCCCTCGCCGTCGCGCTGCGCTGCCATCCGCTGTCGATTCCGGCGGGCGGTCGCATGCTCTATCACGCCGCCGCGCACTACGCCGCCAGTTTCGCGCTGTGCAGCCTCGCGGAATGCGTCGCGCTGTGGCGCACGCTGGGCTTTGCCGAAGACGACGCGCTGCGCGCGCTGCTGCCGATGCTCTCCGGCACCATCGAAACCGCCCGCGACAAGGGTTTGCCCAATGCGCTCGCGGGCCCGGTATCGCGCGGCGACACGGGCGTGGTTCAGAAACAGCTAGCGCTGCTGGAAGGCCTCGGCGGCGACCACGCCGCGCTGTACGGGCTGATGTCGCGGCGCGCGGTCGGACTGGCCGAACGCCGTGTCACGCCGCCCGCCGCGATCGACGCCATCTCCGAGGCCGTGGAAGAATCGCTCAACCGGTCGCTGAATCAGGCCGCGGCAGGTGCAAGCGTCAAGTAAGCCGTGATAATGTGACGTCCGGCGCCGCGCGCAATCCGCCAGCGCCGCGCATCGGGACCAACAGACGAGAACGCACAATGATCAAGGTCAGCATCCTCTATCCGTATCGGGAAAACGGCCACTTCGACGTGGACTATTACTGCGTCACACATATGCCGCTTGCGGCGAAGCTGTTCGGGCCGTCGTTGAAGGGCTGGTCGGTCGACGTCGGCATCAATGCTGGGCCGCCTGGAACACCGCCGCCGTACGTCGCCGCGGGCCACTTCCTGTTCGACAGCGCGAACGATTTTTATAAAGTCTTTAAACCGGCTTCCGAGCAATTGGTGGCCGACATTCCCAACTACACGGACGGTGGCAACGGCGCGATTCTGATCAGCGAGATCAAGATTTCCGTGTGATGCCGCGCGGAAGCGGGACGAACCGCGGCCTTTAATACAGTGAGCCGTTGAGCGCAGCCCGCAAACTGTGGCATCGCGACACCACGCAACCGCTTCAAACGACGCGTAATGCGCCCGAGTGCGGAAAGGGCGCGGGAAATTAAATGAAACCGCCGGCGCGCCGTTCGGAAAGCGCCGGCACCCTGCGGCCGGTCTGCGGTCGTTATTCGAAGGATAAGGACACGAGATGTTTGGCGATATCGCCCGTTTTCTGCTCAATACCGTCTTCACGCTGTTCGGCGCGGCCCTGTTGCTGCGCGCATGGCTGCAGGTCGTGCGCATGCCGCCCTACAACCCCGTCACGAATGCCGTGCTGCAAGTCACCAACTGGATCGTGCTGCCGCTGCGGCATATCTTGCCGAGCACGCGCAAGATCGATTGGGCAAGCCTTGTCGCAGCCCTCCTGGCGGCCATCGTGTATGTGGTGCTGATGGTGGTGCTGACCGGCGCCGATCCGCTCTCGCTGTTGCCGACGCTGCTGATCGTCGCGGTGCTGACGCTGATCAAGTGGGCGCTGAATCTGATCATCTGGTTGACGATCCTGATGGCGCTGCTGTCGTGGCTCAATCCGCGTTCGCCGGCTATGCCGATTCTGTACCAGCTCACGGCGCCGTTTCTGAACCCGCTGCGCCGCGTGGTGCCGCAACTCGGCGGCATCGACCTCTCGCCGATCCTGCTGTTCGTGATCGTGCAGGTGCTGCTAATGGTGGTCACCCGCGCGGCCGTTCAACTGACTTATTTCGTGATCTGAACGCACAGGTAGCGAACATTCACAAGCCGCCGCCCGTCAAACAGGCGGCGGCTTTGTTTCATGCGTCGCTTATTGCTTCGTCAATTGACCGTAGGCGACCGTGTCGTTGGTCGCTGTCTTGATCATGAAGAAAATTGTGCGGACGTACAGGTTGCTGCCCGTGATCGGCAGGAACGTAATCGCGGCATTGCCCGTGTATGTCGCACCCGATTTCAACGTGCAGGATGCGGTCGTGCCGGTCACGTTCAACGTGTAGAGATTCTTGCTCGACGATGGCGTGGCCAGCAGCAAGGTGCCGGAGACCGGGCAGTTGCTCAATGTCCCGCTCAGCGTGCCGTCGTTTGCAATCGTCAGCGACGAGCCGGTTTCCGCCCACGTACCCGCGACGCTCGACTGGGTAACCGCGAGCGCGTTCGCCGCGTCGTAGTTCCAGGACAGGTTCACCGTGTTGCTGTTCTCGACATAGCTGCCGGTGAACGTCTGGTTATTCACGAAGGTGCCCGAGCCGGAGGTCGTCGGATAATAGAAGCCGCCGATGAATGCCGTACCCGATGTGAGCGTCCAGTTCGGCGCACCGGCCGCGATGACGCCGAAGAATTCCGACAAGCCGATGCCGCCTACCGTATTCAGGTAAGAGATGTTGCCCTGCGGATCGACCAGCGCCGTGGTCTTGTCGATGCCGAACTGGCTAGTCCAGATCCCTTCTACGCCGTTGCCCGTGGCCGCAGCCGAACCGCTCTGCGGACTGGACAGACTCGGCAGTTGCTCGCCGCTGAGGGAGGACGAAGAGGCCGGCGCGCTAGCCGGAGCGGGCGCGCTAGCGACGGCTGGCGCCGAAGCGCTGCCGGCCGACGGCGCAGCCGCCGAATTACCCCCGTCGCCGCCACCGCCACCGCCACCACACGCTGCCAGAGCGAGCGAAGCGAGCAGGGACAACGTCAATTTAGCTTTGATTTTCATATCCATTTTTGTTTTTGGGCGAGTGTGCCGCCAATCAGATTGGCACTGTCACGCCATTGGTCATTTTGATCTCGATGTTTGCTGTCAGCGCCGATTCGCTGAATCATTCCAAAAATCCACTTGACAGAAGCCAACCGAACGAATTCTTGTAACTTCTTGAAAGGGCGCTAAAGAAGTAAACGGCGGCATTCCGACAAGCTTTAGTATTTATTCGAACTTTTTGGGAGACCGCTGAATCGATACTGACGAAATATCATGCATAACGAATTAAAAAATCGAAGCGGGAAGCGCGTATCTATTTGATTGGTCTTGTATTTATATGGGCTTCTGGCGGCATTCAATTTTCTCGCTCTGGTTGGCAATCGAAGCGCTAATCGGCTAGTTCCGAGCTTTGCGCGGCAGCGGGCGGTGCCTGCCTTTCCACTTAGTTGCGGCGCCTGCCAACGGCGACGACACTTCATGGGCGTCAAAAGCAACCGTAAGGGAGATAGCCAATCGAACGGGCGAGCCACGCAATTAGCCGTTGCACACGGGCGGTTTGGTGCGGCAAGTGCGTCGTGGCGCGGAACACCGCACCCGCTCCCGCAGCGAGCACACGCCTAAGCTGGCCGCAAACATCCACGTTTGCCAAATCGCGTGAAACCCGCGTAGAATGCCATGCTCTGCGGGCGTCGTATAATGGTAATACCCTAGCTTCCCAAGCTGCAACGGCTTGAGCAAACCCACTATTCACGCGGGTTTTGGATGTGATTTTCCAGCCGGCGCCATTGAAAACCACGTGTCATACGGGTTTGACGGCGATGCCAGTTTTCACCCCACGGGCAGCAGCAAAAAGCTGACGACATATTTAGCAAACGCGCCCTGTCAGTTCCCAATCAGCAGTACGTTTGCTCTGCTTTACCAGAGTCACGAACAGTCATAGAAGTCGGATCGACTGACTTTGCAGGTTGGCCTTCCCGCACCAAGAAGTAGAATCCTGATGACCACTGTCAATAAAGGTGACAAATGCCGATTGTGACTCTATACAACCATAAAGGCGGTGTGTCCAAGACCACCACCACTTTCAACTTGGCCCATCTTCTCGTAACTCAGGGGAAAAGGGTGTTGTTAGTGGATGCGGACTCACAATGCAACCTGACGGAACTATGCTTGGGAAGGGTCATTCAAGAATTGGACGCGGTCGCGGAAAAAACCGGCATTATTCAAGAGCTTCCCGGAACGAGCATCCTCGACGCGCTCAAACCGCGGATCGAGGGCGAGGTTGCTGCGGTAAATATCGATGCTATCGAGACCGTAAATCTGGTAGCGGGGCTAGACCTAATCCGAGGCAGTGTCGATCTCACGTCGATCGAAGATGATATTGGCGAAGCACACAGCCAACGATTCGCTGCTCGCACGAACCTGATGCGCACATACGTCGCCATCGGCGACATGTTGACGCGCCTCGCAGATGCCAAGAAATATGATTATGTATTCATTGATCTCGGCCCAAGTGCTGGCGCGCTAACACGTTCATTCTTCTTAGCGTGTGACGCGTTCTTTGTTCCTGTCGCACCGGACCGATTTAATGTCCAAGCCATTCGCACTCTATCAACCATCGTCTCTCGATGGCTTGAGGAGCATGCTCAAATTCGCGAGACGTACAAAAGCTATTCACTCCCGGTACGACATGGACTTCCAATCTTTTGTGGCGTGATATCTCAATTCTTCAAGATCTACAAAGGTAAGCCCAAAGCAGGTTTTGATGTTTGGATGAAACGCATTCCGGAGCAAATCACGAACTACCTAGTCCCCGCTCTGGCGAGACAATCGACACCCGAAAGAAATCTTTGTTCTCTGAACCCTGAGGAATTCATCGCTGCACAGATTCCTGACTTTGGCACATTATCCCCTCTCATGCAGGAGGTGGGGAAGCCCGTGTTCGGTATCATGCAGGAAGATACGGCGTTAGTAACGGAATCGGGCGTTGCGTGGGCAGGTGGTACTTGGACGGACGCCCAGAAACGAATGGCGACGTACAAGGAATGTCTTGAGCAACTTGCCGCTCGTCTTTCTATTACGGGTTAATCGACAATGCCATTGCAACTTGCCAGCCATTTCGTGGCATTTATAGATCTTCTGGGTTTTTCCGAGATGGTACGGATCGACTGCGAATCATCTCACGCCCCTAAATACCTGGAGATTTTGTATGATGCGCATCTTCGAGCGGCGACTCTCTTTAGCAAAGATTTAGACTCCGGCCTCACTCAGTTTTCCGATTCAATCGTACTGAGCCGACCGTTTGATCTTGCGTGCCTAGCCGATTTCATCTCAACGATAGCTGCTTGGCAGCGTTCGCTTCTTCTCGATGGGCTTCTATGCAGAGGCGGGGTGACATTTGGGAAGCACTTTGTCAAGGATCGATTCTTATTTAGCAAAGGGTTAATTGATGCTTACCGTCTCGAAAGCACGCAAGCTAAACACCCTCGGATAGTCATCTCGGAAAACTTGCTTCAGCTCGCCCACCCGACGGTAGAAATCGGAACGCTGAATCTGATCCAAGAGGAAGATGGCATTTCATTCATAGACTATCTTGCAATAGACAACCAGAACGAAAAGGAGAAATTCTCCGCAGCGATTCAGACAGTGATGGCAGCATCACCAAATGGCGATGCCTCTGTGCAAGAAAAGATGCGTTGGCTAGCACGTTATGCCGATCACAAACTAGGAACCAATTTATCTGGACCAAGGTTTGCTATCTTGTAATCGACAAATTCGATTCGCGCATTTTCGGTCCACCACTCAGACCTCGGGCTTCGCTGATGTCCCCGCCAAGCATCAGCGGGAAACGACTTGATCCTCAAAAAAATACAGTAGAAGCTTCGTGGCAAGATTTAATCGACCCGCTACATCACTTCTTTCCCGTCGGTTCGTGCTTGTCCTTGATCAGCTGATAGTATGTGCTCGCACCGGTCTTCGTTAGCTTAACGTCGGCGATGAACTTCTCGATGATGTCTTTTCGCGTCACGTCCTTGACCGTCCGCATCCGCTTGTAGATTTCGGTTACCAGCTCCATCTTTGTCGGTGTAGCTGGTGCCGCTTTCGCTGCGGTATCGTTCGCCGTCCCAGTACCGGCATTTGCCTTCACATCGGCGACAACCGGCTTACCCAACTTCTCGTCTTTGGCCGCCGCCCCTTGCTTCTGATCAACCATACTCGCACTCCATTCGTTGAAAGTGCGTCCAGGGTCCAGCAGATCGACCTTCAAGGCAACGGCAGGCGAGCGACCACGACCGACACGACGGCGTCCAGCGCGGAATCGGACGAGCAACAGTGACAGTTTTCACGTCACCCTCACCTACCTCTCTCCTAT